>CAYTPS010000199.1:673-9440 GCA_964439245.1 uncultured Pirellulaceae bacterium | reverse complement strand
CGGTTTCAGCCGGGCGATTATCTGATGTGCGAGTACCGCCTGCGCGGCATTGACGGACTGGACGTGACATCGCTGGAGGCATCGGTGATTTGGGTGACCGAGGGCAAGGGCAGCGAAGACATAGGCGTTCATTTCTTCCAACGATTCACCAAAGACGCACTCAGCCGCGAAACGCTTGGGACGCCGAAACGGCTGAGCACGGTTTTACCCAACAGCCCGTTGTCGTATGCGGGGGAGATCATCAAGGTGCGTTGGGTGGTTCGGATCCGTATGTTTTATGGTGAAGGTCAAGAGATCAGCCGCGACCTTGAGTTCGGTTTGGGCAACGCGGTGATTCCAACCTCGGTCGCCGACGAGGAAGACACAACCGAAACAACGTCGGCCTAGGTTTCCTCGGACTCGAAATTCTCCAATGCCAACGTCGGGTTAAAATCGACGTGCCTGCCGAATATGGAACCAGCATCTCCAACTTCTAATCCATTTTCTGCAGCTGCGGTTTCGGGTGGAAGGTTGCCTTACTTTTTTTCCTGGGCGGCCGCCGAGGAGGAACTGCTACGGTCGCTGGATCGGCATCAGTGGATTGGTCAAATTGTTGGGCCTCATGGTTCAGGCAAGACCACGTTGACGCACCATTTGTGGCGGCAGGTGAAGGATCGATTTCCGAAGCTGGTTCAAGTGACGATTCGCGGCCCGAAAAAAATTCAGCGGCGTGAGGTTGGTGCAGGGGCGCCACGGCTTTTTGTGGTCGACGGGATCGAACGTCTGTCGCCGGTTGATCGCTGGTTGTTTCTTGGTGGATTTTCTTTCGGCAGGTTTCGCCAACGCGGTTCTCGGCGGCGTGGCGGCGCAGGGCAGGGCGATGGTTTACTGGCGACGGGGCATCGAGTTCTGCCATGGCTGCCACAGGTTTTTGAAACGACTTTCGGCGAAGTTTCGCTGCACCGGTTGATTGAGGAACTTTTGCCGGTGTCGATTCGTACGGGTATTCACGATGGTGACGATGATGTTTTTTCAGGGCGGCAATGGAAAGAATTTTCCGGTGACCTGTTACAGCGTCACGGCAGCAACGGCCGAGAAATATTGATGGAGATGTATGATTGGTATGAGGCAACATGCGGTGAAAAACGCCTCCCAAAACAAACGCTCCCACTTACAAAAGTTGGCGTGGAAAACTAGACTATCAGTACTGCGCTTTGGCGGACGTGAGATGGATCTTTGGCAACGCCGTTTGTCCCAACGCGTTGGCTGGTTGAAAATAACAATTTAGTGTTGCCAAAGAAGGCGCTGTGCCTTTCCTTCCGTTTGCTTTTCGTCCCTACGATCCTTTTCATGCGTTCTCAGACCTGCCGATACCGCCAGTGCCTTTCTTGTTTCATGCTTGGGGTGCGCGTTGAAGTTGCTGGTTGGGTGATGTTGGTGGTTTTTTTGCTGCTAACGAACTTGTTTGCGATGCTTGTTTGCTGCCAGCAGACAGCGGCGCAGGTGCGTTACTATCGGCCGCCGGTTCGCTATGTGCCACGGTATTCTAATTCAGTTAAGCGTTACCAAACTTACCCGAAGCGATATAAGGTTGTACCGCAGAGAATATTGCCGCAGAGTTACGGTGTACAGAATATGCGGCCGCCGGTTCCGACACCTGCCGTTCGTCCACAGGTTCCTACTCCGGCCGTGCGGCCATCGAATGTTGTCGGGGCCGGCGGAAGCCAAGCATCCAAGCCGCAGAGCGGTGCAAAAGCGACACCCCCCGAGAAGTACTTGGCACGTCCGGGGTTTAAACCCGAATCGATCTACCCACGTATCGCGGGCGACTATGAAAAGCAGAAAGCGATTTTGATTTCTGTTTGCGAGTTGTTGCCGACGCACGAAGACGTGCTGGTAGAACTGGTGAACGCTTGCCAGGGGCACATCACCGTCGGGATTTTGGTCAATGATCGCAAGCAGCTGATCGACGCAACACGTGTGTTGATGAAACAGGATCGAGAGTACGACCACGTCAAGTTTTACAATGTGGAACTGGACACGATTTGGCTGCGTGATTTCGGGCCGAGAATTGGCGAATTGGAGAATGGAGAAGCCGTTTCTTTTGATTTCTTGTACGAGGGAACGCGGCCGCGGGACGAGAAGCTGCCTAAGGCATGGTCGAAGCTAACCGGCGAACGCTACCACGCGGTGCCATGGACGATGCAGGGTGGCAACTTGCTGTTTAATGGACGCGGACTGGCGCTGACCACCAACCGAATCTTCAAGGACAACCACATTCAGTTCAAGGATCTTCTGCCGGGGACTGACCCGGTGGCAGAGGCGCACCGAATGGTGATCCAGGAGATCAAAAAGAACTGTAATTTAGAAGACATCGTGGTGCTCGAACCCTTGCGGAACGAGGCGACACGTCACGTCGACATGTTTGCCGCATTTGTCGCACATAATCATGTCGTTGTTGCTTCGCTGGATCGTAATGCGGATCCGGTGAACGCATCGTTGTTGGACCGGAATGTTCGGCAACTGAAGAAAGTGATGGTCGATGGGGAGCCGTTGAAGGTGACACGCATTCCGACCCCGGCGCGGCAGGGGAAGTTTTGGAGTACGTTCACCAATGTGATTTTTGCCAATGACTTGGTGATCTTGCCATCGTTCGATGACAATCCACGTGACTACGTCGAAAGGGCGGTGGCGGTCTACAAATCGATCCTGCCCGATCATACCATTAAGGTCATCAACACGACAACGTTAAAAAAGCTGGAGGGTTCGGTACATTGCATGAGCATCAATGTGCCCGAGTTCGCGAAGCTGCCGCCAAAGTACCTATCGTTGCCCAAGGCGATCGCGTGGGTGAAGAGGGGAACTCCGTCAAGTAAACAAATGCAGGGCACCAAGAGTATCTCGACCAATACCAGTGTTGCTCGGTAACTAGTGGTCCGTTATAGCTGAATTGACCGGTGCCATGTTTACGCTTGCGTAAGCATGGCACCCAGCTAACTATTCATTTCAGGTTTGAAGGACCACTAGATCTTGGGTTCGCTGATTGCCTGCCGTGATTGCGGCCGAACGATGTTGATTCCATGCAGACATTTTCTCCGTCAGTTTTGAAACGCATTTGCAAGCTTACCGGTGCGACTGCGTGTACGCCCCGAGAGGTTGTCCAGAGCCTGTGGAGTGGCTACGGGCGGATACAAAAGGTTGACTTGAGTTTCGCTGAATCGGATCTGGTTCAGTCGGCGATTGTCAAATACGTTGATGCTGCCGGGGCAGGGCAGTCCCATCCGCGCGGTTGGAATGGAGGCGCCTCTCACACGCGGAAGATTCGGTCGTACGAAGTAGAGCGGAATTTCTATGCTGCGTTTTCGTCGCGCTGCGGTGAAGCGTGTCGCGTTGCCAAATTGTTGGGGGCCGATTCGCACTCGCCGGCGTCGGAGTCTGATTGGCTGATGGTGCTTGAGGACTTGGACCAGCCGAGTTTTGGCGGCAAGGGCTTTCCGATCAGAAAAAGTGGTGTGTCTGAAAGCGAGCTGTTGGCGTGCTTAAGCTGGCTTGCAAATTTTCATGCAGCTTTTATTCAGATCGATGGGCGGGCAATCGCGGATCAAGTTTGGTCGGTAGGAACGTATTGGCATCTGGCAACCCGCCAAGACGAACTGGGTGTCATGGAGTCCGGTGCGCTGAAAGATGCTGCCGCGGAGATCGATCGACGTCTGAACGATTGCCAGGTTCAAACGCTGGTTCACGGGGACGCCAAGCTGGCCAATTTTTGTTTTCCTGCCTCAACAGGTGCCGTGGCGGCTGTCGATTTTCAGTACGTTGGCCGCGGTTGCGGCATGAAGGACCTGGCCTATCTGATCAGCAGTTGTCTGAGTGATGCTGAATGCCACCGCCAGCAGGAATCGTTGCTGAATTCGTATTTCAGCTTACTGAAGCGCGCCGTTGATGCTCGGCGGGATCTCGAGATTAATTTTGCAGCACTTGAATCGGAGTGGCGAGATCTATATCGATTTGCATGGGCTGATTTTTATCGGTTCCTTGCCGGTTGGAGTCCTGGCCATTGGAAGATGAACGGCTACAGCGATGAAATTACGGCAGGTGTGTTGCGTGAGATAGAAGCGTAGAAGGTCGTGGACTGCTGGAGCAGTAGGGCGTGTTCTCAACTTGTTTAAATGGGCCGCCGGTAGGGTAGGGTGGGGCAGGGCGATGGAGCCACCACTTGCCGCGCCGAATAAGAAACGCCGCGTTCCGCTTGCCTACACCAGAATGTCCTTGACCACTTTTCCATGAACGTCGGTAATGCGGTAGTCGCGCCCTTGAAATCGGTAGGTCAGTTTTTCGTGATCAAATCCCAGCAAGTGCAAAATGGTCGCATTGAGGTCATGCACGTGAACGCCGTATCGATCCTTGTCGACGATGTTGTAGCACCAGTCATCGGTCTGCCCGTAGCTGATCCCCGGCTTCACGCCGCCGCCAGCCATCCAGATTGAGAAACAGCGCGGATGGTGGTCGCGTCCGAACCGGTTAGGATCGCCTTGCTTGTAGACTGTTCTACCGAACTCACCGCCCCAAATGACTAACGTATCGTCGAGCATTCCAAGACGCTTTAAATCTTGGATCAACGCGGAAGAGCCTTGATCGACTTCTTTGGCAATGGCCGGGTGGCGTTCGGGCAGATTGGAGTGGTGGTCCCAACCGCGATGATAAAGCTGGATGAAACGCACGCCGCGCTGTGCCAGCCGGCGAGCCATCAAACAGTTGGCGGCATGTGTGCCGGGGATTTTTGCATCTTCACCGTAGAGCTTGAATGTCTCTTCGGTTTCGTCGGAGAAATCCGTTAGCTCAGGGGCCGATATTTGCATTCGATAAGCCATCTCATACGCGGCGATACGTGTTTGGATTTCGGGATCGCCAACGGCTTGGAAGTGCATCGAATTCAGTCGTTCCAATCGATTCAGCATTTTGCGCTTCTGTGCTTGCGTCGCGCCGGTTGGGTCTTGTAGATACAGCACCGGGTCTCCCGTGCCTCGCAGTTTTACGCCTTGGTGGTTGGAGGGCAGAAAACCGCTGCCCCACAGACGGGAGTAAAGTGGTTGAGCTTCCGAGTCAGTGTTTTTGTCCAGGAGAACAACGTACGCCGGAAGATCTTCGGCTTCACTGCCCAGACCGTAAGTACACCACGAGCCAAGGCTAGGTCGTCCGGGTTGTTGGTGGCCGGTTTGAAAAAAGGTAATCGCCGGATCGTGATTGATGGCCTCGGTGAACATGGACTTGATCACGCAAATGTCGTCGGCGATTTTTTCGTGATGCGGCAGCAGATCGCTGATCCATTGCCCGGATTGGCCGCGCTTGGCGAATTTTGCGATTGATTTGGCGGCGGGGAATGCCGCCTGTCCGGAAGTCATCCCAGTAAGACGCTGTTTGCCGCGAATCGAATCGGGAAGATCCTGTCCGTCAAGTTTTTCCAGCATCGGTTTGTAGTCAAACGTGTCCATTTGACTTGGCGCACCGGACTGACACAAATAGATGACTCGTTTCGCTTTGGGCCGAAAGTGAGTTGGACCGACGTTGCCCGGTCCATAGCCCGGCCCGTTATTGGTTGCCAGTGAATTGAAGTCTGGCTGTTTCCCAAGCGGGGTAACTGCTTTTGCTGAACCTGCCGTCAAAAGACTTCCGAGGGCGGCAGCGCCGATAGAACTGACGCCGCGGCGAAAGAAGTGCCGTCGGTTGATTTGCAGTTGTCGTTCAAAAACTGGATTCATTTTATGGTCTGAGGTTT
Organism: uncultured Pirellulaceae bacterium; assembly: GCA_964439245.1. GTDB lineage: Bacteria > Planctomycetota > Planctomycetia > Pirellulales > Pirellulaceae > Mariniblastus. Next base: position 3,685 of record CAYTPS010000199.1, on the reverse strand, counting down.
TCGGTGTGGGGCTCGGCTTTCGAGTTCGTCGCTACTCTCGGGTGACGAATTCACTGAGGTTCAACATCAATCTGGCGACCTCCATCATCGCCGCAAGTTCTGCTTGGTCTACATCCGTGGCCACCTGCGATTCGCCAACCGCCAATGCGGATTGAACCATCTGGGGATCGGCTTGGCACGCTTTCAAGCGATCGTAGTAGGCTTCACCCAGCAGCGACAACTCATCGTCGGTTGGCGATCGACCAAGCGCCAGGTTCATGCCACTTTGGATTTGAGCATTTGTCTCATCTCCCTGTTCCAACATCCTGCCGGCCAGCAATCGAGCCGCCTCCACGAATTGTGGATCATGCAGCATGACGAATGCCTGGAGCGGCGTGTTGGTGCGCGACCGTCTGACTTGGCAATACTCCCTTGCCGGTGCGTCAAAAATTGCCATCGACGGAGGAGCGACCGAGCGTTTCCAAAATGTATAAAGGCTGCGGCGATACAGTTTCTCTCCGGTATCCTGTTGGTACTGCGATGAGTAGCCCGGGCGGTTGTTGACCTCCAACCAAAGTCCCTCGGGATGATAGGGGAATACACTTGGGCCGCCGATGGTCTTGTTCAATGATCCACTGACGGCGAGTGCCGCGTCGCGAATGGCTTCGGCGTCCAGCCTAAATCGAGGGCCACGCGCCAGCATGCGGTTGTCAGGATCGGCATTGAATTGGTCGGCCGTTACCGCCGAATCCTGCTGGTAGGCGTGGGTCATCATGATTTGCTTTAACAGGCGTTTGACGTCCCAGCCGTTCTCGCGGAAGTCGACCGCCAGCCAGTCAAGTAGTTCTGGGTGGGTTGGTCGGGAGCCCTGCAGGCCAAAGTCTTCTGGCGTGTCAACGATTCCAATACCAAACAAATATTGCCAGTAACGATTGACCGTCACGCGCGCGGTAAGTGGATTGTCATCGGACATCAACCACTTGGCGAATCCGAGGCGGTTTTGTTCGAAGGATGCACCGGTTGCATTGAGCCATTGGGGAACCAAAGGCTGAACTTCGGCGCCGGGTTTGTCGTATTCGCCCCGGTCCAAGATATAAGTTTTTCGTCGCTTCTTTTGGTCGGCCATCACCATCGTGGCCGGTACCTCTGCCATCAGCGCGTTGTGTGCGCGACGCGCGGCTTGCAGGTCATTGACCGCCGATTTGAGTTTTTCATCTCCGTGTTTGAGTGCAAGCAGTTCGGCGATGGCGTTGTTTTCTTTGGCTGTTCTTTCGGCGGCCGGTTTGGGGGCTGCCGCCAAAGCGATTTTTGCGATTGATGAAGTTTCACCAGAGAGCAGCGTAAGCTTAAACCGCCCCAGTTGATGGTGCTTGTAAGGGCTGACGAAATGCATCCGCACTCTGACCGTTCCGCCGGCGGCATTGCTGACAGGTTCCGCCGATGTAAAGACCGCATGATGATCGGTGCGATGTTTGGGATCGTTGCCTTTGACGGCCCAACCGTTCTGATCCAGTTCGCCGTCGATGGCAAAGGAAACGTGGTTGCGATTCTGAGAGTAGTCTGCCTCGGCGTGAGTCAGTTTGAAGTTTTGGAAGTCGTCGTCTTGGGGTGCGAACGCGAATTCAACCTCTGATAAAACGAAATTGGCGTTCTCGCTGCGGCTGACTCCTCCCAGCGGCAGCGACTCGTGCGTCAGCACGTCCAAACGAAAACCATTGACCGATGGGAGATCCGTCTTCAACGTGACCTCGTAGACATCGGAGTTTTGTTTTTTGCCTGAAACCAGAACGCTGTTATCTTCCAAAACGTCCATGGTGGCTTCCCCAAGTGATTTCGCCACCGGCACAGGTGTTTCAGTCCTCGTGTTGGCGATGACGAAATCTTGCAGTAACTTTTCTTGATCTACCTTCCACGCGTTGGCCAGTTCGCGGAAGCTGGCATCGGCCGCATCGAGTTTCGTTTTTGCCGCATCCACAAATTGCGCTTGCATCGGGGAAGGGATGGTTGCCTTCGGTGCAAAACCATTGAACCCTTTCTCGGGAACGTTGTTGAAAAAAGCCGTGAGCTGGAAAAAGTCTTTCTGCGAAAGTGGATCGTACTTGTGGTCGTGGCAACGAGCGCATTGTACCGTCAGGCCCATCCAAACGGTGCCGGCAGTCACAGCACGGTCGATGACGTACTCGGTGCGGTACTCTTCATCGATGACACCGCCTTCGACAGTGATAGGATGGTTGCGACAGAACCCCGTGGCCAGCCGTTGCTGATTGGTGCCGCCGGGCAGGAGGTCGCCGGCGAGTTGCTCAATCGAAAATTCATCAAAGGTTCGGTTTTGGTTGAAGGCGTCGATCACCCAGTCGCGCCAAGCCCACTGATCGCGTTTGAAATCGTATTGGTATCCATTGCTGTCGGCGTAGCGCGATGCGTCCATCCACAGATGTGTTTGATGCTCACCGTAGTGAACGGACGCCATCAGTTTGTCCAACGCTGCTGACCAAGCCGCTTGGTCGGAGCTTGAATCCTCTTCGAACGTCTTCAGCTGAGCTGGAGTGGGCGGTAATCCCGTCAAATCAAACGAGGCGCGGCGCAGTAAATTTCTTCGAGTCGCCCGTCGGGCCGGCGCGATGCCCTTGTCAGAGAGCTTCTTTTGAATGAAGGCGTCGATAGGGTGTAATTTTTCGGAGCGTCCCGCGATGTTTGGAACCACTGGCTTGACCGGATTTTGAAACGCCCAATGTCCTTCGTATTTGGCACCCTGATTGATCCAACGACGAAAGAGCTCCACCTGCTCGGAAGTCAACGCTGGCTTGTGACTTGATGGCGTTGGCATTCGATAGTCATCTTCGTCACTTGAAATGCGCTCGATAAATTCGCTGGCGTCGGCGTCACCGGGGACGATCGACGAGAGCGTTGCGTCGGCGAAATTGTCCAGCCTCAGATCGGCCGCTCTTGCGGCCTCGTCGGGGCCGTGACACAGGTAGCAACGATCCGAGAGCAGCGGTTGGATGTCGCGTCCGAAATCGACAAACTGGTCCG
>CAYTPS010000199.1:0-663 GCA_964439245.1 uncultured Pirellulaceae bacterium | reverse complement strand
ATGGAACGCTGTTCGGTTGATTCGTATCGTCCTGTGTGGTGGCGATTACTTCGAGAGATCCACCGACGAACAAACAAATCAATATTAGCAATCGAGTTGAGAAGACGTGATTCATTGGGGGATGTCGAATTGGTTATTATTGAATGTGTAGCGGCCATCAAACACGCGCAGTTTATTCATCGTAGCGACGTCGGATGGTTGAACCAACGTTATCCCGTGACGTCCCGCATATTTTTTCGTTGCGTAAACAATTTTTGCGACGATTTGGCCAATAGAAGATGAAAACTGACTGTTTTCAGAGCGTAGGCGAAAAAAAACGATATGCGATTAATGATTGTCTTTTTGGGAAGCGCGCTTACGTAGGAGCAGTGAAAGTTTTGGCCATAAGAAACGGCATCGATCAACCGAGGCGAAGGTTCTCTGGCGATTATCGAAAAAAAAGTTTTCGCAGCAGCGATGCTAGATCGCTTAAGATTGGTTAAATTCAAGGCACCATAAAGGCCTATCCATCCACCTACCATTTGAGGCAGTCCATGTTGACCCGAAGTTCAGTGTTAGCGTTTACCCTTTTAGCGACCGGATCAATCATCGGCACGATTGCGGTGGCTCAAGACGCGCCTGCTGTCGACCGAACCGCTCCGCATCCGGCAGTCGCTCCGGCGG
>CAYTPS010000198.1:235-9449 GCA_964439245.1 uncultured Pirellulaceae bacterium | reverse complement strand
CGCCAGATGCGGGCCTGTATCAGGTTTTTTCCAACTACGGCCAAGTCGGCGAAGTCAACCTCGACAGCAAAACATTTGAAACAACGCAGTACAACGCTGGTACCAAGGTCAACGCGGCCGGATTCCGAACAGTAGACAACTATGCCTACGGTGTGGTCACCTCTGTTAGCGAAATCGCCCGCATTGGATCAAATGGTGAGATCGAAGTTCTTGGAGCCGTAGAAGGTCTGCCAACCGACAAAGGCACCTACTAAGTCGGAGACTTTGCAAGTGACGATCTGTTGTATCTGAGAAACTCGGGGCAAAAGAACATCCTGTACGGCGTGAACGTTGACACGCTGACCGTCGACAACACCATCAATACCTCAACGGCGCTGAACAACATCTATGATATTGCGTTCAACAACCTAGACTCGAAGTTCTATGCTAGTCAGCGTGGCCCTGAAAACGTTCTGATCTCGATCGGTCTAGACGGTCAAGTTACTACGATTGGCAACAATGGAGTTGGGCCGTTAACGTTTGGTGCGATGTACGCCGATGCAGACGGCAATATCTTTGGCGGTGCATACCAAACCGGAGATGTTTATCGATTCGACAAGGTAACAGGCGAGGCCACAGTCGTTGGCCGCGGGCCAACGTCGGGAACTAATGATGGTTTCTCTAATGCCGCTGCTGTTCTGGTGATCGCGCCGTTGGCCAATGATGACGTATTCACAGTCGATAGCACTTCTACTGCTTCAGGGAATCTGTTCGCTGACAATGGCAACGGCTCCGACCTTGACGCCAACTATGATCCATTTTACGTTTCGGCGATCAATGGAGACGCCAGTGCGGTCGGGACATCGGTGCAACTCGATTCTGGCTCGACGCTGTCAGTGGACGGTAACGGCCAATTTATCTACAAGCCATCTGCGGAATTTACTTTCCTAGAGAAAGGCGAGACCGTAACTGATTCGGCTGAATATACAACTACCGATGCAACAGGCGAAAGTTCGACGGCCACCTTTACGGTCCACATTGAGGGAATGATGGAGGCGAGCGCGTTTGATGAAGTTCGCGTGACTGGATTGAACTCGTTTGGCGGACCAACATACGCGCAACTAAGTGATGTCGGCGATCTTAACGGTGATGGGTTCATCGACGGCGCCGTGTCAATTCCTTCGAACAAAGGCACTACGTTTGTGGTCTTCGGAACAGCAAACGGCATTGCACAAGACTTTGATGTGAATCTTCTACGATCTGTCAATGGCAACGATGGATCCTTGGGAACGATTTTCTACGGGGCAGCGGCGAATGATCTTTCTGGCTCTGATTTCTCTGCGGCCGGCGACATTAATGGTGATGGAGTTGGTGATTTTCTCATCGGTGCAAAGGATGCCGATGCAAACGGCGTCATAAACTCAGGCAAAACTTTTGCAGTGTTTGGAAGCCAACAAGGGTTCGGCGCAGAGTTCAACTTGGGAGACTTAACGATCGCTGGCGGGGGAGATGGAACCCTAGGGTTTGTCGCCAATGGAATTAACGCTCACGATCTCTCGGGCTCACAGGTGACGTCGGTTGGAGATTTTAACGCCGACGGATTTGATGACTTTGCGATCGGGGCTGCCCACGCTGATGTCGATAACAATCGAAAAAATTCCGGTCAAACGTATGTGGTGTTTGGCAACAGCACATTCAGCGCTGAACTAAATCTTGAGGATCTGAGAACGGCCAACGGTGGCGACGGTTCACAAGGGGTGGTTTTTAATGGAGTAAGAAAGCACGACCTTGCCGGTGAAAGCATCAGCGGTGGCGAAGACCTCAATGCAGACGGAATCGCAGATATCTTGATTTCGGCTTACAACGCGGATCCCAATCAACGCGTAGACGCGGGGCAAAGTTATGTGATTTTCGGTTCCGACAACGGGCACAGCTCGGAGTTTGAGCTTTCAAGCCTCCTCGTTGAGAATAGCGGTGATGGCACGAAGGGATTTGCGATCAACGGAAGCACTCGACACTCTCACGAAGGTAGTTTCGTCGACATTGCGGACTTTGACGGAGATGGCATTGTCGACATCCTATATGGAATCGGAAGTGAGAATGCCACATCGTCGGGAGTTCTCTTTGGTGCAACCAACGTTTTTGGAGAGGAAATCAACTTAAGTGATAGCGATCGAACTGTCTTTTTAGATAACTTTGACAGTGCTACGGAGTACGATCACCGCTCATGGTGTGCATTGCCGTACAGTGCAACGCTCCACTCCGGAAACGGCACTCAAGTTACCATCTGGGGTGATCCTCATGTTGTCGTTAACATCAATGGAGAAGTTGATAGGTTTGACATTGGGTACGGACCGGGCAGTATTGAAGTCGTAGGTGGAGCTGTGATCAGCTGGGACACGTACGCGGTTGATGATCCCCGCTTCCCGCTTGGACCACCATTGAAGTCTTTCTCAATCACTTCTGCTGAGAGTACATTTGATATTACCGTTGATACAGAAGACGGCGTGAACTCAGTTGGCAATCTAACCAGTTTGACCGAAGAACAGTTGCTCGACTTCGCACGGATATTAAAGCTGTACGAGGGAGACGCCAGTCTCCCGCTGGTAGTGATATAAGACCCACGGTTTGGTTACAAAGGTCAGTTCAATTTCTGTTCTGTAGCGAACCGGCAATTGAAAGTCGCGAGTAAATAAGATAGGGCAGGGCGGGAGCCCTGCTTTTTCTTGAAGAAGGGGCTGGTGAAGCATACGTTTGGAGAAAATTTGGCCAAATGCATCGACGTTTTTCATTTGATAGGTAAGAAGTAGCTCAGGGCTTGCGTTATAATATGGGCAGGCGTCCAACCTTCGTTTGGCTTAGTCTTTAGAGAGAAACGCTTGGCGTAGGTCGATCCACGGCTGATTCAACCACCATTGTGCCATGAAGACAACCGACACACCAGAAACAGATCAGCAACCCCGGACAGGCAACCCAACCGGGCTGTTCTTTTGGATCCTGCTTGGCTCGCTGGTCCTCGGTGGCCTACCCTATCTCTACCCGTCCAACAGTACTTGACTCCCAGGAGTCTCTTCGGCAAGTTGTGCCGGAAACGCGATCAGTGATACTCGAGCACCTGCCTTTGGCGAGGTTAAGACTGACGGCTTCGAGCCTAAGACGCGTTAAGTTGATACATAGGCTGTTTGTTGGGTGAAACCAGATGAGTTTTCACATCTGTGCTTGTGGTTCCGGCTTAGGCCAGTCGACTGCCCGTGGATTGCCGTCTGAAGGTGGCACAACCAAACTGCTCTCAGGTTGATATCACATTGTGGTCGTTTCAACGGCCAACTCGATCTTGTTCTTCAGCCACTCGCTGGTGGCAAGAAAGAAGTAGCTGCCGAGCGATTGTTCGGTGGCTGAAAAGAAGACTTGGCAGCGCTGGCCAGCATGAATCTCACTGCCGATGGACCGGTCAAGAGAGACATAGGCATCGAAACGAGGGCTCAAAAGAACGAATGAACCCTCGCTATCTTCATTGGGTTGAGCGTTTGGATTTGGCTTGACGGGCAAGGGGCCACCAATGTTGGCACACAACCGAGGCTCGGTGACCTGATCCGTTGCACTTGGATCCACGCGTTCAATGGATGAGGCAAAGACCGGGCGGCCGGGAAGCATTACTCGAACGTTGCGCCCGATGTTTGACTTGATGGATTCTAGGTCACGTTGATCGACCGATACGACCAGCTCCTTTGTGTCTTGAGCCGCAACGCTCATCACGGCAGAACCGCGTTCAATAAAGCTGCCGGAAAGATTGGACAGGTTTCGTTGAAACACACGGCCGCTGATCGGCGAACGGATAACTAAAGCATCTCGTTGGGCCCGTTTCTCCGAAAGCTGAGTCTCGAGTCCCTCGACTTTTTCCATTTCGACATTCGCGAGTGAAAGATCACCATCTTGGCGGTGAATACGAGATTGGATTTTCGCAGTTTCAAGGTCGGCGACCATTTGGTTGATTTCTGTGTCCAGATCATCATTGTGCATGCGCACAAGTTCTTGCCCCTGTTCTACGCGTTGGCCGCTTACGACAAGGATCTGGTCAACGAACCCGTCGGCGGCGGCGCGGATGACGGTTTCATCAGAGAACCGAACAATGGCAGGGGCTGATTTTGTCGCAGGGGCTTTAAGCACGAAAAACAGACAGGCCAACCCTGTGGCCAGTGTAAGGAAACTAATTGCCGTACGGCGTTTGCTGTAAGCAACTTGAGCTTTGGGACCAAATAGCGAGGAGAACTGCTTGAACACTGGCAACCCAATCCACAGAACAGCTCCGACGATACCCAATAGCAATCCCGCCCCGTCGAACATGACGCTGGCTCCGATGATCAGTCCGATGCTGATCGACCACTTCCAAAACCACGCCAATGTACCGTAGATTCGAGCGACGGTGGCTTCTTCCGCTGAAAACAGACCGGTTGTTTTTGGTGTTCCAAAAAAGAGTGCTCGGCAACGGTCGCCAAACCAACGGGTGCCTTTGGGGTAAAGGTTTGGCACGTTAAGTAGGTCCGACAAAATGAAGTAACCGTCAAATCGCATCAATGGATTGGCGTTGAACAGAATCGTAGTGATGCTGGCCATCAGAAAAACGTTGTAGGCTGTGTCGGCGATCAGGCCATCGCTTCGTGACCATATAATCAATGCCACGAATGAGATAAATAATTCAATGTACATTCCTGCTGCTGCGACGACGATCCGGTGCCAGCGGCTGGCAAACCGCCACATCGAGGTGACGTTCACGAATGCCATCGGCGTAAACAGCAGAAACAAAATTCCTGCTTCGGGCACTTCTCCGCCATACTTTCTGCAGGCTAGGCCGTGAGCGAATTCGTGGATGACTTTCAATACCAACCAAAACACCAACAATGAAATCCAACTGTTTCCCGAGAGAATTCCAGCAGAAGCTGTTCCAAGGTCGCTCCAGCGATTGAACAGAATGTTCATTGCAACGCCGCCAATGCAGAGCCACAGTACCAAGAACCAACGCGAAAACAGCCATGAAAATGGGCCTTGGCACGCCGAGAGGAGCTGGTTGGGGTTGAACAGAGAGACCTTGAAAGAGATCGGATTCAGCCACCCCATCATTTTCTGCTTGTCGATCGCGCTGGCTTGGTTGCCAAGTCGTGCCGAGCTATCGAGTGCTTCGGACATCACCAAATTCGACTGAACCAACCACTGGCAAATGGTAACGGCCTGTTCGGTAGAGACACTGTTGTCGTTGAGTTGTCCAAGTTCTTCGACAATTTGTCGGGCCGATTTCTTGCCATCGAGCGACGAAATGAAGTCATATTCTTCGAGGCCGACTTGAAAGTACTTCGATCTGACTGGATCTTCGACAACGACAAACGGTTTGCCATTTTCGGTCCGGGTGTCAAATTTAAGTTCGCTCCGAAGTGAGAACGTAGAGGCCAGCCACTGTTCATCGGGAGCTGGAGGCGCGGACGGCATCTGCGAAGCAGTTTCTTGGCTATTCTGGCTAGATGGATTTTCAGACATGGTCTACCACACTGTCCAACAACGGATGTTTTCCCAAGTGTTGTGGAACAAGTTCCATCCAAGTGGCGTCCAATGGGTGCTGATCTTGGCCGCTCCTTCCATGCCGGGTTTGAGCCGACCCGATTCGTTATCCAGTTCTACCTCGGTGACGAAAACGGTTTGATCGTCAATCACTTCGGTGCCGGGGTAAATACGTTCGACCTTTCCAGTCCAAGACTGAAATGGAAACGCATTGAGCTTAAGTTTGACTGTGTCGTCTTGATTAACGTATTGGATCTCGGATTCAGGTACGCCAATTTCGGCCATCATTTTCTCAAGCGGTGCTACCTCGAACAGAGTTTGCCCCGTCTCCAGCGGCGCTCCTTGAGCCTTTTCGAGGTCTCCCGAGACGATAATGCCGTCTATCGGTGAGCGCACTTCCAGGTCCTGCATGCGGGTTTTAGTCAGTTCAATCTTGGCGGCAAGGCGACGCATCTCCATCTTAGCGATTTGGCTCTGAGCGACTTCACCAATCGCGCGGGACGAATCGCTCTTGCGTCTGGCACCTTTGTATTCGGCCTCTAGCCCCGCGAGTTCGATTCGCAGCTGCCGACCATCCATTCGAGCCACCACTTGGCCCTCGGTAACGATCTCTCCGGCTTCAACTAGCGATTTTTCTAAGATGCCATGATAGGGGGCGGCAACGAAACGGCGTTCGGTTGGTTGTACACGACAATCACAACTCACCCTGTAGGGCAGGGGGATCAACATGGCGATGGAAAACACCAACGCTGACCATTTTGCCGCGGTGGGCCAACTGCCTGGCGCGATAAAGCTACGGATAATTTCCGCCGTAGATCTATTCGCTCGGCAAACGCTTTCGTACTGCCTGAAGGCAAGTGTCGCGACCCGCTGCATGTACGAGAGTTGCTGGTCCGTCAAGGTACCGCCAGCGCGACTGATTAATAGAGCTCCTGAAGGTTGATCGTTAGGGTCGGTCAACTGAATCGCTGCCACTGAGGATGCCGAAATCGCTTCACCATGTTGTTGAAGCGGGAGCGTGTGAGCCGATGGCTGCGCGGGATCTTGCTTCGGCCAAACGACATTGCCCTGATAGGTGATGGCTTGGTTAATGGCCGATGTCAGCAGTTTTCCGGCAGCTGAGTTGCCATCGAATTGTTCAACATCAGAAACCGCGACGACCTTTCCACGAATTCCCGGCTTATTCAACGAAAGCCCGACTTGGCTGGCGCCAAAGAGTTTCCTCAACCGGTTGACTAACACGATTGCAGCCAGTCCAGGCGTGGTCGCAACGGAGATTTCATGCATTAACTGTAACGAGTCAGAAAGGCTGCGTGATTCGACGGCAACCTGCATCGCGAGTCGTTTTTGTTGCCATTGTCGTACCGTTTGCGCCAGCATGCCAGTCAACCATTGCTGCCGCAATAACGATTGGCCTCCTACGTCATAGCAGCCAAGGATGAACTCATTTACACTCTCACTGCCGTCGTTGTTAAGCGGCAAGACTGGGCCGGCGACGATCGAATTTTGATCTGTCGGCGGAAGCACGCGGCTGATGACGTCGCCAGATTTCTGCGAAGCGCTGATGACTTGTGGGATTTCGTCTTGAATGACTTCCCACAGCACATCAGCTTGATCATCGGATATCGGCCGGGCTTCGATGGAGGGCCCGTTGGATTGAGCGTCCTCAGGGTCGCCGGTCGTAATGCGAACATGCCACATCGCCAAGCAATTGACTTGTTGGCTGGCGATGTCAAAGAGCGCGGAGTAGAACGCGTTGGCGTCGGACGGTGAATCGGCCAGCTCCGCGAGATCTCGGTGCAGTTGCTGCGACTCAATGTGGACTGGTGGCTGACCTAGCTTGTCCTTTGCGGACGAAAGGTTGGTCTCTAGATTGCCGTTGATTCCGCCGACAGCGATATCAGTGTTGGCAGGTTGAGTAGCCATGGGGTACCGGTAGTTGAAAATCCGTTAAAAGTTGCCACATTCCGTTTGGTCGTCTTCGAGATCGAGCAACGCGATCCTAGATGTTGAGAGTTACGTTTTCTCCACTGCGGATTCGAAAGTCCGAGTTGTCAATCACCAATTTGATTTCGACAGTTCCACTTTGTGGGTCGGTTTCCACGCCAACGATGTGAACTTCCGCAGATACCGTTTCTCCATTTCCTAGACGCAATTCGTAGCTCTGCCCTACTGCAAACTGCTTTGCTTGGTCTGAAGAGACGTTGAAGGTTGCCAGCAATTTGTCTGTTTGAACAATGGTGCAAATTTCTGGATGCAGTGGCGAAAGGAACTCGCCTTCGCGGCTGTGGATTTTTGCGACTTGGCCACTGAAAGGAGCCGTAATGGTTCGACGCTCTAGTTGAACCGCGGCACGTTCAGCCTCTATTTCCCTAATGGCAGCTTCTTCAACCGCCGTATTGTATTTTGATTCAGCAATCGAAAGTTCGAGGTCAGCGCGAATGATCTCACTCTCACTTGCATGGCCTTGGGCATGCATTTGAGCTAGGCGTTGTGAGATAGCCTGACGCTTTGTCAGAGATTTTGCAGCAGCACTACGTTGGCTGGTTGAGCTGGCCATCTTCTTTGCGATCTGCAATTGGATTTTTTGCACACGCGAATCGAGGTTTGCAACAATGTCACCGGCTTCCACGCGGTCACCCTCACGCACAGCCAGCGTTGCGATGGCTCCTGTTTCATCACTGGACAGGTCGATCTTGCGAAAGGGTTGAGTAAATCCTTCAATCTCCTCGTACTCACCCTGTGTGACGATCGCGAATGCAGTGTTGGAACTGAATCCTCCGACGAGGAGAACTAAGAGTGCCATTACGGCGAACATGTTGGAGTCGGATTTGCTAAATCGTTTCATCGCTACTAACCACCGAGATGGTGTTGCCAAGAAAAATGGACGGGTGAAAAGGAGAGTCGATTATCTGTTGGTCGGTTGAGCTTCGAACGCATTTGGGGCGCTGAATAACACTTTCGACCTGGAAAACGTACCTTACGGATAGGCGTTGTCAGCCTCTTGCTGGGAATTACCCACTCGTTGGTCTTTACTAAGCCGTTACAAACAGTCCCGTTGGAAGAATCAGAAAACCTGGAAATTTACCGCTGTAATGCTCTCTGAAGCTCCTCAGCAGCTCAACAATCTGGCTAAACCCGGAGATGCCCTCACAAAGTACGCTTCTGGCCCTTCAGTTAGATCTAAAGGTGGCATTGGTGTGTTGGGTGCCAGGCTTACTCCGTGGTGCAGTGTTGATTTAACTATTCAACAGCGGGCCCTACACGCTTGCGGAAACGGATATTCAACTTTCAAGCTTGTTTTAGCAAGTGATTTAGATATTATCTTGCCAGCGAGGGCCGAAGTGTCCATTTGACGTGTTTTCCAGAACCGCCAGAGTGGACCGCCCATTGCTCGAATAGCTTGATGCTTTCTCTACGCAGGGATGACTGGGTCGCCCAACATAACTTTAATGCGTGGACGCTTCGAGATCGCGTGTCTCTGATCAAACTCCAGTTCCTAAATGGTTTGTGCGAGACCATCGCGAAAAAGTTCCCGCGGAATCAAACAGCAATAACGTTTGCTGATTTCAATCGAATCGATTGATTCCTGAGGCGGAACGTCAAACCAACAACATGGAACAGGAATTAGAATGTCGAAAGAACACAGCGCCACCGGTGCATCCGCATCGGAATCACAGTCAAC
>CAYTPS010000198.1:0-225 GCA_964439245.1 uncultured Pirellulaceae bacterium | reverse complement strand
CAGCGCTACCGGTGCACGCGCAGCCGGATTTCAAGATGCAAATACTTCGGTAGAAGATACAAAGAGCGACTCAATCTTTGGTAATTCGACGGCCCCGGTGGTCGAAGTGTTGCCCGTCTCAACGGTCGCGGAAGTTTCGGTTGATGAAACGTCGGTTGACGAGCCTAATGATCAACAGGTGGAAGAGTCAGGTACTTACATCAGCGAGGCCGAGGAACCCAAGGT
>CAYTPS010000197.1:0-9472 GCA_964439245.1 uncultured Pirellulaceae bacterium | reverse complement strand
CCCCAACGCGGCTTTTACGCTGAGGCCCTTCGGGCACACCTTGGCTCTTTGGCAGCGTGTCATGGCATTGGTACAATCTTTCATAGTTCAGGCATCGTTTGCTTCGTTTGAGGCGTTGTCAAAAAACCTTCCGTGTACTCCAAATAAACTGCCGCGATGATGAACACTCTACGAGCATTCCTACTCGTCTCCACAGTTTTAATCTACACGATGACAGTGTTTGCCTTGTTCGAGCAGGGTTTCAATTGGCCGGCCGTTGCCATAAACGACCTGATGGCGCTGAATTGGCGTTCGCAATTTGACACCGACTTCTTGGTTTACCTTTTTCTAGGTGCAGTTTGGATTTCATGGCGCGAAGGTTTCACCGCAAAGGGGTATCTTTTTGCCTTTCTCAGCGTATTCCTTGGTGGCATGTTTACTTTTCCCTACTTGCTACTGGCCACTTATCGTGCAAAGGGTGAACCACTTGGGATTTTGCTGGGCATCCACAACGATTCTGTCAGCAAACGTGGGTAATCGACAACTATATCACGGCGTAATGTCGGACAACATGTTTTTGACGCTTGGCCGTCGGTACACGTTGGCTCTTTGGCAACGGCCCATGGCCTTGGTATAATTTCTAGCAGTCCAGACATCGCGCGTTTCCTTTGGGGCGGTGTCGTAAAAATCTCCCGCTGTACGACTCAGTCACTGTAACTCCGTCATTAAATGGCGCCCTATGCCAAATGAATCAAAGAGCTTCGCAGTCACCTATATCGGACTGTGGGTCTTCGCAGCCTTGCTTCCCCCCCTTTCGCAATTGGTTCCAACCGAATCGGGTGATCCACCGAAATTCTTCTCGTTCTTGATTCCGCTTGTATTTATTGCGCTGGCAGTGGTATCCACGTCGCTAATCCGTAAAGCTTCCCGACAGGATGACACCGCATAGCGATTTGGCCGTCGCACAACATGGTTTTCTTTTTCTTTCACCAAGGGCCTTTGGTACCTCTAGCGTGCCAGAACGCCTGAAAATAAGGCAGAAACCTATCCTGCATGCTGTCAAAGAGAATTCTTCGAACCTTTGCCAGCCGAGTATCGTACCGGTGTCGCCCCATTAGCCACCGAACGCTTTGGATAGGGTAATCACAAGACTCCACGATGGAGTTTCTCACAGGCTCAGCGATTGAAGAAACGAGTTCCCTAACGCGCTGCTGTAAGGAAATTTTCTATGCGCGGTCCAGTTTACTTTGTTTTTTGCTGCCTCTCGATCATTTCGATGGCGTCCTCCAGTGGCTCAACAGTCGTTGCCGGAGATTCTCCAATCGAATTCGATGTGCCCGCGATGCTATCGGTCCATGAAATCATGCCAGCAGACACTGCTCCGATATCGCCGTACAAAATCATTGAAGTTGTCGTTCCAGTGACGTCCGAGATTCAGGCTAACGACCGAAAGCACATCAACGAGTTTCGTTTTGATATTTCATGGAATCAAAAACTCTTTCCTGTCGTTGACTATGGACCGAAGTCACAAACGACCTCTCACATTGAAGGACTGATCGCTGTAGAACAGTCCCATAACTCGGGTGGTGGAATTTCTTTAAACGCCAACAGCGACAAACTGGAGGTCCTAAAACTCAATAGTAAAGCGGATGTATCCAACCAGAAAAACTCGCGCAAGAGTTATCAAGAAATTCCAGAGCATCAAACGCTGGTGGCTAGTGGAACGATCAAACGTGGAACTGGCGTTTTCTTTCGGTTTCATCCCTCACGGACCGAAACTTTGGAGGGTGGCCGCGAAGTGGTGGTCGCTTATCGGGTCGCACGAAATTGGCGAGGCGGCGTCTTACGAGTGGAGTGTCGGGCAAACGGTCAGCGAAAGATCTTCGGTAACATCACCGAACCAATTGATGCTGCCGAAGTATTTATCGTGCCTGTTTACACCGCCGGCGACCAACCGTCACTAACCGCGGCGACAGATTTCGTGAGAGCCGAAATCGACTTGAAGAAGTCATGGTACTCGTCGCAAACACAAAACATGCTGAGCACGAAGCCCCATTCGACATTTCGATGGCCTTTGGTTGAATCGGCGATGGAGAGTTTTCACCTCGCAGGATTCTCGCAGGGCAGGGCAGGGGCATCACACCAGAGCAACTCCAGCCAAATCCCCAAACAATGGGTACATCGGCTTATTCAATCGGGCGATGAGCGATACCTTTCACGCTATCAATCAGCCCTTCCAACGTCAGTGCAAACCTCCGCCGCGTCTTTTTTGTCTGCGAGGCAGAAGCTGGTCGAATTCAGTAAGTAGAATTTCGCCAACCAGCTGCGCCGGTAGCAACTCGAAGGGCACAAACACGACGCGCGAGTCAGTCAAACTAATTGTTGCTGTATCCCAGTGGAGCAACTTGCTCGATCGCCAGAGGATTCTTCAGATACTCTTGGCAGCACTGTTCGCACAGGTCATAGCTTCTCTTTTGGTAAGCCTTGTCACTGATCTCAGCACAATCAACGGTATCCAATGACTCCAACAATTCTTGAAGTTCATTGAGATACTCTCTGTCAGGGCGATCCTCTTCGTCAAAATCCATGGCGGCTTCGACTTCGACTGAAACGACGAATCGCAATTCTTTTTTCGAATCGATCTTTTTCTGGCAACGGTCACATTCAAACGTTATCATGAATCCATCCTTTGGAAAGAAGTTTCTTCACTTTCCATCGTAGCGAGTTGGCGAAACCAATTACAAGAAAAAAACGAAGAAATAAATTGGAGAGTTTTTCAAAACTAGTTTTGAAATCCCCGCTCGCAATTTGATTCCGCGGAAAAGAATAACCAAAGATTATCTTCAAGATATGGTGAACCAAACTCTGGTAGGATAAGGCACTCATGGACAGCCGGAAGATTAGTGAAATGCGAAATCTAGGGCCTGTATGTGAAGAAATTTTATCAGCTGCGGGAATTGAAACTGCCGAGCAATTGATTCAGCTTGGAATCGAAGAAGCTTTTGAACGCATGGTGGCTGTACGAATTGCCCGCGGAGAGCGTAACATCATCCACGCTGCCTTTCTGTACGCGCTTTACGGTGCCGTCGAGGACTGCGCTTGGCAAGACGTTCCTGAACCGAAGAAAATTGAATTTAAATCCATCACGGCAAGGCTAAGACGAAAATACGCCTAGGCCATCAATTCCCAGTCCACTGAAAGATATTCAGCATGCACGCGCGTCTTCCTCTTTTTGCGTTTTTGATTTCTCTATTGGTTTTCGACATGGCTCTCGCGCAAGACGCCTCATCGGACAGCGAGTTTGCCAGTCTCACGATCGCGATTGGGTGTGTGGTCAGCGACATAGAGGCCTCAGTGAAGTTTTATACCGAAGCAATCGGCTTTCAGGTTGCAAAAGGCTTTGAAGTCGATGCCAATTTCGCAACCGATTCTGGCCTTACCAACCAAAAACCGTTGGACGTTAAGGTTCTCAAGCTTGGAGAAGGTCGCGGCGCTACACGACTGAAACTTATGCAAGTTGAGGGCGACAGCCTCAAGCCGGCCAACGAATTCATTAACTCTTCGCTAGGATTCAGTTACCTGACAATTTTCGTCAAAAGCACCGACGCTGCGATGGAACGGTTGAAGAAATCTGGTGTTAAACCTTTGGCCAAAGGACCGATCGCATTGGTCGCCAATCCACAAATGGCGCTAACACTCGTGCGTGATCCAGACGGGAACTTCATCGAACTGATTGGCCCCACGCCAAAGAACTAAGACGCCTGCATTTCGCCCGATTTAACCTTTTCAAGATAAGGATCAAGATCTTCAAAAATCCGACCAGGATTTCCTTCGAAGACTTTGCCAATCAACAAGTCGGTTAGGTTTCCTGCGTGCTGAGGGTACTCTTTCATGAACGCGCCGACGCTGAACTCTTTAGTGTAGTACGCGCGGACTAGCTTACGAATCCACTGCACGCCATCCTCGAAATCTTTTGTCCAGCGTCCCAACTGCTTCGCTGAAGTGTCACCTTTGCCAAGTCCCTCGGCCACCGCTTCTCCGGCCAGCATCCCCGATTTGAGTGCAAGAAATACACCTGAGGAGTAAATTGGATCGATGAATCCACCGGCGTCGCCGACCAAAACCCAACCGTCTCCCGCTTGCTGCTTGGTGGTATAAGAAAACTCTTTGGCGATTTGAGGACGACCAACCTGTTTGGCATCCAACAACCGACGCCGAATACCTTTGCAATTTTTCATTTCCGCATCGAAGGTATCCTGCGGAGAACTTCCACGCTTGAGCAGGAAGTCATTGTCCCCGACCAATCCAACGCTGACTTGCCCATCCATGCTGGGGATATACCAGAACCAAGCGTCTTTCGACTCAGTGTGCAGGATACAAGTCAGCTCTGGCTTTCCAGCCCCCGCGCGCTCGGCTCCTTCAAAATAAGTCCAGATCGCTGCCTTCTTCAGATCCGGATATACTTCTCTCAGTTCGAGTCGATTGGCAATCATCGCCGACTGTCCTGAAGCATCGATGATCACTTTGCCAACAATCTCTTGCTCTTTTCCTTCGGCTGTTTGGATGGTAACCCGATGCGTCGACTTGTCGCCAATTGTGATGTCCAAAACACGCGTCTGATCCACGCAGGTTGCGCCGCGGTTATAGGCCGTATCGAAAAGTAACTTGTCGAACAGCGATCTTTTTACGTGCCAACTCTCTTTGCTGGCACGTTCTTCATGCTCGGCAAAGATAAACGGCTTGGACTCCTTACCTTCGGAGTTCACAAACTGCACTCCATGCTTACGAGTAAAACCGACGCGGTCCAATTCGTGCACGATGCCTAAACGCTCAAAAACCCAATAGGCCTCCGGCATCAAAGACTCACCAACATGCTCGCGCGGAAATTTATCTCGATCGATCAGCAACACAGAATGTCCCTGTTCAGCGACTAACGCAGCGGCTGTCGATCCGGCCGGTCCGCCACCAATCACAATGCAGTCGTAACTTCTGTTCGCGATCATCTTAAGATTCCTTCTTCGGCAACATGTTTGGACGGGCAATCATCGTGTCTTTAGGGCTGGCCCAATGAGAAATTCAAACCAGGCGAGACATTGAAAAAACTGTACGAATCGCCTATCAATAACGGCAGGGAGTGGGAGTTATCGGCAACTGCACCATCTCGGTTCCCAAGTTTAACGTAAGCTCGGCAAAATCAGACTGCCGATTCTGCAAACCCGCCCCAAACCCAACAAATTTGGTGCGTGCAGCGAAAACTCTCCCTAAGCGTCAACTTGTCACACTCGATTGCCGCCACAAACCGCCCGCGACGAAGTTATTCCCGGATACCACTGTTTCTTGCTGAAGGCCCCCATGTCACGTCTGCATTTATTTTTCAACCCTCTAAATTTGATTGCGGCCGGCATCTTTGGTGTGATGAATCTTTGGGGGACGCCTGTTGCGTTGGCACAGGCGGAGCAAGTCACCGAAGCGCGGTTCATCAAAGGAATGGTCCAGCTCACTTTTGAAGGAAAACGGTCAGGCGAAGGCTACTTCAATCGTGACGGATCTCAGATGGTGTTTCAATCCGAGCGTCTAGAGACCAATCCCTTCTACCAAATATACACGCTCGATTTTGAAACTGGCCAGACGACTCGTGTCTCTTCTGGCAGTGGAAAAACGACCTGCGCTTGGCTGCACCCCAACGGCAATCGCGTGCTATATGCATCGACCGAGCACGACCCGGCCGCGAAGCAAAAGCAAACTGACGAACTGGCCTTCCGCGAATCGGGGCAAACGCGCCGATATTCATGGGACTACGACGAAAATTACGACTTGGTTGCGCTGGATCGCAGCACCAACACCACAACTCGGTTGACCACTGAACTTGGCTACGATGCCGAAGCGTCTTATTCGCCTGACGGAAAGTGGATTGCGTTCGCCTCCAACCGAACTGCGTACACAGAAACGCTCACCGCAGAACAGCAGAAAAAATTTGAAATCGATCCGGCTTATATGATGGAACTGTACATCATGAAGTCTGACGGAAGTGAGTTAAAGCGTCTGACAAATACGCCGGGATACGATGGAGGCCCCTTTTTCTCACCCGACGGAAAACGAATCTGCTGGCGCCGATTTTCAGAAAATGGTTTGACAGCCGAAATTTTCACAATGAAAACCGATGGAACGGACCAGCGGCAGCTGACCAAAATGAACGTGATGAGCTGGGCTCCATTCTATCACCCTTCCGGGCAGTATCTGATCTTCACAACCAACAAACATGGCTTCGGAAACTTTGAATTGTACATTGTCGATAGCGAGGGAAATTCACCGCCGGTCAGAGCAACTCACACGGAGGGGTTTGACGGGCTGGCGAGTTTCACCCCTGACGGAAAATCTTTGACATGGACTTCCAATCGAGGATCAAAAAAGCAAAGTCAGATTCATATGGCCGATTGGAACCACGAAGCGGCCCTTGAGTCTTTGGGTTTGACTGACTCCACGTCAAGCAAAGACGCTGTGGCTGCCACCTCACCTGAGAATCATCAAGCGGCGGAAAACAGCGCCGCCCGTTCGGCGATTGAGGCTGCCATCGCCGCCCAATCGAGTTTCGAAGATCTCGATATTATTCGCCACGTCGATTATCTGTGCCGTAAAGAATTGGGCGGACGCATGACCGGTAGCATCGGTGAGAAAAAGGCCACCGCATACGTTGCGGCGTATCTAAATCATTTGGGCATTGAGCCCGCTGGTGACGACGGAACCTATTTTCAAAAGTTCTCTTTCCCTAATGGTGCGAGACGAGGGCCAGACAACCAACTGTCCTACACACTTTCGTCGGACGAAAATCCTCAACCCCAGAAGGTGGAAACTTCCGATTTCGCCCCTCTGACATTTTCGGCCAACACGGACGTACCGCCCGCCGAAGTTGTGTTCGCGGGATACGGAATCGTCGCCCCGAAAACTGAGAAACATGAAGAGTATGATTCCTACGTTCATTTGGACGTTAAAGACAAATGGGTAATGGTCTTTCGATTTGTCCCCGAAGACGTCACTCCGGAACAACGACAACACTTTAAGTTCTATTCGGGACTGCGAAAAAAAGCTTTTCACGCTCGCAAGAATGGAGCCATCGGAATGATCGTTGTCAGCGGCCCGACGTCACAAGTAAAGAACCAACTGGTCCCTATGCGGAATGATTTTGCTCCCACGGGCTCAAGCATCGCGGCGATCAGCATCACTGACACCGTTGCAGAAAGCTGGCTGGCAGCAAACGAAAAGGACCTTACCACACTTCAAAAGAAATTTGATTCAGGCGAACCCAACATGGGCTTCGACCTGTTGGGCGTCAAAGTCTCGGCAAAACTTGAAGTTGAGAAAATTGTTGGCATGGGACGCAATGTGATCGGCCGCTTGCAATTTGGCGAAGCACCATCAGAGGAAGTGGTTGTCGTTGGCGCTCACATTGACCATCTGGGAACGGGCAAGACAGCCACATCGCTGGCCAAGGAAAGTGAACAGCAACAAGTTCATCTTGGCGCCGATGACAATGCCTCAGGCGTAGCCGCGATGCTAGAGATCGCCGAATTCCTGTCCGCACAGAAGGAAAAAGCTGCTCAGACTTTTCGGCGTGATATCGTGTTTGCGGGCTGGTCTGGTGAGGAACTCGGCCTTCACGGCTCGCGGCACTTCACAGAAACCAACGTACGATCAAAGGGGACCGTCGAAGACAAAGCTAAAGACAAAAGCTCTCCTTCACCACACGATTTCACCATCATGATTTCTGATGATGGCAGCCTTGCCGTCAATGGCGAACCCACTACGTTAGGCGATATCGAGAAGAACTTTGCCTTCATGGGGCAAAGCAGCCCTGATTTCCCCATACTGATTCAAACGCTTTCATCAACCAAAGCCAAATTTTTGAATCCGGTAACGGACGTGGCCAAAAAACACGGATTGACCAACGTCAAAACCGAAATGGTCCCCGCGGCGGACGCCGACAGCGCCGCAGGCAAATTGAATGTTGTTGCGGCCTTGAACATGGACATGGTGGGCCGCATGGAAGACAAGCTGGTCCTGCAGGGTATCGGCAGCAGTCCGTGGTGGGCCAAATCGGTAGAGGGCAAAAACGCCGTCGTGCGTTTGCCGATTACGCTCTCCGACGAAACGGATTTACCCACCGACGCAACCTCCTTTTATCAGGCAGGCGTACCGATCTTGTCCGCGTTCACAGGTTCTCATACCGACTATCACACGCCGCGGGACACCCCTGAAAAGCTAAATTATCCAGCAGCTGCAAAAATCTCGAAGCTGATGGGATTGATCACGCTTCAGTTAGCGACCGACGAGCAACCGCCCAAGTATATGAAGCATTCATCCAAACCCAAACAAGCCGTTCGAGGCGGCGTGCGAGCCTATTTGGGCACCGTGCCCAGCTACGGGGATGACGTCGTTGGCGTCAAACTTTCGGACGTGACCAAGGGAGCACCAGCGGAGGTGGCAGGCGTACAGGGCGGCGACATAATCGTCGGGCTAGCCGGCCAAAAGATTGAAAACATCTACGACTATACCGCGGCGATTGACGGACTGAAAATCAATCAAGAAACCACCATTACTGTATCACGCGATGGCGATCGACTAGAGCTAAAGGTCATACCCAAATCGCGTCAGTGATTTAGAATCGACGGGATAACAAGCAATTGCCTTTTTCCGAATTTGGGATTCTCTGATTCAGCCTACGACGGCTCTGCAGATTTATTTTGTTCAGCGACTTTTGCATCCTCCGTCGCAAGAGCCTTCGGTCGCGCTCCTTCGCTCAATCCAAGCAACTCATTGGCAAGTCTCAAAGTATTGTTGATTTCTTCATCGAGGCTTGTCCCCACGGATTCTCGTAGTCCTTTCCGCATTGCATCGGCAGGTGTTTCGAGTACCGGAGGCCAGCTTTCTCCGGTATTTTTGCTACTGGAAAGCTGTAATTCAGCGCCGTATTTTCCCACGTGTTCTGCGAGCTTATCCACGACGTCTGAGCGAAAACGTTCAGGGACGTTGTCCCTAATTCTTTTGATCGCATCCTCCACGGACAAACTTATCTTAAAATCACTGCCGTGAATCAGTGAGTCAAACTCATCGCAGGCTGCAAGAATCGCGACGGAAGTTTCGATAGATTCTCTTTCAGCATCTGAGTAGCTATCGGCATCTTCCTGAACTGCATCATATTTGCTGTCAGCATTTTGATTTGCCCCGACGATCTGAGTAACCGCACCATCGTTGAAAACGCTTTGTACCAATTGAACACCAATTTGCTGCTGCTGCTCGACGACTTCAAATTCGTATGTACTTAGCTGACCGGGTTTATTTAGGATAAAATCTGGTACGCCCAGTTTTCCAATTTCATGCAACTGTGCCGCGACCTCAAGTTGTTTAAGATCGTTATGCTTGAGATACGATTTCCCGATGTTTGTGCTTAGTCTCGCAACACTTCTAGAGTGGTCGGCGATCGCATGCCCTCGTATTT
>CAYTPS010000196.1:0-9478 GCA_964439245.1 uncultured Pirellulaceae bacterium | reverse complement strand
ATCTTAGTATGGTCAATTCCCTCTTCACTAAGCAACTCACGAAATTGATCGACAGAGAGCTTTGCTTGCAGCAAGTCTGCGAATTCACGATACCCGCTCATCGAGAGGCTCGCTTTGGCTTCGTTGATTTTCGCTTCAAGAGACGCAAACTTTCCTCGTTGAATGAGTTGACGGTGCGGCATATCTTTACGTACGACAACAAGAAAATTCTCTAAACACGCTTCGGCGCACTTGCGAAGCCGATTGCCACATTCGGCCAGTTGATCATTGGCCAAGTAGTCTTCTGCAACTTCCAGATCAGTTTTCGCAATCTTTAGTGAGGGGTTGTCTTTCGCATTTCCAGCCAACTTGGCAAACTGCCACTGGTTGTGTTTCACACCAATATGACGTCGCAACTCTTGGAACAAACCTAAGTCGTGGGTGAGAATGGTCTTTTGGTAATTGGCGAATGTCTCGGAATTCAAAATCTCAACAAACTTCATGCGATTGCTCATGTCCAAACTGACCAGCAAATCATCAAGCACCAGCAGCTTGAGATCCGATTCGTGCAAGTTCACCAGCGAAGCAGCAAACCGAACCGAAAGGGCAAGTTGTGTCAGCTTCGCTTCATTGAGAAAGCTCTGCGGTCGGTCGATGATTTTCCCATTGAGCCGAACTCCCAACGTTATCTCTGGGCGTTTGAAATCGGCAGTTTGTTGATTGGACCCAGTGAACGAAGCGGGCCTTGTCACCTTGAGAGCAAGTTCCAGCTTCGGAGACTCTTCGGCGAAATGTTCGTCGTAGAAGGATTGGGCACGTTTGCTGATGGTTTCAACGATCGGATCGAGCAAATCGGCAAACGCTTTTGTCTTGCGAGCGAAAGCTTCGTAGTTTGAAGTGCCGGCGGACCCACGCTCGCCCAACGGGTTTGGATCGCCAGACTTGATGGAAAGCCAAGCCGCTTCTGCATTGGTGCCGCTGGTGGTTCGGCAGAAGGGCAGGATCTCTTTCTCGAACAGCGGCCATAGGTCAAACGTTTGCGAATTGCGAAAGTGTGAGAACCCGAAAAAGAAACGATAGGTAACGAAGTCGCTGGCCAATTCCCCTTTGGTGATCAGCGGCACTTGCTTGGTGCCGTGAGTGGCTTGAGTGATTCGATGGGTGGTGTCTGTTTTGGTCGCCTGATCGCGGAAGGTCACTGCGATCTCACCGGGATTTGCCGTGGGGTCGTCCTCGTGGATGTTTAATAGCGATTGCGAGTCCGCCGGATCGAAGTACTTGGCAATCGAGTCCTTTTTTCCGCTTTGTAGAAACGTGTAGAGTGCCCAGTAGAGCGACGACTTTCCGGATCCGTTGGGACCGTAGACCAGTAGGTGGCGGCCTTGGAGGTCGAGCGAAAAATTCCGGAAGGCTTTGAAGTTGCGGATTTCGATGCGTTGGACGCGCGACTTCATACTTTGCCTTCCTCTTTGATCACCGCCAGCAAGTCAGGGCTGTCGGCGGTCAGACGCAGTAAGCGATTGCGAATCGGCGATTCGGGAGCGTTGAGCGTTTGATACAGCTGATCCAAAAACTTGGCTTGTTTGGCTTCGGAGTCATTGGCGTCGTAAGGAGCCAAATGCGGCTGGAGATCATCCAGAAACAACAGGTCACGCTCGGCCATGTGGTCCCGGAAATAACATTCCATCACGCAGGCGTCGATCAGGTCAATTAAGAATCCGGCTTCACCACTCTTCCCGACTGCTTTCGCGTCCGTCACAAGCCAAACCAAATTACTAAAAAGGGAACCAACCCTTGCGTCAACAATTTTTATTGGAATTTGCCCAACGTACTCCTTTGAAAGATTGACTGTCAGTTTGGAATCGTTCGTAAATTTCTTGCGGTAATACCAATTCCCCATGCTTGAGTTGATGATCGCAGCAACATATTCGTAAAGGTAGGAGTATTGTTGTTTTAAGATGATATTTAATATTGACTCTTTGTTGTAGTAATCATCAATATCAACTGCTGCTTTCAGCGGCATCTGACCGCCTGTGATTCGCATGAGCATCAGTTTCTTGCACTCAAAAATATCGGGTGTTCTAGCGCGATGCAGCAGCGATGGATCATAATTTATGAACCTTCCAGAATAGCCAATTTCATATGCTGCGATTTCGTTTCCTTCGAGAAACGGCTTCCAATCATTCGTTGGATTATTTGTACTAATCACTGAATCAAAATTTCCAGAAATTACGACGCCAAATCTAATTCGATTTGATATGAAAAGCAGTGGCTCACTCTCCTTTTCAATTTGAACTGTCATCTCTCGGTCTCTGGCACTTGAAAAAATGTCGATGATATAGCCAGATCCCGCCCACCCTGACTGCGTCAGCGTTTTTTCAAACTCGTCGTCTAGCCCATGCCGAACTCGAACAACCGAATCATCTTGCGGTTTAATATTTTGCAGCTGGATGGTGATTGTCGATGCTGTGACCTTATCGAATACACCAACGTCTAGATCGACAATTACGGATATTGATAGGTTCTCAATAAGATGTTGCCTAATTCGTTTGTAAGATGTGACCCGCAACAACGTATTTGGAAGGATGTAGTTTAGGATGCCGCCTTTGCGTAGCAAACTCGCACCGCGTTCGAGAAAGATCGTGAAGAGATTGACTTTTCCCTTCCCCGAAAAGTAGACCTCTTTGAATCGAGCCTTTGCTTCGTCAGATATTCCACCATTTCCTCCGAAAACATACGGTGGATTCCCGACAACTATGTCAAATCCATTTGCGACGGAAGTGTCAAACATCCAGAGTGGTTCAAAATATTTTGAAACACGTTGAGGACTGTATGGATCCCATTCTGCCAATTTTTTTGCGTTTGCTTGGTCCCAGAAGCCCGATTGTTCGAGCTGCTTTGAGAGCTGCTGGCGAATTTTTCTATCCTTTGATTGTAGGTTGAGCTTCTGAGCCCTGTTTGTCACGCCAAAGTAATCGTGCCGCACCTGCCGCAACTTGTTTTCAAGATTTTTTGTTGTTGCATCTTGAAACTCAGATTGTGCCAACGTCTTTTTGAGAGGGCTAAGTGTGTCGGCGGCGACGAATTTGGTTTCCAAGTTTGGTAGCGGACGGATGCCGTGGTTCTCTTTTTTGCTGCGGTTGGTTCTTTGGTCGCAAACCAATGAAATGAAGAAACGCAGCTTGGAAATTTGAATCGCAATCGGTTGGATGTCGACGCCATACAAACAGTTCTCAATCAAATACAGTTTTCGACCGTAATCGTCTTCGTTGTCTGCGAACCGTTTCTCGATCGCTTTAATGGCAGCATTGCGAGCGGTCGAGTCGGGGATGTCGCTGGCTTTGTCGATCTGCAACTGCATCCATTTGGCGTTGTCGGGGTCGAGCTTGTGGATGATGTAGACCAATTTCTGCAACATCCCCATCGGGAACGCGCCGCTGCCACAGGCGGGGTCCAAAATCTTGCAGGTGTGGATCGCGTCCAATAACGTATCGACCTGCCGATTAGAAAACGGATGCGGTTGCTCGGTGTAGGCGAACAGATTCTCCAGTCCGGCGTGCGTGTCGTCCTCACTCATGCCGCCGTCGATCAATGCGGTGGACAGATGAGCCTTCAACGATTCATCGACCATGTATTCGACGATCGGACGCGGGGTATAGAACGATCCGGTTTGCTTCCGCGCGGTCGTTTTGGTTTCTTCATTGTAGGACGCCAGCAGGTTCTCAAATACTTTGCCCAACAATTCTGGGTCCAACGCGATTTCTTGGTCGATCGGTGTGTTTTCAACGATCGTGAATTTGTATGAGTTTAGGATTTTAATAAGACCGCGTACTTTTTCATTGCGACGTGATCTCTGACCGTAAGCGTCAGAAAGATCAACGGTTTGCTCTTCTGAGAAGAACAGTTCATTGGGAACGACGGGTCGTTTCTTTTTGTTGCGAGAGAAACCGTCGATGTAGATTTTCTTTTTCGTTTTTGGATCAGTTCGATCAAGGCACTCAAAGAGTCCGCCGTTAAGAAACGGGATATCGGCAAAACGCTCGATGGCCGTGTCAGGGTCGCTGAACAGCTCTTCGTAGCGGAACAGGTTATCGACGCCGTAGGTTTTCTTGTTTTTGTGAAAACCTTCGTCTTTGGCGAACTGACGGTAGGCCATTTTCGTTTTGGGGTTCTTTCCCATCTGCTGGTTCAGCGTGCCAAAGAACAGGTTTTGCAGAATGGCTTGGTGGTAGCTGCTGGAGTCGGGATCAAGGTCGGTGAGGATGTCCTGTAGGTCGGTTTCATGGAACAGGTTTTCTGGAATCAACCCTTTCTCTTTAAGGAACCAGCAAAAGATCAATCGCGTCAACAAACGAATCAGCGAAGTGGCGCGGCGTTTTTCGTCGTCGGATTCGGTGCCGGCGGGGAAGTCGATTTGAGGAAGCGCCCAGAAGTACCAATTGGAAAGCTCGCGGTAGAATTTCTTGTTGAGCAATTCGACGTTGAAGATCTGCTCCCATGCGGCGTGCAGATTGTCAAAGCTGTCAATTGGCTGCCGGTTGGGATGTTCAAGATTCTCGAGTGCGAAGGAGTTGAGAATGTCCAAGTGGCCGCGATGCGGTTGTTCGATCGAAATGTCGCGAATGATCGTGACTTTGCCTAGCACGTCTTTGGCCGCGTCGACTTTGTTTTGCCGTCGGTTGATAACGGCGATCGAAATGACCGGTTGTTTTTTGACTCGATGTTTGAGGATGACCATCACGGGCATCGGGAAGACGCGATTGATCTGGCGGGCGATGTCGGTCAGCTTGCCGCGTGCGTAGTTGTCACCGGTTAGTTCGATGGCAAAGAACAGATAGGAACGCAGTAGCCCCGGTTGAATTTCGTTGTCTTCGAACAGGGCGCGTTGGCTGGAGAGTTCTTGGTCGGTCAACTGGAACAGTAGGTCGGCTGATTTCCATTGATCGGTTAGTGCTTTGGTGGCGTTGAAAGCGGATGCCGATGCGCTGGAGGCGATGAAGTCCAAAAAAGCGTCGGGTTTAGAACTGCCAAGACTGACGGTGCGGTCGCTGGCGTAACCGAGCGTGTTCAGCAGCTGAGTCGCCGAAGCGTCTAGTTCTCCATTGGAGCAATGTCTGATGGCTGTGGTGATAGGCTCGCGCAGGTCAGGCATGGGTTAGTTTATTGGCTTGGGGATGAGCGAAACGAAACGTGTGAAAAAGACCATGTGGTATCCCGGTAGGGATGATAGCCATTAGCCGTAGGTTGAGCGAAGCGACACCTACGGAAAGCGAAACCGAACCTCTGCGCAACCCAAAGGGGTGCCAGCAGTGTTTCACTCCAAAAAGTTGGGATCAAGTTCAATGCCGGCTCTTTCCAACAGGTTGCGGCGGTTTTTGAGTTCGCGACAACAGGCGGGACTTTTCCGAGTTTTGGCGACAGCCTGCTGCCATTTTGTGCTTTCGCTGATTTCTGCGATAGGCTGTTGCAGTTTTGTAGCCTCGACAGTTGGGGCCTTTTTCCATGATTTTTCAATTCTGCCACAACCTGTGGCAGAATTAGCCGCTTGGCCAAATTTTGCATTTCTGGCACAGCCTGTGCCAGAAATTGGTTCGACGTACAACACCCGTAAAAACGACGCGTAACCTGATAGTTCGATCGAATCGCTCATGATGGGTTCTCCATGATGACCAGCCACGTCACCAAATCAAAGCCACCATGATCGGCGACTGGTGTGTCGGCCGTTTGTGGCAATTGAGCATCACGACCAGACAATAAATTCGATGCAGCGCGACGGGCGAACGTGTTTTCGATTGATGCGAGGGCCTTCCGAAGCAATTCATCGTAGTGGCTCATGTCTGAGCCATCGGCGGTTTTCGCATCGAACAGATTGCATAGACGTTCATGGGCGGTTGTCTGGTCAGCAGTCAGATCCCTCAAGAGCAACATCGTTTCCTTAGGGCGTGCGAACGTAAATCGAACAGTGCCATCGTCTAACACGTAAACGAGATAGTAGGGAGCGAGCGGATTGAGCTGAGACGAATCAACATGTTTTGAATCGTGAGTTGCCGAGTGGCGGTGCCGTAAGCAATACACGACTCCCGCCGAACCAACGGGCAATTCGGATTTGGGCGGCACGACGGCATAAACGCCCTCGGGTGATTCCTCCAGCAGACTACGATTGGTTTCGAGGAATCGCAACAAATCCAAGCGAAATTCATCAAGAGAAAAATCGGTAAGAGAAACGGTGTCGTCAAAATCTTCTAGGTCAAGGATTTCGTCTTTCAGTCGCTTTAGCTGTTGATCACGGAACAGCAGGTCGTCTCGAATCAAATCTTCCAATTGCCCCGGATCAAGCAAGTTATCAGTTTGAGTCGCTGATAAATCAACCAACGCCATCCGGGCTTCCACACGGTGTTTCACATTCAGGTAGCGATCCAAATCTGCGACCGGCCAAAAGTTCACCAGTTGCACGGTATCGTTACGCGAACCGATCCGGTCGATACGCCCAAACCGTTGAATGATTTTTACTGGGTTCCAGTGAATGTCATAGTTCACCAGCAAATCGCAATCCTGCAGATTTTGACCTTCACTGATACAGTCGGTCGCAATCAGTAAATCAATTTCAGCGTCTTGCTCGCGAAAGTGTTGGGTTTGCTCATTGCGTCGTTTGGATCGCGGAGAAAAATTCGTCAGAATGTCGTCGTAGTCGGTGCGTCCGAGCGAAGTTCGGTTGCCTCCATCGCCGCGCACCAACGCGGTGTGGATTTTTAATTCTGTCTCCGCCCAATTTCCTAGTTCGCGGTACAGATATTCGGCGGTGTCACTGAACGCGGTGAAGATCAGAACTTTTCGGTTGGGCTCGCCGTCGCGATTGATCGTTGGCGATTTCACCTTTTGTTGGATCAGCTTTTTTAGTTCCGCCAGTTTGCCGTCCCGGTTGGGGCTGACCTTCTCGGTTTTTTCCAACAGGAATTGCAATTGGGTACGGTCATCACGAACCGCTTTGAGCCATTCGGGCAGTTTAAGATGAGCCAAATGAATTCGTCGTCGGCCTCCGATCGTAAATTCGTCACCTTCGAAATCCGGATCTTCAAAATCGTCTGGCGTAAGCGAGTCATAGTCGATGTCAGGGTTGTCGTCGATATGATCTTCGAAGGCCGCAATGCGTCGTTCGAGGTTGTCAATTTTGTCGATCGTGCGCTGCAAAGTCAGCCGAAAGGAATCGACGGAGCTTTCCAGCCGTTTGAGGAAATTGACTTTCATCATCGAAATCAAAATCCGCTCACGACCCTCTTGCGTAAAGTTGCCAAGGTTTTTGGCTTCGTAGGCTTCACGCACGTCGGTTGGCAAATCGTCACGCAATTGTGCGGTGGGGTGGTACAGGGCGAGACTAAGATTTGAGATACCGGTGTCGAGTTCTTCGAATGAAAGGTAACGCTGGGAGAGGTCAATGGTGGCGTGAATCGCTTTGGGGGCGGGCCGTTTGGGAAATCCGCCCAATTCTTTGATCTCACTAGCGTAGTAGTTAGCAATTTGATTTCTGGATCGTGCGATGCTCAGCCCGTCCAGCAATTTGAAGAAGTCACCACCAATGGCGTTGATGAGGTCACGCGTGTTACGTTTCCCTGCCGGCCGGTTCGCCCACAATGTGAACTGAGCTTGTGCTTTACGAGTCGTTTCCTTTACCGATCCAATGGAAAGGTTTTTATGGAACGCGCTATCTGCCACTGTGTTTCGTGCAACGTCGTTGCCAGCTATAAACGAAATTTGATTGCGGAGATCAGACAGTTGATTATTGACAGGCGTCGCGGACAGCAACAGAACCTTAGTCCGCACGCCCGCCGAAACGATGTCCTCCATCAACCGCTCGTATCGGCTCCGCCGCCGTACTTCGTCGCCGGGGCGCTGCGTTGCCAGTTTGTTGTTGCGGAAGTTGTGTGATTCGTCGATCACGACCAAGTCGTAGGCTCCCCAGTTCAGTGTCTCCAAATCAATGCCGTTGGATTCGCCAGAGGCACGCGATAGATCGGTGTGATGCAAGACGTCGAACCGGAAGCGATCTTCAACAAACGGGTTGAGCGTACTGTTGGAGCGATAGACGGTCCAGTTACGCCTAAGTTTTTTGGGACAGAGAACAAGTACTCGCTCGTTTCGCAACTCGAAGTACTTGATCACGGCCAGTGCGGTGTAAGTTTTTCCAAGCCCAACGCTGTCTGCGAGAATACAGCCGTTGTAGTTGATGATTTTATTGATCGCGGCTTTAGCGCCGTCTTTTTGAAACGAAAACAATGCCTTCCAAATTCCGGTCTCTGGCAACGCCAATCTGCGCAGCGATTCATCAACGTCGGTGCTTCCGTCAAGGAAGTCCTTGAATAAATGAAACAGTGTCAGGTAGTAGACAAACTGCGGAGATTGATTCGCGTAGAGTTGCTCAAGCTGCCGGAGGACGTCCGACTTTACGTCTTTAACGATCGCTTCGTCGTTCCAGATTTCGGCGAACCAAGTTTTAAGGTCTTTCCGATCACGGTTGCTGTCTACGACCAAATTTAGTTCGATGTTGCTGCCGTTCTCCGAAAGCCCAAGACCTGAAACGGTGAAATTACTGCTCCCGAGGATTGCTTCCTCAACGCCTCCATTGGCGATGTGATACATTTTGCCGTGCAGCAAATTCGACTGTTTGATTGTCTTGATTTCAACTTTTTCGCGGATCCAGTGAGCGCATTGTCGCGCGACTCTTTTCTGCTGAAGCTGGTTGGAAACAGTTAGGCCGGTCTCTGAAACGAAAAAAGTTTTGGTCTCAGATTTTTCTGGGTCAAGCTGATTAAGAAGTGTTGGTTCGCCGAATAAAAATTCACAACGAGCAATCTGATCAAGCGACAATCGCAATTGATCGTACGCATAAATCGTGAAGTACGCCGACACCACCGACAGCGCAGATCCGGACTGCAATTTCTCTTGCAGGAAATGTGCGACTGTGCCACGACGATGATTGTCGCGGATTCCAGTAGTGTGCGGATCAGGTGTACTCATAGGAGTTGATTCTTGGAAGCAAACGTGGGCGGGCTGTTATTTCGACTTGCGACTTTTGGGCTGCGCAGCAATCGAGCGGAGGAATTTTTCTAGATCAGCACGTTTAAAGAGCCGATAGCCGTTGGCTGGGTTTTTGTGCATCGGGATTTTCCCCGCTTCTGCCCAGCTTCTCACTGTTCCTTGGGAGACACCGAGTAGCTCTGCCGCCTCGGCGACCATCACGTACTGGTTTAATTTTGGGTTCATTGTGCACCTTACGCGCTGGCGGCTTCAAATACTAATTTGAAACGAGCGAAGTCTACCAAAGTCTACAGTCGCTTGGTAGCGGCAGACAGTTGAATTTTTCCTGTCCAAGAATCTGATTCCGGTGAAGGGTTTGTGATTATCACCAACGCGGATCGCAGTGGAACAACAATCATGCTGCCAAGTGACTACTAGGTAGTGCGAATGTTGATTAGAAACCGGCCTGCTGTAAGCAGGCCTTTTA
>CAYTPS010000195.1:7913-9606 GCA_964439245.1 uncultured Pirellulaceae bacterium | reverse complement strand
TCACAGATGACAGCCGAATCGAAATGGCACTTCCAAGCATCAAGTCCGTAATCGAACGCGGTGGCAAGTTGATCCTGATGAGTCACCTTGGCCGTCCAAAGGGCGAAGCGAATCCAAAGATGAGTCTGAAGCCCGCCGCTGATCGACTGGGAGAACTACTTGGTTCAACAGTGCATTTCGCCAACGACACTGTTGGCCCTGATGCTTCCGCAAAGGCCGAAGAATTGGCCGATGGCGAAGTTTTGATCCTTGAAAACCTTCGTTTCGATGAGCGTGAAAAAAACGGTGACGACGCTTTCTCCGCTCAGCTGGCTGCGTTTGCTGACATCTATTGCAACAACGCATTTGGAACCTGTCATCGCGAACACGCATCAATGTTTGGCGTACCAAAAGCGATGGGCGACAAACCAAAAGTCGTCGGATCGTTGGTTGAAAAAGAAATTAAATACCTCAGCGATGTGATCTCCTCGCCGGAGCGTCCTTTCGTTGCGATTCTTGGTGGTGCGAAAGTCTCTGACAAAATCAAGGTCATTGAAAACCTCTTGGGCATTTGTGATCACGTCATTATTGGTGGGGCAATGGCCTACACGTTTTCACTTGCCAAAGGCGGCAAGGTTGGCGACAGCTTGGTCGAGAAAGACAAAATCGACCTCGCTAATGAACTGATGGCAAAAGCTGGCGACAAACTCGTCCTTCCTGTCGACACGCACTGCGGCGACGCATTCAACGATGCCGACTGCAACAAGCAAATTGTTGCGGCTGGCGAAATCGAAGACGGCTGGGAAGGCTTTGACATCGGCCCTGAATCAGCAAAGAAGTTTGCAGACATTATCAAATCAGCCAGAACCGTTGTATGGAACGGCCCGATGGGCGTTTTCGAGTGTGCTCCATTTGCCGAGGGCACCAAAACAGTCGCTCAAGCGATCGCTGACAGTGATTCGGTATCCATCATCGGCGGCGGTGACAGTGCTGCAGCCGTTGCACAACTTGGCTTCGAAGACTCAGTGACGCACGTGAGCACCGGTGGCGGCGCTAGCCTTGCAATGCTCGAAGGCAAAACCTTTGCGGCGGTTGAAGTGCTCGACGACGCGTAGTGCTTTCGCCATCGCTCGATTGACAATTTGTAAATTTGCTCCTCGCCACTTGGGGAGAGGGTGGGATGCTGAAACGACTTCCTTTTTGATTTGGAAAGTGGAAATCGCAACCCGAAGCTTAAGCAAAGAACCAACTGCACCTCGCTGACGCTTCGGGTTGTGATTCTTGCAACCATCCCGAGGTGAGGGGTATCGCGATTGCGACTCTCAACTTGGCCCCTCATCGGGCCTTCGGCACCTTCTCCATTGGGCGAAGTGAAGGTCTCATTTCGAGCATACTGTATCTTTAAATCGTCGTTCCGAATCGACGACGGAACTGCAATAGATCAATGACATTGATGACTCCATCGCCGTTGAAGTCATGGATGGCGTCATACGTTCCCGCAGCACCAAAGGCACGCCTGAATTGCAATAGATCAAAAATATTGACTGTTGCGTCGCCCGTAGCGTCGCCATAGAGCCGGAAGAACTGATCGGTTGCATTGTCGCCCGCCATGCCATCGCCATTCCCATCAAGCTCGTTGCCTGCCGAATCTGTGATCGTGTTCAGCAAAGTCAACGTGTAGTTGCCGTCAGGGAGAGATCCTCCAATGATGCCG
>CAYTPS010000195.1:0-7816 GCA_964439245.1 uncultured Pirellulaceae bacterium | reverse complement strand
TAGCGTGGCGATAGATTTGCCATCGACAATCTCCACAGCCACTTCAGGCACATAGCAGACTGTTTCATCTGTGTTTTCGACCATGAACGAACTGGCATCTACGTTGACGGTCTCGCTGAAGTTTACCTGAATCTCGCGAACCACACTTCGCTGAGCCTCACCGCCGTTGATCACGACCGACTCAACTGTCGGAGCAATCGTGTCCACATTCATTTCGACCGCTCCAATGTCGACCGTTGCCGTCCCGGTTCCCGTGGCATCGGCGAAACGATCAAAACCGGCCCCACGTTGATCGCTGGTCAGCGTACTACCATCGGAGTCCACTGCCTGAGCGTTGTCGCCTGCATCGCTGGCCGGGCCCGCTTCCACCAAAGCATGCGTCAGCGTGGGTCCGCCATTATCGGCAAGCGTCGTATCGAGAATCGTGTTGATGTCTCGCGTTCCACTGCCGTTCACGCCGACGATGTTGCCGTCATCTCCATCGATAAGGCCGCCGCTACCGCCAACTGCTGAGCCAATCAGGTTGTGAGACGAACCGGAAACAAGGTCAGCCGTGCCCAAGTCACTTGGCGAGGTGCCGGTGCCTACGAAGTTGCCCGCCACGATCGTGTTGTGCATCGTCAGGTCGTCGGTCGTCGTAAAGATACCACCTTGTGTACCTGTCCCGTTGGCGTCAGAGTCCGCTCGGTTTCCGGTGATGGTCGAGTTGCGAATGACCGTCGGTGCCGCAAGATCCAGAGCACCTGCTCTGTCCACTGCACTGTTGCCACTGAAGGTTGAATTGATGATCGTCGCACCCGATGCCGAGGATGTCAGGAACATTCCTGCGCCATTGTCATCGGTGCTGTTTCGACTGATCGTACTGGCGACAATCGTGACCGATGCACCTGAGAGTCCAAAAATCGCACCGCCGTCATCGACAGCGTGATTGCCGTCGAACGTGCTGCCGTTGATCACGTTCAGTGTTCCGCCTACCTGCACAATCCCGCCGCCATGGTCACCGGCAGTGTTTCCAGTAATCGTGCTGTCGTCAATCGTGACTGCAGTACCGATCGTTGTGAAGATCGCTCCCCCGTCATCATTCGCGTGATTGCCGCCGATGATGCTGCTATTCTGCACAGTGAGCGTTCCGGAAATGTAAATGCCACCGCCGTCACGAACCGCGTTGCTCGCGCTAATGGTGCTCGCGTCGATGGTCAAGTTGGCTGAAGATGTAGCTCGGATCGCTCCTCCGTCCTCGGTGGAATTGCCGTTGATCAGATTTAAGCCGATGAGCTCAACATCGGCACCGACTATTTCCAAATGTCTTGAGCTGTCATTCGCGTCGATCGTCAGAAAGCCGGCTGTCGGTCCTTCGATGGTCAGGTCGTCAGTCACGATGGGCAGCTGCGTGCCATCGAGCCGAATCGTCTGTGACGAAGAGAATACAGAGCTATCGAAAGTAATGGTGTCGGCACCAGGTGTTGCGTTGGCGAAATCAATCGCCTCGCGAAGCGAAGTTACACCATCTTCAGAGTCCGTGTCGCTGAAGGTACTAACAACAAGGCTGAGGATTTCCTGATCAGACTCAAACGCTCCGATATCCACTGTGCCGGCCTTGATTCGAGCAAAGCCACTACCACGCTGATCGGTCGTAAGCTGTGTGGAACCGTCTGTGCCAAGAGCTTGGGCATCGTCGCCTGTGCCAATCGCAGGGCTGTTGAAGACCAGGTCGTGCGTTAGCGTCGGCCCGCCGTTGTCGGACAGCGTGGTGTTGAGAATCGTGTCGATGTCGATCGTTCCACTGCCGTTCACGCCGACGATGTTGCCGTCGACTCCATCAACAAGTCCACCGCTACCGCCAACGGTCGAGCCAATCAGGTTGTGTGATGATCCCGCAACAAGGTTAGCCGTGTCCAGATCACTGGGGGTTGTGTTTGTGCCTGCGCCCCTGACGTTGCCCGCAACGATCGTGTTGTGCAACGTCAGTTGGTCGGCAGCTGTGAAGATGCCACCCTGGGCTCCCGTTCCGTTGCCGTCGGAGTCGGCCCGATTACCGGTGAAGGTTGAGTTGCGAATAACCGTCGGTCCGCCAACGCTCAACCCACCGGTACGATCTTTGGCTGAATTGCCACTGAATGTCGAGTTGATAATCGTGGCACCGACGAGCAGGAATACACCGCCACCATCCTCATCTGTCAGGTTGTTGCTGATGGTGCTGGCGTCGATAGTTACGACAGCGCCACTTTGCGCGAAGATTGCTCCACCGTCGTTGATTGCTTTGTTACCTTTTTCAGGCGTGTCGCCGCCGAGCGTGCTGCCGTTCTGAACGTTCAGTGTACCACCAGACATGAAGATTCCGCCGGCATTGCCTTCGGATGAGTTGGCGCTCAAAGTGCTGGCGTCGATTGTTACGACGACGTCCCCAAACGCGATGATTGCTCCACCTTGGTTGGTTGCTTTGTTACCTTTTTCGGGCGTGTCGCCGCCGAGCAAACTGCCGTTCTGGACGTTCAGTGTACCGCTAGCAGCCATGACGATTCCGCCGCCGTCGAATGCGGTATTGGCGACAACTGTGCTGGCGTCGATCGTGACAACAGCGCCGCTTTGCGCGAAGATTCCTCCACCACCACCACCGCCTCCACTGGTTGCCTTGTTGCCTGTGAGCACGCTACCGTTGAGGACATTCAGCTGTCCGCCAAGCATTACGATTGCGCCTCCGGAAGAGGCCACGCTACTGCTGATCGTGCTGGCATCAATTGTGAGCGTCGATTCCTGTGTCGCAGCAATCGCCCCACCACTCCCGGTCGAGTTGCCATCGAACAGTGTCACACCCGATATCGTCACATCAGCCCCCTGAATCCCCAGGTGACGTGAGCTGTCGCTGGCATCAATCGTCAGCAACTCCTGCCCGGGACCGTTGATCGTCAAGTCGTCGGTCACGATTGGCAGTTGGGTTCCGTTGAGGTTGATGGTCTGTTCAGAGAAGCCGAAAAAGTTGGCAAACGTAATCGTGTCCGCTCCGGTATTCAGGTTGGCAAAGTCGATTGCTTCGCGAAGTGAGGTCTCGCCATCCGTCGGGTCATCGAGATCAGTGTCTGTCGTCACCCGAAGTCCGGCGGTCTCGAAAGGAGACTCGACGGCTCCGATGTCGACAGTGTCGAGTTGAATTCGTGTAGCTCCCGTTTGATCGGTGGTGACACCGGAAGCAATCTGTGCATTTGATCCCGCGTTAATGGCAAGGCTTCCTTCAACCAGCGCGTGTGTCAGCGTTGCACCGCCGTTGTCGGCCAGCGTTGTGTTAAGTATCGTTTCAATTGGGATTACGCCACCGTTGCCGTCGCCCACGATGTTGCCGTTGGCGCCGTTGCTAATGCCGGGAGAGAAGTTCCCACCAATCAAGTTGTGCGAAGAACTGCTCGAAACAACTCCGGTCGCATCTCCGCGGATGTCGGATTCTTGATCGCCGGTTCCGGTAAAGTTGCCTGCGACAATCGTATTGTGAAGCGTGACCGGGTTGCTACTTGTCGTGAACAGTCCTCCGCCAAGATTAATCGATTCAGTACCATTTTGATCAGCTCGGTTTCTTGTAAAAGTCGAGTTTCGGACCGTAACCGCTGCCGAGCCCCTAGCTATGATCCCACCGCCGGCATCCTTTGCGACATTGCGACTGAAGGTGCTGTTTAAGATATTTGCCGAACCAGATTCTACTGCGATTCCGCCGCCCGAAATTGCGATGTTATTAAAGAACGTACTTCCCTCGACATTCAGAGTGCCGAGTGAATGGTGAACTGCGCCCCCAAGGTCACCGATTGCGTTATCAAACGCAGAATTTTGAGCAGCAACGTTACCAATAACGGCGACTTCAGATAGCGTCAGGTTTTCGGTGTTCTTGATACCAGCCCCCGGAGCAGCGGCAGCGATCCCAACGGTAATTCCATCCCTTATCGTCAAACCGCTGATCGTCACGTCGATCTCGCTGGAGTTATTTCCGTCGTCAACAAGGAATACCCGGTTGTCGTCGGCGTCGCTGATCGCGTCGTTGCCGCTGATCGCGAGCAAATCGGCTCCTGGGCCGATGATGGTCAGGTCATCGGTGATCTCAAGCTGATCCGAATCGAGTGCCTGTCCTTCCAGCTTGATGGTCTGGTTGGTCACGCCAAAGGTGGTCGGATCGAAAGTAATCGTCTGAGCCCCGGGAACAACGTTGGCCGCATCGATGGCTTCTCGCAGCGTGAGCACATCATCATTGAAGTCGATCTCGTCGCTGGCGGTGTTAACATCAGTGCCTTGTTGAATGCGCAAGCGATAGGATCCACTGCCGACGTCACCCGGCTGGTCTCCTGAACCATTGTTGATGTTGTAGGCGTCGTTGTCCTGACCGGAAACGCCCACGTAGTAAGTTCCCGGTTGGAGATAGCGAGCAAGGTAAGAATCGGTTGGGAATAAAGCTACTTCATCCGGTGCATTGCCGTCGTCGTTGGCCGCGATTTCTGCGCCGGTCGAATCAAACAGCCTCAAATAAGAATCCAAACCAGTCACCGGAAAGGTGAGATCAATATCCATATGGACAATGGTCGCTTCGGTTAGGGTGAACCTGTGTAAGTCGACATCCATGTCGCTATCGAGACTGCGACCGGCAGTTTGGAACACCGAATCGTTGATGTTTCCCGCGTCTATCGCTTCGCTGATTGTGTCGTTGGGATCAAGGTCTGAGGAAGTAAGTTCGTAAATGCCAGTTGTCGTTCCTCCGTTGCCTGAGTCACCATCATTGGGGTCGTAGCTCGAGTTGCCAAACGATGAGATGCCAATGTAGTAGAAATCCGTTTCGGGAAACGTAAAGTCAGTAATGCGAGAGTCTGTATTCCCTGCGACCACGTCGTCGTTGAACGCAAGCACGGTTCCATCGGAGTCAAACAGCCGCATGAAAGTGTCCAGTCCGTTACTTCCAATCGCATCAAACTGAACTGTCTGGCCTTCGAAACCAGAGATCCCATAGAGGTCAATGTCCGTAGGCAGGTCGATACTGCGGTTCTCTGTGATTGTTCCGCCAGTGCCACTGGTCCGGAAATGCTGGTTGATTTCGTCGATCTCGTCATTGTTGTCGCTAACGGAAAGCGTGTAATTGCCGGTCGAGTTGCCAAACTCTTTGCCGGATCCACTAATCGGGTTGTAATCCTCGTTCTCGTCCGCAGACACGCCAATGTAATAGGTGCCTTCGGAATCGAACGTGTGATTGATCGTTGCTCGCTGGGTAAAGACCGTGTTGTCCGCATTGGCCAGTTCATTTCCGCTGGAGTCAAACAGACGAAGGTAGGGATCGAGTGCGCTGGCGCTGGAGGCTTCGACATCAAAAGTGAATTCGAGAGAGCCAGAGCTTTCGCGTTCAATTTCGACTTCGAAAATGTCCACATCGCCTTCGTGAGGGATGCCGAAACCGTTTCGCGTTTGCCCAATCAGAATTGGCAACGCTTCGCTGACCTGGTCGTTGTTATCGCTGGCAATGATCGTGTAGGTGCCAGTCGTGGTTGAGTTCGAACTTGACGTGTCGCCGGTGCCGTCTTCGGCGCTATAGTTAGTGTTGGTGAAAGCAGAGACTCCCAGATAGTACGTTCCAGCATTTGGAAGCGTCGTGGAAATGAATGAGTCTCGAGGCCCGTCGCCTCCATCGTCATCAGAGGCCAACTCAACTCCATCGCTGTCGAACAATCGCAGGAATGGATCAAAGTTTCCATCGGTCCGCGCGACAAGGAATTCGAAATCGAGACTGGTTCCTGGCGCTGTTCCCACCGAGATTTCGTACATGTCCACGTCGGTCGAGCTGGACATTGAGCCATTGTTAAAAGAGCCCAAATGAAGCGTCGTCGCCTCGCAGGTTTGGTCATCCGCATCCCCGCCGGGCGTGCAGGACAGCATTCGACGGTCTTCATAGCGTTCAAATGTAAGTGGTGTGCGACGGGACGAACGGGAGGAGCGGTTTTTGTTTCGCGTGGACATCTGGTGGGCTTTCGGTGTTCGGAGGCAGTATCTTGTTGCGATAACGATGCCGGACCTACCTGCGCGGCGAGTGAAGCTGTCCCCCGAGAAACCCGAAAAATTGAATTAGTCGTTTTTTCTAGGAATTTGAGCTACGGCCGGGAGACAATCGCGGAAGGAGCGCAGGTAGACTGAGGAGCGGGGATTTCGCGAGTAAAGTCGGCAAACTGCCCAACTAGAAAATCAGAATGACCTCTTCAATTACCTCGCTCCCCTCTCCCATTTGGGGAGAGGGGTTGGGGGAGAGGGTCAAGAGGAGTTGGTGCTGCTGAAACACACAACCTAAACCATGACTGAAAAACTCAGCCCAATTGAATACGCCAGACTCCGCCGCCAAATGATTGAATTACTTGTTCTTAAGTTGAGCATCAAATAGAGGAAGTGACCGAAAAACCGATGAGGTGTTAAGCACCGCGGATTACCCCTCACCCCCGACCCCTCTCCCGCAAGGGGAGAGGGGAGAATTGCTTTTTTGACATCGAAAGCCAAAACTAAACTGATCCTCGGAACCTAAACTGACCCTCAAAACCTCGCATTACCTCGAACCCCTCATATTACCTCGCTCCCCTCTCCCATTTGGGGAGAGGGGTTGGGGGTGAGGGTTAAAGGAGTTGGTGTTGCTGACACACACCGCAAACCATGACCAATAACCTCAGCCCCATCGAATACGCCAGACTCCGTCGCCAAATGTCAGATGAGTGGGAGCGGCTCCTGTGGCAACTGCTCAGAAACCGCCAAATCGCAAATCAGAAATTCAGACGAGAACAACCGCTTGGGGAGTTCACCGCAGATTTCTACTGTGCAGCTGCGAAGTTGGTGGTTGAGGTTGATGGTTCGAGCCACATGAGCGAGGAGGCAAAACAATACGATGCGAGACGGACACGTTGGATGGAAGAACAAGGAATTCGAGTTCTTCGATTTACATGTGCTGAAGTTGAGCATGAGACTGAGAAAGTGATTGAGAAGATCAAAGAGACGCTAAACAGCGCGGATTAACCCCTCACCCCCGACCCCTCTCCCTCAAGGGGAGAGGGGAGTGTTGAGATTTATAGAGTCACATTCACTGACACAAACCAAACCTTGAACATCGACAGCCAAAAATCGATCGATTCGCTCATTGCCCACGCCTCCGACGGAGACAAAGAGGCTCTTGCGGAACTGTTCTGCAAATACAAAGACCAGTTGCGACGAATGGTGGCTTTTCGCCTCGACCAAAATCTTCGCGGACGCATCGATCCGTCTGACGTTTTGCAGGAAGCCTACGTCGACCTTGCTCAGCGATTGAATGAGTTCGGGAAAAAGGATATGTCGTTCTATGTCTGGCTCAGGCTGGTGACTCACGAGCGATTGCTGCGAATTCACCGCCAACATCTTGGTGCCCAAAAAAGGGACGCTCGACGGGAAATCGCCAACAACTTCTCACAAGCGTCTGCGATCTCATTGGCTGCACATCTGATGGGAAAGTACACTTCCGTTTGTGGCAAAGCGATTCGTGCCGAAC
The DNA here is from genome assembly GCA_964439245.1 of uncultured Pirellulaceae bacterium. Taxonomy (GTDB): domain Bacteria; phylum Planctomycetota; class Planctomycetia; order Pirellulales; family Pirellulaceae; genus Mariniblastus. The sequence continues at coordinate 300 of CAYTPS010000195.1, read as the reverse complement.
AATCGTTGCGGCTTCATCAAATCCTTGCCGAGATGGACGATAACGATCGCGAGATCATTGCATTGCGAATGTTTGAAGGGCTGACCAACGGCGAAACGGCCGAAGTGCTTGGGCTGGCAAAGCAGACGACCAGCAAACGCTTCATTCGTGCGATCGGCAACATCCGAGAAGAAATCAAAGATCTCCCCGGGTTCGGATAAAGGCAATGACTCCGAACGAGCTCCAATTCCAACTGGATGAGATCGCAGACGAATTTCTGATTCGTCAACGCAACGGTGAAACGCCAACGATCGAAGAGTA
>CAYTPS010000194.1:0-9625 GCA_964439245.1 uncultured Pirellulaceae bacterium | reverse complement strand
CTTCACAACACCTGCGTAAGTAACAGGTTGAGACAGTCTCTCAGTTGGTTAATAGCGGTAGGTCGAAAGATTTTCGATTCCGATAACTAATCGCAAATGGCGGACTTGTGGTTTGCCCCAGCCCAGTGTAATAATTATTAAAACGTGCTGCGGTCTGAGTTCAATTCGAGGCGTAACAGCGTACTTTTTCCTACTTATACACCGTTTCAGATCTAAAAAGAAGATTTACTGTGAAATTCCCCAAGCTCACCTCTCTAAAGACTCCCGAGCAACTTCGAGCTCGTTTCGCAGAACTTGAACTTGATCTGAAGGTAGCCGATAGTCCGGATGCTGGAGCAGAATCAGCGTTAGGCAGCTCCATCGACACTTGTCTGGGCACTGTCGGCAATCGTTTCTCAATCTTGCCGATGGAGGGCTGGGATGGAACAACAGATGGTCACCCAACGGATCTTACTCGGCGGCGTTGGAAGCTGTTCGGCATCAGCGGGGCGAAGCTGATCTGGGGTGGCGAGGCCGTTGCTGTATCCCCAGAGGGGCGTGCCAATCCTAACCAATTGATGATTAACCCTGACACAATTTCGTCTCTCGAGTCGTTGCGGAAAACGCTCACGGACGCTCATCAAGAGAAATTCGGCAATACCGACGGGCTTAAAGTCGGGCTGCAGTTGACTCACTCAGGACGCTTCGCGCGTCCAAACAAGAAGGACACCCTCGAGCCCACAATTGCGTATGCTCATCCAATTCTCGACGACCGATTCTCTATCGCCGATCCAGCTGCTGTGACGATCACCGATGAAGGCCTTGATGAATTGGTTGATAAATTCATCGTGGCCGCGAAAATGGCGGCGTCTGTCGGGTACAACTTTGTCGACATTAAACAGTGCCACGGCTACTTTGGGCATGAACTTTTAAGCGGGTACGACAGGCCAGGCAAGTACGGAGGCAGTTTCGAGAACCGCACTCGGTTCATTCGTAACATCGTCGAAGGAATCAAAGCCGAAGTCCCAGGACTAAAGATCGGAAGCCGCATTAGCATCTTCGATTTCTCTCCCTTTACCAAAGGCGAAGATCAAATCGGAGTGAAACAAAGCTCGGACCAGTACAGCCACGCCTTTGGTGGCGACGGTACAGGTGCCGGAATCAACCTGGATGAACCCAAGCAGTTGATGGAGCTGATGGAGTCGTTGGGCGTAGAGCTGATTTGTGCGTCCGCCGGCAGCCCCTATTACAACCCACACATTCAACGGCCTGCAACAGCGCCACCCTCAGATGGTTATCAACCACCTGAAGATCCGCTGGTAGGCGTGGCGAGACAGATTAATGCTACCGCTGCTCTGAAAGCAGCTTTCCCGAACCTAGTCTTCGTAGGCTCCGGTTACTCCTATCTTCAGGACTTTCTACCACACGTTGGCCAAGAAGTTGTCGCCGGCGGAAAAGTGGATTTTGTGGGATTAGGTCGCATGGTACTTTCCTATCCGGACCTACCGGCCGATGTGATCGCCGGCGAGAAACTACAACGCAAGAAAATATGTCGCACCTTCAGTGATTGCACAACCGCGCCCAGAAACGGTATGGTATCGGGCTGTTACCCGTTGGACCCGTTCTACAAGGCTCGGCCCGAACGTAAGCAACTCGTTGAATTGAAAAAATCGGCGACCTAGGATTGGCCATTATTGGTTCGCCTCCTGCAATTCGGATGAACGAGTAACGGACGCATCGGTCGTTCTCCTTTGTTTCGAGAAACTTGTGGCGAAAATTGCAATTATCGGAAGCGGCATCGCCGGACTCGCCGCCGCCCGAAAGTCAAAGCTTCAGGGCCATCACGTCACTCTGTTTGAAAGACTGCCCTCGCCAGGAATGGGAGCGCACGGATTCGAGTTGCAGATAGACGGCCATCAGATCGTCGGTGACGTTCCGTCGCGAATGTTCAATTCCGACCTGTGGCCCACCGTTGCCCAACTGTACGACGAAATGAACATCGAGTGCGAGCCAGTCTCCGCCAGTCAGAGATTTTTCGACCGCGCAAGCGGCCGTTCTTTTTCTTTTGCGATTCCAGTGGACTGGAAAGCGCGGCTGAGTGCTGCCACCGGCATTGGATCCTCCGAAACGCTGAAGAACCTCCGACGTTTGCAAGGGCAAGCGATAGAGGATTTGGCTAACGGTGCCGCTGACGGGAGTTTTTCTCAATATTTGGCTCAACACAATTTCTCGGATGACTTTGCGCGTGAGTTTCTTTTCCCTGCGCTTTCGGCAACCGTCTGCACGTGTTCCGATCAAGCCATTGGCGAATATCCGGCTGTCATCTTGCTAAACGCCATGCAGAAGATTGCTTCAGAAAAGGGACTTTGGCGGGTCTCAAATGGCTCCTCAGCCGTCGTCGAGGCGCTCGTCGGTAGCGTTGATGACTTGCGTTGTTCAACCAGCGTTACAAGTGTGATCGAATCCGCCGACGCGGTGACGGTTTCTTTTGACGGCCAGTCGCAGCATTTTGATCGCGTCATTGTTGCAACCCAAGCCAATCATGTTGCTCAACTGTGCCCCAGTCTTTCACTGGATATTCAAACCGTCATGGCCGGGTTTACCTACGAGGATGTTTTGGTTGTTGTTCATACAGACCAGCAGTTCATGCCAGAACGAGAGCGTGACTGGGCTGTTTTTAACTTTGAAACTTCCCAGCTTGGCTCAATGTGCACCGTTTGGCTGAATAGATTTCACACTCAATGGCCGCAAGTTACGCCAATTTTTCAAACCATTAAACCGCTCGAGCAACCATCGGCCGTTTCTATCATCTGCTCTGCCAATTTACAGCGACCTGTCGTGACGAACGCTTCGAAAGAATTGTGGGAAGCATTGACGCAAATTAACCAGCGTGAGTCGCGGATCAAATTTTGTGGCTCTTACGCCGTGCCAGGAATTCCGTTGCTGGAATCCGCTGTCGTGTCGGCTCAGCGCGTGACCGATTGAGCTGGTCTTCGGGCGGACCCCTTCCAAAAGGCGGGAATGGACAAAAGGCTGGAAGAAAATTGGAAAGTTTTTTTGACGATTGCACCAGTTATCCATGCCGTTGGCAACCTGTGCCGATTGCCCATGTGAAATGGTAACTTATCTAGCGATGCCCCCGATCATATCTTTTAAGAGCCACAGCTAAAGCCCGTAGAATGGCGATAACAAGTTTTGCGGCGGCCTGCTAGCGGTGGTGGGCGATGCCGTTTGAAAATAAGTCGATTGCCAAGTTTTGATCACTTCGCTAGACTCCCCTTAGACGGCGGGAGTGGTGAAACGGCAAAACGGATTTTGTCTAATTTGCTCGAGCTGAATCGAGCAGTTCACGGAGGAACGGATGCTAAACAGAGCCAAAATCGTCAAGTGTGCTTTTTCATGGTCTCTGACGACCTTGTCGGCGCTGATTGTTTTTGACTCGAGTCCTGTCGCGTTCGCACAAGTAGCTGCAGTTGCATCCGACGAGAGTGTTGCTGAAGCAGAAGAAAAAGACACGATCGAACCAGTGTTTCGCGTGTCCAAGCTCAACCGGGAAAAAACTCCTGCCAAACTGGCCAGTAGCGTTGCAGTCGTCGAAGCGGTTCCCAACACAAATCTAGTACCTGAATTGCTGATGCCTGAGGCTGCCGCCGGGGATTCCCCGACAGCCGCGAAATCAGCCACACAGAGCCACCCGCTGGACAAAGCGATCGCACTTGCCACCGAAGGTTTGGCGAATATGCGAGCCTCCGTATCCGATTACAGCGCGATCCTTGTGAAACGCGAACGAGTCAACGGCGTGCTTTCGTCTCCGTCGTACATGCGTGTAAAAGTTCGTTGTCCACGCAAAACCGAGGCCGGCAATACGCCTTTCAGCGTCTACATGAAATTCCTCAAACCCCGCAAGTGTGCCGGGCGAGAAGTAATTTGGGTTGAAGGCCAAGACGACAACAAACTGTGCGTTCACGAAGCCGGCATCATGGGAATGAAGCGGCTTCACCTTGACCCCGACGGCTGGCTGGCAATGCAGAACAACAAATACCCTGTCTACGATGTTGGGCTTGAAAACCTCATGATCAAACTGATTGAGAAAGCCGAACGGGACAAGAATGCCGGGATGTGCGAGGTTCAGTACCGAGACGACGTTGAGTTAATGAAGCGTAAATGTTCGTTGATTGAACTTCGGCACCACGAACGGAAGGCGCCTTACGACTTCCACAAAGCACAGGTTTTCATCGATGAGGAGCTGAACTTGCCGATTCGATTTGTGTCTTATGATTGGCCCAAATGCCCAGGGGCCGAACCAGAATTGATCGAAGAATACACTTACGCCAAGATCGCTCTAAACCAAGGCTTCACGGATTTGGATTTCAGTCCAGACAATCCGGCATATAAGTACCCAGCACGCTAGTTGATCGCGCCAATCGAGCACTGGCCTTAAGCAAAAGTTCGTGCTCATTCGATGTACAGTCGCCTATCTCGTTAGGCTTTCTACCTCCACTGCGATCGGCTATCATCGGCGGACCGAAAACGCGTCATTTCTTCTGCCAATCCTCATTCGCCAATGCCGCCGGCCAATACTCAAACTGAGCCTTCCCCACATTCGAGTTCAGCTGCCAACTGCATCGAAATACGTGGGGCTCGCACGCACAACCTGCGGAACATAGATTTAGACATCCCGCGCAACCAACTGGTGGTTGTCACGGGCCGTAGTGGCAGCGGGAAAAGTTCTCTCGCTTTCCACACCCTGTTCAACGAAGGTCAACGGCAGTTCTTTGAGAGCCAACCATTCTCTGCGCGTAAGTTCTTTAGACAGCTTCCTGAACCAGACGTCGACTCGATCGGCGGCCTACCGCCAACGCTCAGCCTTGATCAGAATCCGGACAGCATGAATCCGCGTTCAACGGTAGGAACGGTAACAGAAATCTACGACTACCTTCGACTACTGATGGCGCGCGTTGGGGAAGTGCATTGTCATCAGTGCGACGCCGTGATCGACCAACAGTCGCCCGAAGATATTTGCAAACGGTTGATGAGGTTGCCCGAATCGACGCGCCTAATGCTGATGGCTCCGGTGGTCCACCACAAGATAGGATCCCATGAAGCCGCGATCGAATCGGTTCGGCGGGAACGTTTGGTACGGGTGCGAGTGGACGGTGTGATTGAGGACATCGACCACATCAAGCCGTTGCCCGAAAGTCTTCCCCATTCGATTGAGGCCGTCACCGATCGCATCATCGTCAAACCTGGCATTGAAGAGCGTTTGATCAAGGCGATTGAATTGTCGATCAAAATGAGCGGTGGGACGGTGATCGCATCTTGGCTGACGCCCGAAAAATCAAACGCTCAAACGAAAACAGATCCGTCGCAGTGGGATGAAAAACTCTACAGCACGCGCTACGCATGTTCGGCGTGTGACATTAACTACGCAGAAGTTGAGCCACGTTCGTTTAGTTTCAACAGTCCATTGGGAGCATGTGAATCCTGCAGTGGATTGGGATTCGCCATTCATTTCGATCCAGGTCAAATCATCCCAGACAGATCTTTATCGCTACTTGACCGAGCTGTCGTAATTTGGAGCGATCTGTCAAAAGCAGCCTATCTGAAGAAAGCCCAACAACTGACGCCGCTTTTGGATCAATTGGACGGCGAAGTCGGCCTTGAAACACCGTTGGAGCAACTCGATCCCCATCAGTGGGAAACCCTGTTGTACCACAATGACCGCAATGCGCCCGGCTTGATGGTGCTGCTGGAGCGCGAACTCTCTACGTCACTCGATGACGACTGGTGCGATCGGTTACTAGACATGGAGACGCGACTTGAGTGCAACCAATGCCACGGTAGCCGCCTCAACGATGCGTCCAATGCCGTACGTCTGGGCGATGCAAACATGGCCAAAATTGTCTCAATGTCGCTCAGCGACGCACTGGCTTTTTTTGAAAACTTACAATTTGCAGACCATGAGGAGCAGCTATCAAAAGTCAGCGCACCGATTCTCAGTGCCGTAGTAAAACGACTCTCGTTTCTCGTGGAAGTTGGCGTCGGATACTTGACTCTCGGCAGGTCCAGTGACACGCTCTCCGGTGGCGAGTACCAACGGACGCGTCTTGGAACCTCCGTCGGTGCTGGTTTGAACAACGTGTGCTATGTCCTTGACGAGCCTTCAATCGGGTTGCATCAGCGCGACAATCAAAGGTTGATTGATTCGATTAGACTTCTGCGAGACGCCGGAAATTCAATGATCGTTATCGAACACGACGAATCCATGATGCGCGCAGCCGACCGCTTGATTGAAATTGGGCCTGGAGCAGGACGTCAGGGTGGAAATGTGACTTTTTCCGGAACGACCGATCAGATTGAATCCACGGCCGACAGTTTAACCGGCCAGTATTTGTCCAGAAACAAATCCATTCAAACACGCCATGAGCGCCGCCCCATCGAAGACAGTCGTATGATCCGGATTTGTGGTGCGGCGGGATTCAACCTGAAGGATTTAGACGTTGACGTTCCGCTGGGCGTTCTGACTTGCGTTACTGGCGTTAGCGGCAGTGGGAAAAGTACGTTGATCAACCAGACGTTGGTCCCCGCTTTGAAGAGACATTTGGATTTGGTGTCGCTACCGCCGGCACCTCACAGGTCCATTGAGGGACTTGAACAAATCGATTCGCTCGTGTTCGTCGATCAAAAACCGGTGGGCCGTTCAGCCAAAAGTTGTCCGGCAACATATACCGGATTGTTTGATGATTTTCGCAAGATGTTTGCCTCGACGCGTGTTGCCAAAGAGCGTGGCTATGGGATCGGGCGATTCAGCTTCAACTCGAAATCCGGTCGTTGCGAGCACTGTCTTGGACATGGGCATCAAAAAGTACGTCTAGATTTTCTTCCGGACGTGTTCGTCAAATGCGACGCCTGCCAAGGTCGCCGATTCAATCCGCTCACGCTGCAGGCAAAATTTGGCAAATTTTCAATTGCTGACGTTCTAGAGATGACGGTCGAACAAGCGCTAGAGCAGTTTGCCGGGTTCAGTCGTATCGCGCGAGTGCTGCAGTGCTTGTCTGATGTTGGACTTGGACATGTGAAGCTTGGCCAACCAGCCAACAGTCTTTCCGGAGGCGAATCGCAGCGCATTAAGCTGGCCAAAGAACTTTCTGTGCCTCGTGAAGGCCACACGATGTATGTGCTGGACGAACCCACAACCGGCTTGCATTTTGCCGACATCGATGAGCTGCTTACTGTTCTTCACAGGATTGTGGATCAGGGCAATAGCATGATCGTGATCGAGCACAACTTGGACGTAGTCGCCAACGCCGATTGGGTGATCGATTTAGGCCCTGAGGGCGGTAATGGTGGAGGTAGTCTTGTCGCCGCCGGGACACCGGAGGACGTTGCCAAAATCTCTGAGTCCCTCACCGGAAAGTTTCTTGCGTAGGGGACGCGCGCGGTGACCTATAGGAAACCGCCTCTACGCAAAGTCGGTTTTTAAGCGCCTTGTCGTTGATGTTGTGCGTCACTCCCCTGCCCCATCAAAATTGCTATAATCTACGCAGGTCACTCAGTGTAGCAGTTCTGACACTGAACCATTCGCATCAGAGATTACATGGACGGCAGCCGTGGGCGACAAAATCGAACGTATCTTTTTGGGTTTGAGCCGACCGCCGCTTCATTCGGCGGTTGACTTAATCGTCGAAAAATACGCAAAAATTGACTCGCATGATTCGTCGGCGACCCAGCGGCTAGATCTCTCAAACTTCTTGCTGGTACTTCCCACCAGCCGATCTTCCAAACGCCTATTGCAACTTCTCGTTCAGAAAACGGCTGAACAGAACATTCGGTTTACGCCTCCGCAAATCATCACCGTCGGTGACCTCCCCGAACATCTCTACGCCGCCGAAAAAACGCTGGCCACCGATCTGGCCCAGCAAATTGCTTGGAGCAAAGCGCTTCGCCAGGCTGATCGCGAATTGATCGAGGCGCTTCTTGGTCGACCAAGTGATGAAGAAACCGATGCAGACTCATCCGAGATGCTAGAAAAGTGGCAACCGTTGGCGAAACTTCTTTCGCGGCTACACACGCGTTTGGCAAGCGATATTTGGAGCTTCCGTTCGGTGGCGCGTGAGGTTCGGGGAGTCAAGAATTTTCTCTCGGACGAACAAGCGCGGTGGGACGCGTTAGAGGTGATCCAAAAACACTACTACAAGATTCTCGACAGCGCCAACCTGTGGGACAGACAGGCGGCAAGAAGCTACGTCGCCGCCGGTGCGAAAATTGGAGAGAAACGTTGCGATACCAACAAACAGGTTGTGCTGATCGCCGTTGCCGATCTTAACCGAAGCATCTCAGGCATGCTCGAGCAGATAGCGTCTTCGGTAACGTGCATGGTCGTCGCCGAACAATCCATGGCCGATCGCTTCAACGATTTCGGCAGCTTGATAACTGCCGCGTGGCTGGACGTTGATATCAAGATTGATGACAAAAAAATCTTGATCGTGGACACCCCAGCCGACCAAGCATTTGCCGCGTCCCATTACTTGACACATTTGCCGGCGGGAACCAATTACTCAACCGACCAAGTCACCATCGGAGCACCGGATTCAACCGTGATACCGCAGCTCGAACGAGCGATGAGCGCTATCGACGTCCCCTATCGAAATCTCGCCGGCCGATCGTTAGGCGAAACGGCCCCCGTGCGCTTGTTGATCGCATGCCGCGATTATCTGCAGGCACAAACTTACGATTCGTTCGCCTCCCTCGTAAGGCATCCTGACGTTTTTCAATGGCTGAGCAATTCGATCGAGGATGATGAGTGGCTTGGCGAGTTAGACAGCTACCAGAATGCTCACCTTCCGGACAAAATTCTTGTTAAACACGAGCAACCGTTCGGCGATCCAGGCAAGATCGCGAAACGAGTTGACGCCAAAGATCCTAGATCGAAACATCGAGCGAAAGCATCGGCTGCCACCAGTGAAATGCTTAACGAGCTCCATTGGCTCGTCCAAGATTTACTGAAACCACTTGCTGAGGGCACGCGTCCCATCGTTGAGTGGAGCAAACCATGGACGGAGGTGCTGGTTCGAATATACGGTAACCGGAAGTTGAACAAATCGGTGGACGCAGATCGAGCGACCATAAAGGCCTGCGAGGCAATCTATTCTGCGCTAGCAAATCAGAAACAGGTTCCCGCCGAATTTGGCACGATCGTCACCGCCGCCCAGGCGCTGCAATGGGCACTCGAAGCGGCATCGGAGCAGCGTGTGCTGCCCTCGCCTATTCCAGAGGCGGTCGAGTTCGCGGGTTGGCTGGACCTTCCGCTGGACGACTCTGAAGTAATGGTCATAACGGGAATGAATGACGATTCAGTTCCCACATCCGAGGTCGGGCATCAATTTTTACCCAACGCACTTTGTGAACAGCTAGAGATTCTGGACAACAATCGGCGGTACGCGCGTGACTGTTACGCGTTAACTGTGATCACGTCGGTCAGAGACGATTACCTTCTGGTTGTTGGCCGCCACGACGAACAAGAAGAACCCAAGAAACCCAGCCGCCTATTGTTTGCGGATTCCGCAGAGGTGGCCGCGTGGCGGGCTAAAGCCTTTTTCACCTTTCGGGGACAAAACGACTCGCAGCTGTGGTTGGGAGACTACGC
>CAYTPS010000193.1:0-9658 GCA_964439245.1 uncultured Pirellulaceae bacterium | reverse complement strand
TCATCATCGGAAGTGGACCTGCAGGGTGGTCAGCCGCAATTTACGCCGCGCGAGCAAATCTCGATCCGGTTGTGGTCGAAGGTACCATTCGTACCGATGTTCAGATGATTCCCTTGGGACAGCTGGCTTTCACCACCGAAGTCGAAAATTATCCCGGCTTTCCGTTTGGTAACATCCGCGCTTTCGTCGAGAGCGCGGTCGACAAAGACCGCCACTATAACCTGCCACCGATCCCCGATCATCCCAAAGAAAAACGAAAGCGAAACAGCCTCGACCAGATCGCGCCCCATTACGCGGTTCAAGGCATCGAATTGATGGAGTTGATGAAGCAGCAGGCCATCAACTTCGACACACGTATCATCTCCGATGACGTAGTCGACATTGACATCTCTTCAGACGTGAAGAAGGTCATGCTTCGCAACGGTGAGCCGATTGAAACGCACACGATCATTATCGCCACCGGCGCCCGCGCGAACTGGCTGGGACTTGAGTCCGAAGAAAAATACAAAAACAAAGGCGTCAGCGCCTGTGCGGTTTGCGATGGAGCGCTTCCTGTGTTCTACGGCAAACCTCTGGCGGTAGTCGGTGGTGGCGATTCGGCAGTCGAAGAAGCGTGCTATCTGGCGAATCTCAAAGGTGCAAAAAAGGTATACATGATTGTACGGCGCGATGAATTCCGCGCGTCAAAAATCATGGCCGATCGAGCCATCAATCATCCAAAGATTGAAATCCTCTGGAACAGCGTTGTCGAAGAGGTTGTGGGCGACGAGGAAACAGACTTGGTTTCCGGCATCAAGCTGAAGAGCACCAAAGATGGTTCGATCAGCGATCTGGAAGTCGGCGGCATGTTTGTAGCGATTGGTCATACACCAAACACCGATTTCCTCTCTGGGAAACTTGAGATGAATGATAAAGGATATTTGATTTGGAAAGTGCCTTTCCGCACCAACACGAGTGCTGACGGAGTCTATGCCGCCGGCGATGTGGCTGATGACTACTACCGTCAGGCAATCACGTCTGCCGGGACAGGATGTATGGCTGCGTTGGATGTCGAGCGTTATCTCGTGGACCAGGGCATCGAGTAGTCGAGCCGCGTGGGGAGCTTTTGGCAGGCATGATCCGGTGTTAGCAAAAAGCGAATCGGCAGCCTTTTGGGCTCCACAGCCAAAAATTGACGTACGCCAAGACGACTTTCTTTTGGGAGAGTGTGCAAAACAGAGCGCTCGCACTTCGCTTTGCTCATGTTAGAATGGTGGCTTACAAGCGTATTCATCCAACAAAGGTTTGGATTCCAAACCGCACCTCTAACAGCACACTTTCATGAACGATCATCTATTCCGCGACAAAGAAATTCTTTCTGAGGCTCAAGAGCGCGGCCCCATCGCTACACTTTTTGCCTACCTACGTCTCTCAGGTCCAGGCTGGCTGCAATCGGCCATCACCCTTGGCGGAGGATCGCTGCTGGGAAGCCTTTACCTAGGTATGGCCGGCGGATACTCGCTGTTGTGGGTGCAATTATTGGCGATCTTCTGTGGTGTCGTTATGCTTTCGGCGATCAGCTACGTCACTCTCTCCACAGGCATGCGTCCCTTTGCGGCCATGAATGAGTACGTTAACCCCGTGCTGGGAACCGCTTGGTTGACTGCAACGATTCTGGCCAACATGATCTTCATTCTTCCACAGTTCTCTCTAGCCTACGATGCCTTTGACACCAACCTGTTGCCGGACATGGTTGACGGCACCAAGGAATCGAAGTGGGTTGTTTCGTCGATCATTGCAGCGGCCGCGTTCTTCATTGTTTTCATGAGCTTCCGTCCGGGCTGGATGCATAAGCTGTTTGATTGGTTATTGAAATTGATCGTTGGCGCTATCGTCATTTGCTTCGTTGCCGCCGTTGTTCAGCTGTTCATGCAGGGGCAGGTATCTTGGGATATTCTCTACGGATTCATTCCAAATTTCTCCCAACTGACGGCTGCCGCTCCTGATTTGAATGCTCTTTTGACCTCCGATTCGGTCGGTGAGTCAGCACAAGGATTCTGGAACGGCGAATTGGTAAAGTACAAACAAGAAAAGATGATCGCCGTTGCCGCAGCAGCGGTAGGAATCAACATGACTTTTCTGCTGCCCTATTCCATGTTGGCACGCGGCTGGGACAAAACCTTCCGCGGCCTGGCTCGCTGGGACCTGATAACAGGAATGGCAATCCCCTTTGTTGTCGTAACATCCTGTATTGTGATCACTACCGCTTACGGATTTCATGGGCAGGCCGACGATCAATTATTGGACAGCGATCCAACTGTTATCGCGACCAGTCCGTTTTTTGGCACGGTAGCCAAGGGCGTCGAGAAAAGAATTGAAAAAGCTGGAACTGAAGATGACAAATTGGCGCTGAAATCCTTCAAGCTAGAACCCGAAGAAACTCGCGCGGCATCGAAAAACGAGTATCTCGCCAAAGTCATCTCTCGGATGTCAGAGGAAGAGCGTGTGTTGGCATGTGCGTTGGCAAAACCCAACAGCGACCAGCTGGCCAAATCACTCGAACCTCTACTGGGTGAGCGAAACTCGAAGCTTGTTTTTGGCTTTGGCGCGTTCGCGATGGCGTTCTCTACGATTGTCGTTCTGATGATGATTAATGGTTTTGCATTCGGAGAGATTTTTGGTAATTACCAGCACACTGGTTGGCGAGTCCTTGGTGCGTTAGCCGCCGTTGCCGTTGGGCTCTGCTGGGTGATTCTCTGGGAGGGTGAATCGAAAACCTACCTAATGATCGTGGCGAGTACGTTTGCCATCATCTTGTTGCCGATCGCCTATTTAGCTTTCCTCTTGATGATGAATAATTCTGACCTCATGCAGGACGAGAAACCGCTCGGGATAAGCATGTTCATCTGGAACGTGTTGATGGTCTTCAGCCTTGCCATCGTTTCAGTTGCCGCATATGTGTCATTGGCCAACAAACTGTCTCAGTCCACCGGGCCACTAGTCTTGGGAGGTGTGGTGACGTTTGCACTGTTGACGTTGGTCGGATTCGCGGCAAAACCCAAAGACACGTTTTACGACTAAATCAAATGTTGCAGACACCGTTGCGGGTCTTTCCTTGAGGGGCCGGCAAACTTTGGTCGCCGTATTTGCTGCACCCAACGTTGCCAAAGTCACCCGCCTTTGGTCGCCCACGAAGCAAGTTCTCGTTTTCCTTGCGAGATCGACGACCGGCATTAGCCTTCCTTCGAAGGCCCTTCCCACGTAAAACATAGTTTCCAAACTGAACCGCACCAAAAGGAGTGTCATGTCGGAGAAACTATCGGTCGCCGCCGCGCGACAAGAATCGGCCATCGGCAAAAACGCCGAACTACAGGGATGGGTGAGGACTCGGCGTGATTCGAAAGCCGGGTTCAGTTTCATCGAAATCAACGACGGCTCTAGCCAAGGCAACATTCAGATCGTCGCGCCTGGAGAGATGAGCAACTACGACTCGGATGTCAAATCGCTGACCGCTGGCTGCAGCATCACCGCGATCGGCGAGATCAAGGAATCGGGCGGTAGGGGCCAAGTCACCGAGATGTTGGCCGAATCGATTGAAGTCCATGGTTGGGCGGACCCAGACACCTATCCACTGCAGAAGAAACGACACTCGTTCGAAAAACTTCGTGAGTGGGCTCATCTACGTCCCAGAACCAACACGTTTGGCGCTGTGGCTAGAGTGCGAAATTGTATCAGCAATTCGATTCACCAGTTTTTTCAGGAACAGTCGTTTCTTTACGTAAACACCCCGATCATTACCGCCAGCGACTGTGAGGGGGCCGGCGAGATGTTCCAAGTTACTACGATGGACTTGAACAAGATCGCGGCCGAGCAGATCGAGAATTTGAACTATCGATTCGACTTTTTCGACAAGCCATCGTACCTGACCGTCAGCGGGCAACTAGAAGCCGAAACATACGCCTGTGCGTTGGGGAAGGTGTATACGTTTGCGCCCACCTTTCGCGCAGAGAACTCCAATACTTCACGCCATCTTGCCGAGTTTTGGATGGTGGAACCGGAGATGGCGTTTTTCGAATTGCCGGACAATATGGATTTGGCGGAGGCGTTCCTGAAACGAATCTTTTCTGACGCGCTGGCTAAATGCCCTGAAGACATGGCATTTTTCAACGACCGAATTGATGAATCGCACACGCTGCTGGATCGATTACAGGAAGTAGCCAACAGCTATTTTGTCAGATTGCCGTACACCGAAGCGGTCGAAATCCTAATCGGGTCAGGGCAGAAGTTTGACTACGAGGTCAAATGGGGAATCGATTTACAAAGCGAGCACGAACGTTTTTTGACCGAGCAGCATTTCGAGAAACCGGTGATCTTGTTTGACTATCCTGATACGATCAAGCCGTTTTACATGTATTGCAATGACGATGGAAAAACAGTTCGTGCGATGGACGTGTTGGTGCCGGGGGGCGGCGAGATCATTGGCGGTAGTCAACGCGAGCATCGGCTTGAGGTTCTTGAGCGCCGCATGAAAGCGCAGGATCTGGATATTGAAGATTATTGGTGGTATGCCGATTTACGTCGATTTGGAACCGTCCCACACGCGGGTTTTGGGCTGGGACTGGAACGCGCGGTGCAATTTGTGACCGGGATGAGCAACATTCGCGACGTTATCCCGTTTCCCCGCACGCCGGGCAATGCTGAATTTTAGTCAGTCGCAAAAAGCTGTACCCGCAAATACAGCATCAACAAAAAAAAGCCCGCACGGATGCCGCCATCATTCAAGCAAGCACCGCATGCGGACGATAGACTCAACCGTCATAACATTCGTATTGGTTGAGAACCGAAACGCAAGTATGCCGTCGACAAACTTATCCAATCCTCGATCCGGCTGTCGCTAGTTACGATGCCTTCTGTGGTCTTCCTTTTTCCTTCTGATCAATATTCGAGGGAAAAACAATGGGCCACGTCTTTGACCCTACTCAGCAGCAAGCTAAAGCTGAGTCTCCAAATCCCATCGCATCCGTACCGCCCAAACCCTACTTGCAATCCATTTGCATCTGGGTGTGATTCAGCCAACTCATCCATAATGAAACGAGCGGGAATTCAGGTTGGCCAGCCAAACTCGGTCGGGAATAGGAAAAGACAATGACAACTTCAAGCGACGAAAAGACTTATGACGTGATTGTGATTGGGGCTGGAGCAGCCGGGGTCGGCGTTTCTGTCGCTTTAACACATGCGGGAATTGAAAACTTCATTGTTCTTGACAAACATTATGTAGGTGCTTCGTTCGCTAACTGGCCGGCCGAAACTCGATTCATCACCCCATCATTTCCGACCAACTCGATCGGAATGCTAGATCTGAATTCGATCGCGGTTGGAGTTTCACCAGCCTATAGCCTTGGTGTTGAGCATCCGACGGGCAAACAGTACGCGGCTCATCTACAGGGAGTCGCTCAGTTCTACGAGATACCGGTTCAGCCTGAGACCGACGTTCTACGGTTTCGAAAATTGGCGATGATTTCCGGGTCGATACATCGGAAGAAACCTTGCGCGCCAAACACGTCATTTGGGCTGCGGGAGAGTTTCAGTATCCGCGGATTGATGGCATCGAAGGCGGCGATCTTTGCCGCCACACAGCGACCGTACCCCAATACAAAGCGCTCGAAGGCAATGACTTCGTGGTTATTGGCGGCTATGAAAGCGGCGTCGATGCGGCTTACCATCTTTCAAGATACGGCAGGCGAGTTCGCTTGCTTGATAGACAGTGCCCATGGGAAGATGATAGCTCCGATCCAAGTATCGCTCTTTCGACTTATTCGCTTCAAAGGATGCGGGCGGAGTCTTTCAAAGAGAGAGTCGATTTGTTTCCAAACACTCCAGTCACCTCGGTCACGAAAGAAGGCGATACCTACGAGGTGCATACCCGCGACGGCTGGGGACTTCAAACCAAAGCCCCGCCACTGTTGGCTGGCGGTTTTTCTGGTAGCCACCAAATGGTTTCGGATCAGTTCGAGATGCGTGAAGACGGTTTTCCACTACTAAGCGAAAATGACGAATCGACGATAGTGCCAGGAATGTTCCTCTGCGGTCCAGCGGTTCGTCACGAAAATCTAGTCTTTTGCTTTATCTTCAAATATCGTCAACGCTTTGCGGTTGTGGCAAAAGCGATCGCAACGTCGCTGGGATTGCCAGCCGAAGAACTTGAAGCCTATCGCCAGTGGGGTATGTACCTGGATGACCTCTCTTGCTGTGGAGAGGAATGCTCTACATGCTGACGCGTCTGGCATTGCGGTATTAGATTGTCGAGTTGGGGGGAAGGCGTGGAAAGAGAAAAAATAGATGATTGAGGGCGCAAACAAAGTCAATTCGGGAAAACGATCTCGGATCGTAAGAATCACTCAGCTTGAGTGGCTTGGACAAACTGTTGCCAGTCTCTGCTGGATTGCAAGTGTGCTGGTTTACGGAATTAGTTCCGCGGGTGACTGGTTGCAGTTGATTGCAGCTACTTCGTGGTTGGTGGCAAATATTGCCGCGATCAATGTCAACGAATCAAATTGAGCCTTTTTCGTGGTTCCCATACGGCAATTCCCCGTGAGTAAGTTCACTGCTGCGGATGCAGTAGATCTATTGAGCCAGCAAGTTTGGTGCTGGGGCTGTGACATTGCTCGCAAAGAAGGCAATTGGCTGGTTGAGATTGGATTCCAACGGACCCCACCTCCTGAAGACCGCAGCTCAGAGAGTAGTGTTTACAGCATCAGCCTGCCGAGTGATCGAAATATCGTACTTCGCGGTTTTGGAGTTTTTTACGGTGCCTCGGATATCGGCGGCATATTTCTGCCGCGCTACCAGTTTCGACCTCTATACACAACTAAATCCGAACTTCAGCGGCCGCCTTGGTCGGACACTGACCTTCCCAGGCTAAACACTCCCAACAACTCGCAAAAGAGTAAGTGCATTTCTCTGCTCCATGGCTTGATCGACTGGATCTGCTGCTACGAGGAAGAAGTGACCAACCGTTTGGGAATCGAATACCGTCAATCCACATTGAAAGAGTGGAACAACGGAAAGCGAAGGTTGATCCCAGCTGGGGAAATCGTCTCTCGCTGGCGTGAGTTGTCCCAACAAGTCACTCGTGACTCAAGTTTCTGTTTCGAAGAAGCAAACGATCTTGATCAATGACAAAGTCGAAGAACGACGATAGATGGCGCTACTGCATCGAGCCCCTAGGCGAAATCCGACTTACTTCTGCTTGCATTTACGAGCGTCGCACTCAATTGTGATTGGCATGCGGGCGTCCATCGGAGTGCAGTGATCGCTGCTTTCTATAGCGGCTTGTCAAAGGCAGGCCCCCCGAAAGGATTGCTTTCAACAGCTCTCGTGTTTCGTCGCGTGCCAACCAATCGGGTTCTACTGATTTGTCGACCTCGTAACCCACTGATCGACGATTCTTCTCCAATTTGGAGGCTTCCAAAATTGGTTTGTGACGATACAGCAATCGTTCGGCCTAAGTTTTGATTTAGCCAAATGTGTGACCGGCAAAGCTTCGACCAAAACGATTTTCTGCGTTCTTAGCCGTAAGGCCTCAGTACCTCAAAAACCTCAAGTTGGTGCACTCTATGCGAACTCTTATTTTTGTCGCGCTCATCGCATTGATCGGATGCGACACAACTACACCCATGTCTAAAACATGCGCTGAATTCGAGCGGAAAACGTCGCCGGATGGCGTCGCCAAATACGTCTTTCACCGGGATACGCCTCTGGCGGAAATTACCAAAACGCTTCCGAAAGGTTCTGTCGACTACATCGATTTCGATGTGGTAGACAATCCCAATGTGCTGGTTGTCGTAACCGCATCGGCCCCCCCGCGCGATGGGCTAACCTTCAAAACGGCGTTCTCTGGCAACGGGAGTGTTAGGATCGAAAAGGAATGGACGCCATCGACACGCAAAGGGGATGACGAACATGTTGGGATATTCGTTCTCCCAAAATCGATCAACCACGGGAAGACAATTCGCTCGCGAAAGGCCAAGAGCGCTTCTCTTCAGGACACAGAGTTTATCTTTCATTAAGCCGTTGAGCGAGTAAGCCAGTTTGTGTTTGCAACGGGCGAGGAAACCGGTTTCTTTTTTCATTTACCGTCATCGCCTCATGACTAACAATATGGTGGCTATATAGACATACTCTGAGCTGTCGACGCCATTAAATGCTCCGCCACGACTTTCAGGTATTTTACTTGATGTTGTTGATTGACTACTAGGTTCGAAATTGATCTTGTCTCGGTTGTTTGAAAGGTAATTTTCGGGAAGTACCTGTTAAAAGTTGATTGGTAGTCGTTAAGATCTAATCTGAATAAATCTCCGCAATGTTGCGGGTTGAGATCGAAATCAGAAGGTGGTCAATGGCAAGTCAACGAATGGGAGAAGCTGTCGCTGCAGTAACCGGAGGCGGTTCGGGTATCGGGGAAGCTATCTGTTTACGATTTGCTGCCGAAGGAGCGCGTGTCGCCGTAATTGATCTTAATCTCGATGCGGCTGAAAGCGTGGTTGAGCGCATCGGAAAGGCAAGTGGAACAGCGCATGCGTTTGCGTGTGATGTAACCAACCAACAGAATGTTCAAGAAACGTTTGCCAATATTGGTTCGACCTTTGGAGGACTAACCGCGCTGGTCAACAATGCTGGGACCGCATGTATTGGCGGGTTGGAAAAAGCCACCGAAGCAGATATGGACCGCGTCTATGGCGTCAACATTAAAGGCGTCTACAACTGCCTGCATGCTGGAATCGGGATGCTAAAGCAGAACCAAGGCGGTGCCATCATCAACATGGGATCAATCGCCTGTACCGTTGGTATCCCTGACCGATTTGCTTATTCGATGAGCAAGGGAGCCGTGTTGGCGATGACTCGCTCAGTGGCCTGCGATTATGTAAACGACAACATTCGTTGCAATTGTATTTCCCCCGCACGAGTTCACACTCCGTTCGTTGATAAATTTCTCTCCGAGAACTATCCCGGCAAAGAGGCCGAGATAATGGCCAATCTTTCTGCGACGCAACCGATCGGTCGGATGGGAACGCCTGATGAAATTGCAACACTGGCAGTCTATTTGGCTTCTGACGAATCAAAGTTTGTCACGGGAGCCAATTTTGAAATAGACGGTGGATTCAACAACCTAAAACCATAACGGTGGTCTTTACACCTTGGTTCAACTTACATTTTTTTAGAGACACACGATGAAGTTAATTCGATTTGGAGAATCCGGACAAGAGAAGCCCGGCGTACAACTTGATGATGGGACTTGGCTGGACTGTTCAGATTTTGGAGCGCAATACGGCGAGGAGTTTTTCGAGAGTGGAGGAATTGGTCGCTTGCGAGAGTGGCTGGGGGCGAATCAGGGAAACTGCCCGGTCGTACCCCCGACCACCCGTTTAGGATCGCCAATTGAACGCCCCTCTAAAATAATTTGTATCGGTCTGAACTTTAAAGATCATGCCGCTGAGTCAGGGATGAAAACACCAACAGAGCCGGTTGTGTTTTTCAAGGCGACCAGTGCCATGGTAGGGCCCAATGATGATCTCGTGCTTCCGCGCGGCGGCGAGAAAACGGATTGGGAAGTTGAGCTGGCCGTCGTCATTGGTAAGAAAGCCAGCTACGTTGAGGAAGCCGACGCTATGGATTACGT
>CAYTPS010000192.1:0-9662 GCA_964439245.1 uncultured Pirellulaceae bacterium | reverse complement strand
AAAGGCGTGAAGCATGGCACCCAGTTGTTTTTTCGTTCTCGCTTCGGTCACATCGACCGATGAACATAAGTCGAAAATCTCTGAACACTCCTGCAATTTGAAATTCGCGTTTATTCGCGTCCATTCGTGGTTTAAACTAATCCCATGACTGAGCTAATCTTCAAACAGGAATGTCACAAGATCGTTGGCTGTGCGATGGAGGTCCTTAAAACCGTCGGGCATGGATTTCACGAGAAGATCTACGAAAACGGTCTGATGGTTGACTTCAAAATCCAAGGCATCCCCGCTTTGCAACAACCAGAATTTCCGATCACGTATAAGTCAGTTGAATTGGGCAAATATATTCCGGACCTAATCTGCTTTGAGCAGATCATCGTCGATGCCAAAACGATCGAACGGATAACTGACCACGAAATTGGGCAAATGCTGAACTACCTGAAAGTTACAGGACTTCAAGTTGGATTGCTGATCAATTTCAAGCACGCGAAGCTTGAATGGAAACGTGTCGTTTTACAGGATAGTAGAGAACCGCGAATGGACGCAAATAAACGCGAATAGTTCGGAACGGGTTGCTTCAGTCACATCGACCGGAGCGACTTCAGCAAAGTGCGTTGGGCCCAAATTTTTCAATTGAAGCTGAACAGCTTTCTCTGGCCAACGCCAGTAAACAAGTCGAAGTCCTATCCTGCCATAAGATCCTACCAGATCAAGTGAACTCTTTGAGCGGAGCTGCCCAAAGCGTTAGTCAGGATACGTTCATGCTTGAATTCATTATTGCCAACTCACGCATCCGTTTTGCGTCATACCGTGCCGAGAGCCCATGTTCGTTCGAGTACTTGGCGCTGTCGAAAATGAAGAGCCGTCCTTGCTAGGTAAACGAACTGGCACTTGCCCGCAAAATCATTTACTCACCACGTGTTGATTAGTGAAAATCAGTGCCGATTAGTGTTCTTCTCTTCCCAGACGTCGCCCAACAGCTGCGCTGCATTCTGGTGAAGGGCCTATTTGTTCTACTCGGCCTTCGGCTGGTAGTATTGCGACATCTGATCCAGCACAACGTCGACCAGTTCACGTTCGCTGATCTTTCCGGTGTGACGGAGCACGATTTCGCCACCCGGTGCGACCAGCACCGTATGCGGTTGCACCCCGGACCACTGCGGATCCAGCGCCGCGATCAAAGCATCCATGTCAGGGTCGGTGAACAGATAGTTGTTCGACGTTCGGCCCTCCTGCTTCAATGTTGGTGCCAGTTTCTTCGGCAAGGCAGCCCGGAACTTGTCCAGAAACGCGAGTGCTCGATCGCGCTGATCGGGCAAGTCGGTTGAAACGGTGATCAACTCGAAATCCCGCAAACCCATCCGGCGAGAAACCGCAATCAGTCCCGGGAATTCGTCCACGCAAGGAGCGCAGGAAGTAGACCAGACGTTGAACAGGCGGTATTTTCCGGTCCTGTTCTTGACCAGTTTGGCCAGCCCGGGAGCATCGATCTCATCGAGAGTCACTTTGGCCGATTTCCAATTCTTATTGTCCTCGGCCACCTTGGCAATTTTTTCTCGCCACTTGGTGGAGCAACCGAACGGCCGTGTCACAGGAACAGAGACTGGTTTGCCGGCCAGTAGCTCCATGATGGCGTTTCGGGCGTCCTGAGTCTTCACCGTTTCGGGATCGGGAAACCGAGAATTATCGAGGCGACCGCGGTACTGTAACTTGCGATCTTCATCGAAAATGAAAATGTGGGGCGTCGCCTCGCAGCCGTAAGCCTTCGCGGTTTTCTGTGTGTCACCGTCGTATAGGTACGGAAATGTGAAGCCCTCTTCTTTCGCGTACGGCTTCATATCTTCGAAGCTGTCGTCGTATTTTGAATATCCAAGCTCATCGGCTCTTAAGCCATCACCTGAGTTCGGATTGATTGCCACAAACGCGACGCTTTTGCCTTCCAGTTCTTTGACCAGCGTCACCAACCGTGGGTCATGAGCGTGGCAAACGGGGCAATGGTTGGACGTGAAATGGACCACCAGAAGCTTGCTCTCTTTGAAATTTTCCAGGGTCCAATATTGGTCATCGATGCCCATGAGTTTGAACTCGGGAGCCGCGTCGCCGATTTTCAGTTCGTTGAACCCGGGTGGCTTCATCTGCTGCGCAAAGATCGGGCGGGCGTTGGAAACGCACAGAACCAGACTGAAAACGAGGATGAAAAAATTGATTGGCTTCATGATTTCGAATTGCTATCCGGTCTGGAATCAGTTGATGGGGCGAAAGGCCTGAGGGCAATACTCACTTACGCGGCAAGCTTTCTCCAGCTGGCATCTTACCATAGTCACCGCCGTTGCTGGTTCGCATTCTGCCAGCCAGAACACAGCGCGGAACAACGCCAATAAAAATGAGCATTTCATTCGCGTGGATTGGCCTTCATTCTAGGTTGAAATTATCCACGGTGCACGTTGCCCTATACGGTCTCACGCAAAGGCGCAAAGGACAATGCTCGAATCACAGCGTTGCGTCTTCGCGTGAGGTTTTCTTTGAGGCAAGAAATGGGATGTAGGACGGTTGCCGGAAGTTATCGACGACTGAACTGAACATGTTGCTTAATGGGCAATCTCGACGTGCAGGTAGGGGCGGACGATCACGGGCCCGAGCAAACCGGAAGGCAAAAGATCGGATTCCTTGTCAAAGTGCCGGTACGCGGCGAAACCGACTCGTCCTGAAGTGCGAGCAGTCTGATTCAACAACCAACCGGGCCATTGCTTGACCATTTTTCTTTTGAACGTCACATCGCTGGGAAGCTGTTCGTCACCAATCAATCGATTGGGCCACAGATTGGTAACTTTGATCGTCAGATCGTTGGCCCCGTCTTGGGCAACGCCATCTAGACCAACGCGAAACGGTGCTTTCCACAATATGCCGAGGTTCTTTCCGTTGACCGAAACTTCCGCCATCACGTGAACGCTGCCAAGGTCAAGCTCCAGCGAGATGTTGTCTCGGATCATTTCTTCAGGAACGTCAAACCGCGTTTGGTAAGTTGCCGTCCCTGAGAAGTAT
Source organism: uncultured Pirellulaceae bacterium (assembly GCA_964439245.1). Classification (GTDB taxonomy): domain Bacteria; phylum Planctomycetota; class Planctomycetia; order Pirellulales; family Pirellulaceae; genus Mariniblastus. The sequence goes on along the minus strand of CAYTPS010000192.1, from coordinate 6,623 downwards.
CGAATCGCATCGTCGGATGACAACGACCAGGATGTCAATTGGTTGAATGTTGTTTGAATCGGCGGTTTGGAATCCACAGGAAAACTCAGGTCCCACGGGCCGGGCAACTCGATTGGATCAGGAATCGCTTCTGCACGAAACGTTTTGGTGTTCCCCGAGGACGTTTTGCAAGTCAATTCGCCCGGGTAGGGCGTCAGCCAACGCACTCCGTTGTCGCCAGCAACCAATTTTGGATCAGGAACATCACGTGCCAGATTCAGCGTTCGCCCTACCGCAATCGATCTGTTGTATTGAACTCCATCAATCGAATACTCGATTCGCAAGCGTTTATGGATGCCCTGACTGGATAGCTTATCGATCAAACTGTCATCGATCGGAATGTTCAACCTACCAGCAGCGATAAAGGCCTCGATTTTGTTGGTCACATCTTGGGCATAGAATCCTGACGGGACGCCCTGCAGTTCGTTCGAGAACTTGCCAAAGACCGCTCGCTTTATTTTGAGACTCCCCGCTTTCGATCCGTCGATTCTGATGGCCTCCTGTTCGACGCAAGAAGTTTCTTGATCCTTTTCGCCGATTTGATAACTGAATCTTAGTTCTTTCTTGTAGCCCGGAGCTGGGTCGTGACCAAACAGGCCTCGACTGGCGACGGCTTCCAGTCGATTGTTCTTTACCCGCCGGGCCAGAATTTCTGTCACATCAAGCAGACCGTCCGGAAGAAACGTACCGTATTGGGCCGTGATGATTTTCAGATCGGAAAGTGGGACCAAAGGGGGCCGACCAAGCTGTTGTTGTGTTTTGACGATGTGCTCCGTGGGCGGTGCCGGCTTTCTGAACAGCACAAAGGCCGAGCCTTCCGGATCGAAGGAGACAGAAACGCTGGTTGTTCCATCGCCATTGTCTTGCCAGAGAGCCGCGTTTTGAATTTCTCCCGTTTGAGCGTTCCAGATCTCGGGTTGTTTCCCGTTAATTCGAAAACGCAGGCGTTCGTGCCGTTTTTCCCTGCGAGCACTGGCAACAAAATAAATATCCGCATCGTTGTCGCTGTCGTGGCGATGAATGAAATCGAGTCCTTCCCGGTTGCCATGATCGACGGCAAAGTCAGCAGTCGTCTTTGTGCTGGCCAGACAATCGGCAACCGTTTGATCCCGGATCAATTGCTGGTCCCACAGTCGGTCCGCCAACCGAGAGACTTGTTGGTCGCAATCCGGGTAGGCATGCAAACTAGGCGACTTGTTGGGTTTCGGGCCAGCAACGGTTGCTCCGGCGTCGACCAGTTTTGCAATCCGCCGCAGGGTTTCAGGCCGCATCCAAGTTGTCGGCGGCAGCAACATCACTCGCCACGACGCGCCCGTGGGGCTGCAGATCAATCCGTCTTTGACCGTCAACGAATCCAGTTTGTTCAGTCCGATCAAATCGTAGTCAAAACCCATCGCTTTGATCTCCGGCATCGCAAACGCATTGTTGGGCGATGACTCACCGGTGAAAACAAGCACATCGGCTACGCTCTGACCTTGCTGAAGTAAAAACTGGGACCGAGCGACATAGTCCAGAAAGGCCTTGCCGGGTTTCCACCAGGTATTGTGCCGGTTGAACTCGAGACCGTGGTAGCTCAACGTCAAACCCGGTCCGACGTCCCACGGCTGGTGAACATAACTGTGAAAAATGAATCGATTGATCCCCTGAGCCCATGCTCGGTCGCCAATGGATTTGATGGTGGCAGGATGTTCGACCCATCCTCCTTCTCCGGTAAACGCTTCTGCTCCCACGATCGAATCGCCGTTATGTTTGGCGATTGAGGCGACAAACTTTGGCGTATCAAAAAACGCGACCTCGCCACTCCAGAACTCGCACATGACCACGTCGCCCTGAGCACCGACTTGCATGCCGTCGAACGGGCCCCAGTAGGGTTCGACCGAAAGCTTAATGCCGTGCTGATGACAAAGATCACGGAAGTGGCCGTAGTAGTTTTCTGCGATCAGATCGCCGATCGTGCGGCGAAAGTCCCAGAGGAAACGTCCCGACACTTCACCGCTTTCAACAAAGTAACCGGCCAGCGTCGGCAAGTACCTTAAGCAGTCGTATCCGCGAAGACGTTCGAATTCTTTGTCGAAGCCCGCCGTCCAGTTGGTCGTACCAACCTCGTAGCTGTCGATCACACAGTTGGTCAGCACGGTCCCGACCAGCCCCCCCAATTTCTCAATGATGGGATCGATGCCGCCGGCCCAGAACGCGTCCACCGCTGTGCGGCTCATCTTGTCGCACTCGAGGCCACTTCCACCAAACGGAGCAGGGCGATTCCTTTTGCCTTTGGCGGTATGACCGATCCGCAGGATCACCCATTGGCCAGCCGGCGCGTCCCACTCCAGCATCCCGTCGCTCGAAAGCTTACGAGTCAAGTCAACGATCGCAGTGCTCGGTACGATTGCAGATTGAGGCACCGACTGTTCGTCAGGCGTCAGCCGTTGACGTTCTCTGCCGGAGAGATTTTTATAATCAAGGTCTTTGATGCGCTGCGTGCTTTGCGGTTTTGGAAAGGCCAGCACAGCAATGTCGCGGTAGAAGTTTAACCTGGTCTTGGGCTGCGGCAATTTCGCTTTGAACGGACGACCGCCCCGATGAGTGACCTCGCTGAAGACCACGGTTTGCATGGCGTGTTCGGGCGTGACCCACGGACCGCCACTGGATGACCAGCCGGGACAGTTATGAAAACCAAGTTGCAGCCCCAGTCGCTGCGCCTCGACCGCGGCATGCTTCAGCAGGTCCAACCATTGCGGACTGAGGTAGGTCGCCGAGCCTTGTGGGTCGCCTAAGCCGACACTGAAAATTTGGACCTCCTGAAGGCCGACTTCTTTCATCGCTTCCAGATCGGCTGTGCTTCCGCTTTCGGAAACATTGCCGTTGATCCAATGCCACCACGTTCCAGCTCGAGCCGAAGCGGGCGGACTGCGAAAACCGTCGACCAGCGTATCGTTGGCGACCGATAACGCGCCGGGCATCGAAAACACCGCGAAGACGATGCTCGCAGTCAGCTTTGTTGAAAGTGAGGCTGGGATGTGCATCTTCAATTCACCTCGATTCGGATCCTCAGGCCTTGGCGTTTGAGCTTCACTTTTCTTGACAAAACGATGGCCTTAGCTTTTGGGATAGTAAGCCGGATGGGCTTTTTGCTTCTACGTTTGGTCGAATGTATTCAAGTCGGATTCAACCTACCCAATTGATTGTAAGAAACATTTGCATGCGACGTTTGACCCTGGGCAGGATTTTGTTGTCGTTTTCCGACGTGCCATGTCGCCATGGTACAAACCGCGAATAGACGCAAATGAACGCGAATAAAAACGAACCCGACATTTGCATGGATCAGCGTTCATTCGCGGTTCAAAAACTGTATCGGAATTAAGCCGAATTCTGCTTGGATAGCTTTTCGAACGCGTGACGCTGACCACGAGTCAACGTCACAGGAAATTTTGAAATCACCCTGTGACTCCCTGTCGTTCCTGCTCTTTCGATCTCTCTTTTTCACCAGCAGCGGCTTCCGCCTTCCCATCGTATTGCGGGTTGGTCTGCGTCGGGACGGGCGCGTTCAACTCCTCACGCCAATCATTCATCATCCGTTCTAGCTCTTCGGTTTTCTCCGGATTAGAAGCGGCGATGTTCCTGCGTTCACCGGGATCGTTTTCGAGGTCATAAAGTTCAAGGCGTCCATCTTCAAAGTATTCATGGAACTTCCACTTTCCAAATCGCAACGCCGATCCCGGCCGAGTCCGAAACAACGGGTCATGCGAATCGTCCAGCACGCCCGAGTACGCTTCCAGATACACCGGAAAATGCCAGAACAGCGGACGATCGGGGATGGAGCCCGCACCGGTCAACAGCGGAACGAGGCTGACTCCGTCGAGCACCTTGTTTTCGGGAACCGGAAGCCCGGCCGCCTCGAGGAAAGTCGGAAAGAAATCGATGCCGCAGACCGGAACATCGCAGCTGCTTCCCGGCTTCACTTTGCCCGGCCACCGGACCAACAACGGTTCGCGAATGCCGCCTTCAAAATAAGAACCTTTCCCGGATCGATGCGGTTTCTGCGGCGAGGCATACGAAATTCCCCCGTTGTCGGATGTGAACAGCACTAACGTGTTGTCGCGCAGCCCCGCGGCATCGATGCCTGCCATGATTTTACCGATGCTTTGATCCATTTTTTCGATCATGGAAGCGTAGGTGGCCTTCGTTTCGCCCCGTTGCTCATACTTTTCGACCATGCCCGGCACCGGTGTCCAGGGCGTATGAATCAAGTAGTAGGCCATGTGAATGAACAGTGGCTGGTCGCCATTTTTGTTCTTGTCAATGAACTTGATTGCTTGATCGGCAAAGACGTCGGCCGTATGAGTGCCGGGTTCGTACTGGCGCCCGTATTTCTTCAGGTTCTTGATTTTAGCCGGCTTGAAATAATTCTTACCCGGGGCGCCTGCTCGGTTGCCGCCCACGTTGATATCGAAACCCTGCTGCGCCGGATCGTCGCCAAGATGCCACTTGCCAAGATGGATGGTTTTGTAGCCACCTTGCCTTAGCGCTTCCGCCATGGTCAGGATTGTCGGATTGAGATCCCTGGTGTTTTCAATCGGAATGAGTTTCCGATGTCTGACGTCGCCGCGTTCAGAACTGCTGACTGTGTAGACCCCATGCCTAGGACCATACTGCCCGCTGAACACACATGCTCGGCTGGGGGCGCAGTTGGCGGCCGGCGCGTACGCCTGAGTAAACAGCATACCTTGAGCGCAGAGTTTGTCGATGTTCGGAGTATGGTACGCTTTGTTGTTGAAGCCAACATCCATCACCCCAAGATCGTCGGCGTTGATATAGACGATATGTGGTTTGTCGACTGCTACCTGCGCATACGCCCCAGCGCTATGGAATGAATCAACAGTAACCGCAATGATTGCGACGACCACCGCGCACGAAATGTAGTGATGCCTCACGAAGTTACCTCAAATTTAAATCTTGATGCGACGAGGTTAAACTCCTATCCCAAACCCTCGCTTTGCAATCATAACCCGACGCGTGAGCGAGGGGGGACGGGATTGTCCCTCGGTCATGCTTCGGGTTGTGATGTTGTGGTATAGGCCTTGAGTTTTCGAGCGAAAACAACTGACGTGGCTTATTCTGAAGCGCCCGATGGCCCCATATTCTCTGGCAGGCGAGGAACAACGTTCGAATTCTTCAGGCGATCGCCTAGCGTCTCGACCATGTTAGCTTGTTTTTCATGATCAGCAATGTTGACGTCTTCACGCGGATCGTGCTTGTGATCGTAAAGCATTCGACTTGATGGCTGGCGTTTTGACTTGGAGTATTGAGTAAATCGATAGCGGTCGGTGCGGATTGTGTCTCCGTTTTTGAAACGGCCGATGGCAGCGGACTTACCCGGAAAAGATGGATCTTTCAGCTGCCGAACAAAACTCTGGCCTTGCAGGTGATCCGGTAACGGCAGTCCTGCCAATTCGCACAGCGATGGGTAGATGTCGATAAACTCCGTGAGCGATAGAGTTCGCTGATTGCCTTTCCCGACACCTGGGGCTCGCACAATCAGAGGCGCATGCATCGAAGTTTCAAAACAACTGTGTTTGCACCACAAAGTGTGCTCGCCCAGATTCCAACCGTGATCGCCCCACAGAACGACGATCGTGTTGTCACTCAACTCCAGCCGATCAAGCTCGTCCAGCAATCGACCGACCTGAGCATCAACAAAACTGACGCAGGCGTAGTAGCCGTGAATCAGTTCCCTAGCCATCGCGTCGGTCAACGGACCTTTGGCCGGCACGGTTGCATACCGACGCAGTTCGCCCCATTTGTGAATGGCTCCTTGTGGAGCATCTTTGGGAGCGTGGTAGTTGGGAGGCAATTGAACGGAGTCACGATCGTACAGATCCCAGTATTTCTTTGGCGCGACGAACGGCAAATGCGGCTTCATGAATCCGACCGCAAGAAAAAAGGGGGCGTCTCCGTCATTCAATCGTTGCATGTTGGCGATGGCTCGAGTGGCGATCATCGAATCCGGATAGTCAGCGTCGGGAGCGTCGGCCGCTTCTAATGGCGGCCCGCGCCTTCCATCCTCGTGAGACGCCAACGCTTGATTTTCCTCGATCCGATATCCGAGTCCCCTGTCCGACGGTATCCATGCAGGTTGGGACCAGCCGTCGGCACTATCGGCGAGGTTGTGGTAGACCTTTCCAAGTGACGCAGTGCGGTAACCGTGGTTCTTGAAATGCGAGTTAAGCGTAGTGATACCGGCCGCTTCTTTGCTGGCAATCGCATCAAACGAAACGAACCGATCGCGCGTAGGCCGAAGTCCCGTCATCAAACTGGCTCGGGATGCTCCGCAGGTTGGCACCATGCAATAAGCACGTTGGAACACCGTACCGGTCTCCGCCAAACGATCGATGTTCGGCGAAACGATTTGTTCTTTTCCGTAGCAGCCCAATTCTGGCCGCAAGTCATCCACCGCGATGAATAACACGTTAGGCTTGGGGTTTTCGGCAAATGTGGGTGCTGCCCCAAGTAAGAAGGTTAGTGCCACCACGGCGAGCTGAAATACAAGCCCGACGCGCGAGCGAGGGATAAAGAGGAAGCGCGAG
>CAYTPS010000191.1:0-9697 GCA_964439245.1 uncultured Pirellulaceae bacterium | reverse complement strand
AGCCAGGCACTGTGTACGGAGCCACCGACGAACTGGGTTACAACAGCGTCGAAAACGTAGTCACCGTTCACGACCTGCATGCCACGATGTTGCATCTCTTTGGCGTGGACCACGAAAAATTCACCGAGAAATTCCAAGGGCTGGATATCAAACTCACTGGCGTTGAACCCGCAAGAATTGTGAAAGAGATTTTGTCTTAAACAGCCGCGGGCCACTCGGATACTACACCCGTTCTGGGGCTGGACGCTCGGTTGAGTACCAAGAATTGCTGGCACTGCTTGCAGTCAACAAACCAGTTGTGCTGTCTTGTAATTGGTCGTTGACAGGGACTTAGAGCCTGTTGACCTGAAAAATCGTTTCATCTTCCCAGAAGCTGTAGCGATTGACCAAAGCCTGCGCTCTGTTTCACATCTGATCACCAAGCGTCCGATACCGGTTAATTCGGTTGTTTCCGTGGGTGCTCAAAATCGGATGAGCCGGATTGTACACGTCGATACCTCTATCGGAAACGTTCGGCTTGAGGCACCTACTGCCCATCAGAAATTTAGCCGTTGATCGACCCACAACTTCGGTTACTCAAATGAGCACAAACAAATACAAGTGGTTTACCTTAGGCTTGACCGGCATTGTCATCAGCGGATGCTCCGTTGGCAACAAGCCCAATCTTAACTTGGGGATTGCCGATGCCTTTCGCAAGTCTCGGAACTGCCTGTTGAAGAAAAAGATGAGCTACCGTGCCCCAAGTGCAGGCTCAAATTTTGGTTACGCTCCGTCTGTTGCCAGCAATGTTAATGTTACGGACAGTGCGGTGGATGCGATATCTTCGGAGTCTTTCGGTTGCGGTTGTGGATGCGACAACGCTGTGTCTGAACCCATTTCCGAGTTCTACATGCCGATCGCTCAAGAAGTCGTCGATGCACCGTTGGAGCAAAACAGCGGCGAATCGACTCCTTCAATGCTTCCTATCGAGGCGGCGCAAGATAATTTTGAGCTTGAGAATCCTTTGCCGGCAGACATTGGTTCGCCGAATACCCCATCTCTGAACCTCGAGCCTGCGGAGGAAGAGGGAATCATCGAAACACTCGACTCAGCTGCGATCGATCTCGAAGATAAAGCCGAAGACTTCAAAGATACACCCAAGAAGGTCGAAACGAGTATTCTGGACACAGCGCTGAAACCGCTCAAACCCAAAACACCAACCTCCGCCGGAGAATCGGTGGTCGAGCAGCGTTCTAAGATGCTGACCCTGACAGCGCGTCCAGCTCAATCACATCAGTCAGCCGAAAGCCTAGGTCGCCAATCGAACAAGGTTGAGATGCAGCAGGTTACACACAAACGTCATTTCCGCGAGCAAAATGCTCTACGACCGCTGCATCAAAGATTCCGTGGCGAACCCATCGAGCACACCGCGGAAGCTCCTGGACCACTCAAGTTCAAGCCACTGCCAGTGATGCCCAAAGAGGCAGTCAAGACGGAAAACAAAGACAACAACACAGGGGCCCCATCCCTCAACCAAAGCAGTTCAAAGGTTCAAAACCATTCTTACAAGATGCGGCCGCTTCCTAGTCCAACTCAGAAACTAGAGCCAGCAACTCAGAAAGACAGCCTCAAAACTGCTCGCCTTCCAATTCTGAAAGCAGAATCGACCTCATCAGCTGCAATCAGCAGTTTGAGAAACTTCACCAACGTGCGTGACCTCGATCCGGGGTTCGACAAAGGTTACTACCCCGATAAGGAAGCCGAGGTCGCCGCGTTAAAAGCCGTACAAGTCATCTCTGATAACGCTATCGATTCAAATGACGATCTAACCATCGAACGCTAGTCCAGAGGCTTGATGAGTAAGGTCGTTCTATTCGACGCCGTCGGTACAATTCTGAAGACTTCTCCAAGAGTGGTCGAGGTTTACCACGCCCACGGTGAGCGACATGGTTCTGAACTATCGCTTGCAGACATCAAAGTTCGGTTCAAAGACTCACGCCGAAAATTATTTGATTTAGAGACACCGGCGAGGCAGCAAACGGCCGGACAACTTGCCTCTAGCGACAGGATTGAACATGAGCTGTGGTTCCGGCTGATCAAGGATGTCTTCGTGGACGTCGCTAATCCAGCACCACTTTTTGAAGAACTGTGGCGCTTCTTTGCCACCCCCTCCAATTGGCTGTTATTCGACGACTCGGCTTCCGCTATTGAATCTCTCAAGTCGGCTGGCTACCTGATTGGCATCGCCTCAAACTTCGACAGCCGGCTTCATGGAGTGGTCAGCGCGTTTCCAGAACTGGATTGCGTTGATTTTGTTTTTTGTTCGGCACGTGTTGGTTTTCGAAAACCTGACCCTGCTTTCTACGCCACCGTTGAAGAAAAGATTCAACAGCAGTTAGGGTCAGAGCTCCACGTACCGATTTACATGACAGGGGACTGTGTCGAAAACGACTTCTGGGGGCCAAGGCGTCACGGTTGGAACGCCGTTTGGTTAAACCGAAAGGGCTGCCAGGGCGAAGAAACGGATCAACACGTTGAAACCGTCGATTCACTTGAATCGTTGGCCAGTCACATATTGCGATAGTGATTTTCTACCAAAGGGCCACGTTCCTAAGCCGGTTGAGCACTGAATGCGGTCTTCAGACTCCCGGATGCTCTAGAAATCTGCGGCGGACAATTTGGCATTCTTGAAAAACGCCAAATCATCGGACCAAAATAGGTTACACTCATACTAGAATAGAATGCTTGTTCCGCGGCGCGGTCGATGCGAAAACACTCAGTGCGGTAGAGAATTATGGCTTAAATCTTTCATAAAAGATGATCGGCACTTGGTGGCTCATTCTCAGCCAACAACTCGAACTCGCTAATTTTCTGACAGGTGGTTAGTTATGATTGAGGAAAGCTCTGGCCGCCAACCCAAATTAGATCGCGTCGACAAACAAAAAACGGTAGATTCCTCTCTCGCAAGCCACTCTAATGGTCGCCCTACTCTCCCCGAAGAAAAGGAATGCGACGTAGTCCCGGTCGAGGCAACTGGCCGCTACGAGTTGAAAGATGAGATCGCTCGGGGAGGCATGGGTGTCATTGTTCATAGCCGCGACAAAGAACTCCAACGTGATCTCGCGATCAAATTCTTGATGAGGTCGAAGGCCGATCAACCCGGTGCCAGCCTGAGATTTGTCGAGGAAGCACAAATCGCGGGTCAGTTACAGCATCCGGGAATCGTTCCAATCTACGATGTTGGAGAATTGGAAGACGGGCGGCCCTTTTTCTCGATGAAACTCGTGAAGGGCCAGACCCTCGCCCAACTCTTGAGCAAACGATCTTCTACCAGCCAGGATCTGACCCGCTACTTGGGTATCTTTGAACAAGTATGCCAGGCCATTGCTTATGCACACTCACGCCATGTCATTCACCGCGATCTCAAGCCGGCAAATATTATGGTGGGAGCTTTCGGAGAAGTTCAGGTGATGGATTGGGGATTGGCGAAAGTCGTCGGCGACGATTTTTCGATTGACGAAATACTAGAAATTTCTCCCTCCAACCCGCCCGATATCGACCTTGAAAGCGACACTCCCGATTCCAGTGTTCGCACCACACGCGATGTTGAACGTGAGGCCGGCGTTACGTCGCCAGATCTCCAAGCCCACACACAACACGGCAGCGTGGTTGGCACCTTGGCCTACATGCCCCCCGAACAAGCTCAGGGACGTCACCACCTGATTGACAAGGCAGTCGATGTTTTTTCATTGGGAGCGATTCTTGCCTGTATTTTGACAGGCAAGCCCCCCTACGTTAGTTCTTCTTCTACGTCGCTTCGTCAGATGGCAGAGAAAGGTGACTTGGAGGACTGCTATAAACGGATTGAAGCCAGCGGATGCGACCTGAAACTGCAAGCAATCTTGAGAGCCGCACTAGCGCCGCGAAAGGCCAACCGCACGTTGGACGCCGCAACATTAGCACTAGAGATCGGCGGATATATCGCATCGGTATCAGACCGGTTGAATGACGCTAAGGTCGAATCCGCTGCGGCCAAAGCGCGAGAAGAGGAAGCTGTTAAGGCGTCGGTGCGTTTACAACGTCGCAGTAAAATCGCCACTGCAATGGCGGCCATAGCGATACTTGCCAGTATCCTAGCTGGCGTCGGAGGTTTCGTCGCGCAGCGTAACCAGACCGCTCTACTCAATGCCGAGAACGCGTCACGACTGGCCGCTGCCGCAGTGGAGGCTGCTGCGACGCGGCGGCGACGCGCGATTGACCGTGACCTGCAAAGCCAACTGAAGATCTGCGAATCGTTTATCGACCAATCGTTCAATGAACCTGCGACACGCTCCGATAATGATTCCATGCAGCGAATCCGAAAAATCCAAGCCGATCTCCAGAAAAAGCTGGAAACGGATTCGGTCGCCCCCAGTCTAAAAGCACGCCACCAGCAACTTACCGATAAATTGGCGACTCTGGAAACAGCAATCCATCTTGTCGACGAATTGGAGGACCAACACACTGCACTTGTCGCCGATGAACTTGATGGAAGCGATCACCACCTATTTTTCGCGGGTCAAAGCGAAAAAACTCTCGTCTCGAAAAAGCATATTCATTCCGCAGCATCCTACAAGCTATTTGAGAAGTGGCTTCAATCCTTACCGGATCAAAACCAAGAACTGTCCGCCGAGAAAATACTAGAGATGCCGCCGTGGGCTCAACCACCGATCATTGATGGATTAAAAGAACTAGAACAAAGTTACCTTTCGCCAGACAGTGGCATGCTGGCCAACGTTGCGAACTGGCATTCACTCACGCTGACCGAACATGCAACCAACGGCTCCATTCTTTCCCAATTACCCGACGGCTCCATCCTTGCCTCTGGCCCTACGCCCAATGGAGATCAGTTCGATTTAACCTTCTCCAGTGATGCTACAGAATTCTCCGCCTTCAAGATCGAGGCGCTAACAGATCCATCGCTGCCGATGATGGGGCCCGGACGAAGTAGCGAAGGAGATTTCACCATCTGCTGGATGCAGTTTAACGTTGCGGCACTAGATGCGACTGCCTCCAACAGCGATTTAAATTCGGCCAAACTTCGCTACGCAGAACCTACTTTTTGCGAGGCATTCACCACGTTCCAATCAGTGCTTTCCATTTTTGACTCCAGACGTTGGCATTGTGTGATGGCACCCTCAAAGGACCAGCACGCCATTCTTGTCCTTGAAGAATCCGTGATCGCTGCAAACGGATTTAGCGTCAAACTTAATATTCAATTCAATCGCCCTGGTAGATGGGGAGACCAGAGTCTGGGGCGTTTTAGAGTATCTGTTGCGTCGATGCCCGAGAGGAAGTCCGCCTCCAATTTTGCGGTCAGGGCCGGTCAAATCGCCGACCAAGTAATCAAGGGCAGAAAAAACGTCTGGGAGCAAGAATATTGGCAAGCGCGTGGAGAACGCAAAGGCGATGCGCTGGCTTCCGAACTGCTGCGTTTGGCGAACATGCCTGCCTTCAAGCATCAGCACAGTGTCTACTTGATTCGACTTGCTGAATTGCTGAAAGAACAAAGTGAGCCATGGTGGATCAATCAAATGAACCAACATTGCAAATGGCATGTTATCGACGCGGATGACGTCAAGAGTGATATAAAGACGAAGAGGCTAAAAGACGGTTCTTGGCTAGTCGGGCCGCCGGACATGACCAATTCCGAAATAACCGGCGGCTGCCAACACACCTTTCGTTTTAGCACAACACGCCCTATCAGCCATTTGAAGTTTGAATCGATGCGAGACAGCTCGTTGCCACAACAAGGGCCTGGGCGCGGCGTCGACTCGGGACAGTTCGCAATTGCAGATCTTAAGCTAATTCGTAATGGGCATCCGACAAAGCTGGACACCGCTCTCTCTAATTTCCCTCCCTCGGTCGATACTGATATTGCCCGTGCAATTGATGCGAGTTCTCTTACCTTCTGGAGCCCCCAACACCCAACTGACAAGCTTGTCAGAACCGCGATTTTCCAAGTCAATGAAGAATTCGTCCAAGACGGATTGCTCAAGTACGAACTTACCATCACCTCTGGCCGACCATCGACATCTGCCTATGATTCTTTGGGCCGGTTCCGAATCTCTTGGTGTGGAGACTCTACTCAGGTAGCCAGCCCAAACCCTGCCAACATTGCCGTGGAAATCCTTGATGAACAGTACATGCGAGATCCATCAAACTACTCGACGCTTGTGTCGCTGGCGCGAGCTGCTGCCCTCAAAAACCCGCCTGACTACGAATCGGCGGCGAACTATGGATGGACCGTTTACGCCCTAAAGCCGGAGGATACTAACTCAATTGCAATTGCCGTGAGAACGATCCTGCGACGCAACCCCGCCCCCGGTTCGGCGGAACTAGCTCGTGCCATTTTGCTTGCCCGTAAAGCAAGAGATATCGATTTCAAGTCTGCTGCGCTTGAGCAGGTTTTCTCGCAACAAATCAACTTCGCCAATGACCATTATGGACAACGGCATTTTCAGCTGGCGGAGCGTGCTTATCGGACAGCCTATGATTTGATAACGGAAAACTTCCCCTTTCCCGGACGCTGGGGGCACTGTCTAACAGAGATCGGCGAACTTCAACATGCGAGAGAAGTAATGCTAGAGCGATTCAAGCGTTCACCCAACAACACTTGGTTGCGGGTTCACCTTGCGCAGAACGCGATTGCTAAAAAAGAATATTACCTCGCCGAAGAGTACATCGACCCAGTGGTAACCAAACACCCCAAGAACCTTGTTGCTCTAATGTTTAAGGTTCAACTGGCCGCGAGGCGAGGCAATCATGCGGAAGTCGTTCAGTTGCTAAAAACTCACAAGGAAGTTGCCCCGCTGACCGCACGAGGCACTGGATTTCTATACCGAGCATTGTTTGCCAGCGACCGGACCAAAGAGATCGAAGAAGAGTTGCCAGCCACTTTTGAGAAATGGCCCAATGCAACCAAGCTGCTAAGTGATGTTTGCCTGATAATGACTGCCAATGAACGAACCGAACTGCTCAAAGAACGGTTGAAGATACTGAGAGCCAAGCGGCCGATACAGCTAAACTACATCATCGAGAGCATTTTTTTGTCGGAGGTCCAACCGCCTGAAGCACAAAGAGGTGAAACACACGGTTTGGGGGCCCTAGACACGATTGACAGTTTTTGCAAATTGGCCGGGAGTGTCCTCCCGAATTCCGTCACTCTTGACCGGCTGAACTGTATTGTCCAACTGAAACGAGAAAAGTGGAAATCTGCTATCAACGACATTGACGATGGCAACAACCCGCAGAGCCGTTTCTCGTTGTTGGCCAAAGCTTGGTGCCAGTTCGAACTCGGCAATGCCTCTGCTGCAGAGATGCTAGTCAAACAATCTTTGACAGCTGATGCTAATCACCGGCCCCAAGAGTTGGAGTGGCTGCGAAATCAACTAGAAATTCGCGCGCGGGAACCCAATAGCTCAATCTTGCAAATTTTCGGGCCAGCAATTCAAATGGTGTCTTCACGACCGTAGTCGGGACCGAGCTACCTTGCTTCGAAGGGCAAGATCTAATTGCCATGTTGTCCTCTGAGTGTATTTTTACTGCTGTTCCTTATGAACGTCTCCTCCCCGAACAAACAACTCAAGCTCCCTTGGCGCAAGATCATCACCATCGGTTTGGTATTGCTCGTTGTTGGTTACAAGTATGCCCATCCCACTCTTGAGAAGTGGACCGGCTTTGATCTTCCCTCGCTCAACGAGGACCGAGGCAATCATCGTACCCCAAGCGCTAAGGGAGACGATTGGTCCGGCGACAAAGACTACAGCGTCACTTTTCCCGAACCAGCGACTTCTGCTAACGCTAGTTCTAAAAGTGGTGGGTTCCAACTAAAAGAAGTTGGAAGGAATCGCTTCCAGTCGCCGGCGGGGCTGTTATACACAATGGGGCCTCGTGGTGAGCACCGCATCGAACACGTGATGCGCCACTCTAGAGATATGGCCAGCCGACCGGCTCACGGCGTCTTCATTGGTAACGGCGATCAGGACACGGTACTGAAATTGATCGACGACGCATGGAAGCTTGCCGACGCAAAATCTCCCAAAGCCAAATACGAGAAATCTAAAGGCAACGATGCGTGGACCGTGAACATGGGACGCAAGGTAGGCTATGACGGGGGAAAGAAGGGCCAACGCAATGGAGGAAAGAGTCTGAATTCGATCAAACTCATCCTCGCCAATGGCAACCAAGTCATTACCGCCTACCCGGTAAGGTAAATTACCAAACGCTGCCGGCATCAATTTTCTGCTTCGCGTTTATAGCACCGAGGCAATCGCCTTGCACAGGCCATCCATGTTGTCGGCGTTCATCCCCGCGATGTTAATCCGGCCACTGCCAAGAATATAGATCGAGTGGTCATTTCTCAACGCTTCAGCCTGGTCTTTACTCAACCCGGAATAGCTAAACATGCCGCGTTGGCGATTGATGTACTCGAAGTCTTTTCCCGGAACCAGAGCCGCCATCTTCTCCACGAACTGGCTTCTGAGAGAAACGATCCTTTCGCGGATTCCGGTCAGCTCGTCTTCCCACGTTTTTCGTAGATCTGCATCGGCAAGCACGGTCTGCACAATCGCCCCGCCGTGAATCGGTGGATTGGAGTACATGGTACGGATTGTTGATTTGATTTGCGATTGCATCGCAGCGGCAGCTTCCGCCGATTGCGAGATCGCCGTCATTCCGCCAACGCGCTCTCCATAGAGCCCAAAGTTCTTCGAGAATGAGTTACAGATAATCGCTTCGCCACCGGAGGCAATAAACTTTCGGATCGGTGACGCATCCTCTTCCAAACCTTCACCAAACCCTTGGTAAGCAAAATCGAAAATCGGCAGCAGCGATTGAGATTTCATCATCTCGCCCAATTCAGACCATTGATCGCTCGAAAGATCAACGCCAGTTGGATTGTGACAGACCGTATGCAGCAACACCGCGTCGCCTTTCTGAGCTCCGGCAAGGGATGCCTTCACCTTGTCAAAATCTAACCCCGTTCCACTTTCATCCAGATAGTCATACTGTTTGATCTCGAGGCCGGCTTGGCCAAAGATTTTCGGATGATTGGCCCATGTCGGGTTGCTCATCCATATTGTTTTTACACCCAAAACACGTCGCACCAGTTCCCCAGCGACACGCAAAGAGACAGTGCCACCGGGCGTTTGTGCCGTCGATGCCATTGCTTTGCCGGACAGATCTTTTCCTAAAATCAATTCGGCAACGGCAGTGCGGTACGTAGGCGATCCGTCAATCGGCAAGTAACTCTTGGTTGTGCTATTGTCCAGCAGGATCTGCTCGGCCAGCTTAACGCTCTTCATGATTGGCGTTTGGCCACTGGCGTCCTTATAAACACCCACCGTCAAATTGATTTTGTTGGTGTTGCTGTCGTTTTTGAAAAGTTCGTTGAGTCCGAAGATTGCATCGGGCGGATTAACGGGGACTGACTCGAACATAGTTTTTCTTTCAGGTTACCATCGGTTGGCCAGCGATACTGCCGCGGCTAAGCACTCGCAATCCGCCGGCAATCGCTAAAGCGACATAATTTAGACAGACACAGAGGTCGCTTAAAGGCCCAATTTGCCTATCAACGGAAATAGCACAGTTCTCATGGCTAAAGAACAAAGCGGGTGAACGTAAGCACGGGGAGCCTCAGTCTGGCTTAGGCGAACGAGCGTTCACCATCGCAGTAGCT
>CAYTPS010000190.1:8647-9724 GCA_964439245.1 uncultured Pirellulaceae bacterium | reverse complement strand
CTTGCACTGTATGACTCAGCAGGCAAGAAGCTCGCAACCTCCGACGCAGATTGGACTTCGCGCGTGGTTCCCAACAAGTACGCGTCTTTCGGATCGGTCGATGCCCAGGCCAACGGGCAGTCGGGTGATCCGTTACATCACGGCCCATTCACTGTATCCTCTCTCCCGTGGCTGCAAGAGTTAATTATTCCATCGCCTCGCCACATCAGCTCACTTTCGGAGCTCGACGATCTCGAGACGAGCGTACTTTGGCAGGCCTCTCAAGACAGAATCGCGTTGATGCAATCTGGCGATATCGCGCGGCATGCGATGTTGTTTATGAATTGCAGGTCGCAGGCCGGCGCTTCGCTAGCCCATGTTCACATACAACTTATTGGCACTCCTGTCGTGACTAATAGTTTGGCTGATCGAGTGCAGCGAAATCGAGACAGTTTGCAGCGTGACAATAAAACTCTCGTTGAATCGATCGTGGCGTGGGAATTGGAAGAGGGTCATCGCATCATTAGCCAATCAGAAAATTTTACAGTACTGTGTCCCTTCGCCAGTCGATTCGCTTACCAAACGTGGATAGTTCCCAACCGACGCGATGTGGCATTTGTTGATTTGCAATCTGAGCAAAGAAATGAGCTGGGCCAGTTAATTCGTACCATGACGGGACGGCTTGAAGAGCAGCTCAACAATCCGCCATACAACATGCTGTTACGGCTGGCACCTTTTGATCAAGCCGCAGAAGATCACTGGTACGTTGAAATCCTGCCCCGTACCACCCGCGCCGCAGGTTTGGAATTGGGCACCGATGTTTGGGTCAATCCAATGCCGCCAGAAATCGCCGCCAAACAGCTCAGATGTTCATGAAGCAAAGAAAGCGCCTAAGTTTTCCCGTCCACAGTAGTGGCGTCTCGTAGCCGTTGTGGCTTAAGTACGCTGCTTTGACTTCCACAATCGTTGGTAGAGTTTGCAGGTCGTTGGGAATGGGGATTAATGAGGATTGAAAGTTTTTTGATTCTCCTTCCCAATGTATCTTTTGAACCGTTAAAAACGCGGTTAAAACTAGGGCCAGACCTTACCGGTATACAA
>CAYTPS010000190.1:0-8614 GCA_964439245.1 uncultured Pirellulaceae bacterium | reverse complement strand
CTCACACATTCAGCTTTGTCTGGTGCTTCACAATCACCAGCCCATCGGCAACTTCGACAACGTTTTTGAAGCAGCTTACCAAGACAGCTATCTGCCGTTCTTGGATGTATTCGAACCGTTTAGCGATTTGAGTATTTCGCTGCACACCAGCGGGCCGCTCATGCAGTGGTTGCAGAAGAACCACCCCGAATATCTCAATCGAGTGGCTCAACTGGTGGAATCCGGCCGGATTGAAATCATCGGCGGTGCGTTCTACGAACCGATTCTCACGATGATTCCCGAGCGCGATCGAGTCGGGCAGATTTCAGAATTTTCCCAGTGGCTCAAAGCACGTGTCTGTAACGAGGTAGAAGGCATGTGGATTCCTGAACGCGTTTGGGAATCGTGTTTAGCATCTTCGATCGCCGATGCGGGAATCAAATACACCATTTTGGACGACTATCACTTTCGACGCGCCAGCGTAGATGAAGAACAGCTTTCCGGATACTACGTCGTTGAAGACCAAGGACGAATCGTGCGAGTGTTCCCCGGCAGTGAACACTTACGCTACTTGATTCCGTTTTCGGAACCCGAAGAAACAATTGAACACTGCCGCAAATGGGCTGAAAAAAGTCCCGGTTCAGTTTTGGTGTTTGGAGATGACGGGGAAAAATTTGGCACGTGGCCCAACACAAAAAAACACGTCTATGAAGAAGGCTGGCTGAAGAAGTTCTTCCAGGCGTTAACGGACAATAAAGACTGGCTGTTGACGACAACCCTCAAGCATGCCGTAACGACGACTGCCCCCAAAGGCAAAATCTATCTGCCGGATGCCAGCTATCGCGAGATGACCGAATGGGCGCAGCCCGTTCCTAAACAGATTCAGTACGACGATTTGGTACATGAATTGGAATCACATCCTCAGTGGAAGCGCATCCAACAATTTATGGCGGGTGGTTTTTGGCGAAACTTCAAAGTTAAGTATCCCGAGACTAACCAAATGTACGCGCGGATGATGTACGTCAGCAGCCTACTTCATCGAGCCGCCAGTGAAAAAAGCTGCAGCCAACAGGTCATCGATGCGGCGCGTGATCATCTCTATCGCGGTCAGTGCAATTGCAGTTACTGGCACGGTGCGTTCGGCGGCGTGTATCTGCCGCATCTGAGAAACGGTGTTTACCATCATTTATTGATTGCCGAACGTATCTTGCAGACCGCTCTGCGAAGCGAGAGCCAATGGGTTGAAGCGTCCACCGATGACTATAGTTTTGATGGACGCCAAGAAGTCCGGTTGGCCAATGAGCAGCTCACTACGTGGATCGCGCCGGCGCAGGGTGGGCAAATCTATGAACTGGACTTGATGACCATCGGGCACAACATCGGCGCAGCCATGCAACGCAGACAGGAACTCTACCACGCAAAAGTTCTCAAAGGAGAGAACGAGAATGAGGACGAAGCCGCCAGCATTCACGATCAGGTGATCTTTAAGCAAGAAGGATTGGACGAACGACTACAGTACGATCTCCAATTGCGCAATAGTCTGGTTGATCATTTCTGGGACGACGACGTTTCACCAGAGACTTTGATGGGCAGCCAAGCGATGGAGCGTGGTGATTTTGCTTCAGGAGACTATTCGGCGAAACTTCGCCGGAACCCAGACCGCATCCAAGTGATGCTAATGCGAGAGGGCAATGCGTGGGGAGTGCCGCTGAAAATAACCAAAGGTGTCACACAGGCTGCCGGATCCTCCCAAATCGAAATTGCCTACCTGATTGAAGGATTGCCTCAGGATCGCGATATGCATTTTGGCGTGGACTTCAATTTTGCCGGCATTCCTGACCGCCAAGACGATCGCTATTTCTCTAATGGCCAAGGTGAAAAATTGGGGCCGATGGAGACTCTGTTGGACCTGAAACAAACGGATCAGCTTAGTTTGACTGACGCGTGGTTGGGGATTGATGTTGTGTTGTCCTTCAACCAACCGGCCGATGTGTTTAGCTACCCTGTCCAATCCGTTAGCCAATCGGAGTCAGGTTTCGAGGCCGTCCACCAAGCGGTCTGCGTTGCACCTCACTGGATTGTGCGGGGCGATTCGAAAGGTTGTTGGTCAGTGCAAATGACGCTGGATCTGCAAACAGACGCCACCAAGCACATCGCGTCAGACCAAGAAGCGGTTTCGGTTTAGTCGAATATTTTCTTGCCGAAAGGCGACCGACTACGGCGCCAAGACGTTCAATCTGATCGACGACCCTTCCTGGGTACCACACCACACTTTGTGTTGGGCTGAAACGTAATCCTCTGCGGTCGCTTTGAAGATGTTGTCAACGTACTTCTGTGGATTGCGATCGATCAGAGGAAACCAAGTGCTTTGCACCTGAATCATGATGCGGTGACCCGGTTTGAAGGTGTGGTTTACGTCCTGTAGTGTTAGGTCTACCGCCTCAACTTCATTCGGTTCAAATGGTTCAGGCTGTTCAAAACTATTGCGGAATCTGCCTCGTATTACCTCGCTTCGAACCATCTGCTGGAAACCGCAGCCGTCGATCGCTTTCTTGGGTCCTTTTATTGGCGGATGATTCTCAGGATAAACATCGATCAGTTTCACGATCCAGTCCGCGTCTGTCTGGCTCGTGGAAACCTGTAAGTGACTTTTGATTTTTCCTACGACCGTCATCGCCGACTCTAGCGGCGGGGTTTGAAAGACAAGCACGTCATCACGCTGTGCAGCAAATCGTTGGTCATCGGTCATGTAAGGGCGCGGCGTAAAACGAAATTGGATATTCTTGCGCTCACGATAGGGAACTGGATTCGCTGGGTCACTGGTGAACGACAGGTTATCCAGTTCCGCTGGCGGCGACTGCAGCAGTTGTCCTTCAGTGGTGAAGAAAAAAGTTTTGGTGTTTGCGTTTTCAGGCGGCCATTTTTGGAAGGCCTTCCATACCTTAGAGCCAGTATCAAACATGATTGCTTCAAAGTTTGGTCGGTTGGGATCACCTTTGAGAAAGTGGCGGAAGAAGGGTGCCTCAATTTCCTCCTGGTAGGTCTGAGCGATATTGGTTCCGAAGGGGATTTTTCCCACGCGCTGCACGTGGTCGCCGCGCTTGGCCCAGTCTCCATGGCTCCAAGGTCCCATTACAACTGCATTGAATGTTTCGGGATTGTTGGCTTCAATTTGCGAATAGATATTCAACGGCCCATAAAGATCCTCGGCGTCAAACAGGCCGCCAACGGTCAGCACGTTGGTTTTGATGTTTTTTAGGTGGGGCAGGATACTTCGTTTTTGCCAGTAACTGTCGTAGTTTGGATGATCGACCAATGATTTCCAAAACTCATTATCCTCTGGGAAATATTCTGTTGCCTTTTCTAGTGGGACGAGATCCATGTAGAACTTCCACGCATCGCGCGAGGGAGGATTGATTTCCGTGTACCACTTCCAATTAGAAGGTCCTTTGTGCTGGTAACCAAACGTATTGGTGGCCAAGAAGTAGCTGAGAAAGTACGCGCCATTGTGGTGGAAGTCATCGAAGAAGAAATCAGAGATCGGTGCTTGGGGAGATGCACATACCAACGCTGGGTGATGTTCGGCCAGCGCCGCGGCACTGTAAAATCCGGGGTACGAAATCCCCCAGATGCCGACTTTGCCGTTGTTGTTTCTGACGTTCTTCAGCAGCCAGTCGATCGTGTCCCACGTGTCGGAGCTCTCATCGATTGGATCAGGACCGTCAACATGAGGTCGCATGTTGTCGAATTGGCCTTCGGACATCCACCGACCACGCACATCTTGATGGACGAAAATGTATTTTTCGTCTTCCATTAGGGCAGACGGACCGATACGGGCAAGGTATCGATCTTCGCCGTAGGGCTGGCAACCGTAGGGCGTGCGGCTGATTAGGATTGGATAAGACTCAGACTGATCGATCGGCGTGTAGATCGCAGTGAACAGCGTTACTCCGTCTCGCATCGCAATGCGGACTTCCGATTTGGTGTAGGACGCCATGATGCGTTCGGCGCCCGGCAGTTGTTGGGCCCAACCTTTGCTTGTGGCGCTCGTTAGCAGCGACAGCAATACAAGGTTCATCAACAATTGGGAAAGGTATCGCATGCTTGGCCTAAATCCATACCGTGTAATCAGTAGCGTGAAGGTATGAATTGTAAGGCAAATCGAGCGACTGCAAATCCGGTGATCGCCAATCGAATTGGCTTCAATTGGATTACTGAACGATCTTCAGTTCCGATCCGTTGATCAGGATACCAAAGATGTCACGCGCGTCTTTCTCTTGAAGACCAATACACCCGGCGTGCCCCTCTGGCGTACCATCGTCGATGGTATGTAGACATAGACTGCCTGTAAGACCAACCCAATATGGGCCGTAGCCGTTCTCAGATGACTCAGGCGGGAAATCGTTTCCATCGGCGTCACGCCAAATATGTCCTTGAGCCGATTTTGCAACGACGCGGAATTGACCCGGCCGGACGTTGCCCGTAGTGCCTACGCGAATCGGAAACCGTCCTGCGTAAAGGTTCTTCAGAAACAGCGTCAACGTCTTGCTGCTGAGGTCGACTTCCGCGTGGAAGGGGCCGTTGATGACTTTTAGTTCCGTTCCGGCAACAATAGTAGCACTATCGCCAATTTGTTGACGATTGATGTTGTAAACCACTTGAGCCGGTACGTTCCAGCGACTGGCGATTTGGTTCAATGTCTCGCCGCTGCGAATAACGTAGGCGTTGTCCTGGAAATGGTGTTCGGCCGAATAAATGACTTTTCCCGCCAAGGCATCAAGCCACTCATGGAGTCGCTTGCTTTGGGTGGCTGAAAGGTTGGGCTGGCGGTAGTAGCGCGTCAGCAGACCCAGTGCAGCGCGGAATTTGTTGTCTGCGACGAGGCGATCAACTTCAGTCCACGCGGCGTCTAGGTTCATCGACGGCGCTGTTTGAGAGAGCGAATCGGGAGCTATGTTGGCTTGTTGAACCTGAATTTCAGGCACTTCGCTGCGATGTCCCGAGGCGAGACTGTTGACCGAATCGTTTGCCGATCCGATTGGAGTTGCCGTGAATTCTGAATCCGCTTTCAGTTCGTTCATCCGAACATCAAGAGATGGCAAGAAGTCATTTCCCTCTGCCGGTGTTGTTATCGGAGCAGGTTGTTTGGGAGTTGGACTTGTCTTCAGCTTCGGAGTGGCTGGCGCTTCGATGGAAATCGATTGAGACTCGTTGGCGCTCGATAGCGCCGGCAACCCATCAGTGTGCCCGTTGAATTCAGACTTAAGTGCATTGATCAAACCTTCATCGCGTGTTTGATCGATGGCTTGGACGACAGCCGATTGGGCCTCGGAGAGATCCGGAAGCGATTGTTTCAACTGATTTAATTTTTGTTCGACAGGCTTAGTGGCTGCCGCAAAGTTGTTTGCAACTTGATTTTTGGCAGCCTGAACATTGGCAGCCAGGTTGTCGGCAAGTTGATTTCCTGCAGCGCTGATTGAGTTGGTGTTACTGTTTTGCTCAAACTTTTTTCTCAGGTCGTCGAAGCTTGGTGCTGTGATCCCGGACGCATTTGCTGCGGGAGCATGGTTCATTTGTAACGGTGCTTGATTGAAATTACGAGCAAGTTGGTTTGGTTGGCTAAGCTGCGGGGGCGCCAGCTGTGGAGGTGTCAGTTGCTGCTGAGGATAGCGCGTGTTGGGAACCGGAATTTGGTTGTTCATCACAGGCATTTGTGACGATGCAAACCTAGCATTAGAGCCATTGCCCACAGATCCCGATTGCTGAAACTGGCCTGTCGGCTGGTTCAGTTGTTGCACCGGTTGGGAATAATGATTCGAGCCCATTTGCTGCTGGAACTGTCCGCCGTTGGAGTACGGCTGAGGCACGTTTGGCTGGCCGTTAAGTTGGTATTCAAGTTGAGACGTTAAATCTGTCCCCGAAGTGGTGTCTTCGGTAGATGAAACCTGATAAAGTCCGATTGAAACGGCCAGTAACACAACAGCGACGGCAGTACTTTTGAGAGAATGCACTTTGTGAGTCCTCCGTGACTCGAATATTAAAATCGAACGTCTAATTGTTTATTGGTTCGCCCACGATGGATGAAGACGAATTTTATGATCAGGATCTAGAAGACCTGACGGTCCCCTGCCCTGTTTGTCAGCAACCTGTTTACGAGGACGCGCCCCAGTGTTCCGGCTGCGGAAACTATCTGTCCGACGGCGATTTCCGCAAACGACCATCGAAATGGATAGCGTTCGTGGTGGTAATCCTGATCGCAACATGGTTGCTGCAGTATGTTTTTGCTCGATAAACGTCGTAGTTTTTCGGCAAAATCACATACTCCGGGCGGACCGTAGCAGAATTGCAATCAGACCAAAAGAGCGAATGGTGATAGCATGAAAGCGTGGTAATGCCTGCATTTGTCGCCCTAGATCGCCTGACCCATTACCCGGTAAGTCGACCAAAATTAGCCGATCAGCGTCATCTGAGTGCCTATTCTGCGTGATCAGGTTCTTTTTTGCGTTGCGGGGTACCGATAACTGAAGGGCGACTAAGATATTCTCTTCGTTGGGAATGGGAACATTCCGCTTTTCTTTATTCCGGGTACTCCAGTCACCCAAAGTACGTAATGGACAAGATCGTTTCACCACCAATCTCGCGCCGCAAATTTATCCGGCGAACGGCTGTTGCGGCCGCTACTGCTGCGGCCGTATACGCCGTCGGCGTGGAACCGCGTTGGGTATCGGTTGAACGCAGACAACTTCCGATTCCTGATCTGCCGGAATCTCTGGCAGGAAAAATTGCGGTACAGATCAGTGACCTGCACATTGGCTCACGCGTAGGGGATGAATATCTGAGAGCTCAATTTGATTATGTCAAATCAATCAGCCCGGATTTCGTTTTCTTCACTGGCGATTTTTTGGATAGTCCGTCTGATTGGCATCTGGGAAAGGCCGAGCCATTCTTGAAAGAGTTTCCTCGTGGAAGTATTGGCACCGCCTGTGTGTTGGGCAACCATGATTTTGGTTGTGGGCAAAGCGAGGTTATCAAATACGCCACCAACACAAGCCGGTTGATTGACCTGTTTGAACGGGCCGATTTGAACCTGCTGTTAGATCAATCAGTCGATCTAGGTGGACTGCATGTGGCAGGGTTGAGAGATTTCTGGTTTGGTGGATTCGACAGACAGTCAGCGGCGTTGGCGATCGAGTCGGTTCGATCACAGCCGGCGATTGTTTTGAGTCACAATCCAGACACAGTTGATTTGCCGATATGGGACAGCTATCGGAGTTGGGTATTGTGTGGGCACACACACGGCGGGCAGTGCAATTTTCCTTTGGTGGGAGCACCTGTGCTACCGGTTGCTAACAAACGATACGTAGCAGGAAGCTACGACATTCAGGGTGGTCACAAGATGTATATCAGCCGAGGCATCGGACACACTCATCGTGTTCGGTTTATGGCACGACCCGAGATCACGATCTTCGACTTAGCGGTGGCCTAAACTGGAATCGATAGCCGGCTGTCGATCAGTCGATTGATTTGTGCGCTTGTCAGGTTGGTTGATCTACTATTGCCGACCAGCAGGTTGTTCGGATCCTCTGTGTGGCTCAGTCCAAGGTTGTGCGCAATTTCATGGGCTGCCACACGCGAGATCAAACTGCGGCCGCTGGAGGTGTTCACCAAATTGTCTCCCACGTGAAAGGCAATGCCACTTCGGCCTACCAAAGCGAATCCATTGGCCGCGAATTCAGATACCGATTCGAAATTGGGCACCCGCTCGACAAAATACATATCAACCACTCGGTTGTCGGGATTTCCCAAACCTTGAGCATCGCCTTCTCTGATGATTCGGGGGAGATCAGCGCCTGACCGTCTGCCGTTACCACTACCGACGTTGATGGAAGTGTCGTTGACGCGTTTGGCAGGAAGGAATTGGACGTCGATAGCCGCCTGAGCGAATATCTGGTCGATCAGTGATTTTATTTCTGCTTCTTGCCCGGCGTTGCCAAAGAACTCGGCGGCGTTACTTCCATTGGAGTTGGCGGCAATGATTGGTTGGACGATGATCACCTCTTCGATTCCCGGTCCGGTTGGAACGATAGTGAACGGATCCTCAGCATTCGCTTCTTCAAGGGTCGCAGCGAACGAAAACACGTCGTCGGCAAAACCAATCTGCTCAACACTCATCACAATATCCGAAAGATCGAACTGCGATCCGCGTGTGTCTGTAATACGCAGGTTCGGCCCAGACTCTTCCACTTCGTAGGATGAAAGTTCTCCTGAGAAGTTTGCCTGGTCAACGCCGCCGCCTCCGACGATCCGGTCGTTTCCTTGATCACCATACAGTTGATCGTCGCCGTCGTTGCCAGCCACAATATCAACGCCCAAGCCACCATGTATCGTGTCATTGTCGGCTTGTCCGTAGATGATGTCGTCGCCCGCATCACCATCAATTTGATCGTTGCCGCCGCCGCCAAAGATCAGTTCGTTTCCGTCTCCGCCGGTGATGGTGTCGTTGCCGCTGTTGCCGACCAGTGTGTCATCCCCGGTGCCACCCAAGATCGTGTCGTCGCCCAGTCCACCAAAGATCGTGTCATTGCCGGCGTCGCCGTTAATCGTGTTGATGTCATGGATGCCTAGAATCCTATCA
>CAYTPS010000189.1:1518-9727 GCA_964439245.1 uncultured Pirellulaceae bacterium | reverse complement strand
TCTCATCGAGTTCGTCAATCGTTTCGCCCGATTTGAAGATTCCCGCATTGAGTATCACGATGTCGAGTCCTCCGTAATTGGCCACGACGGATTCTATCGCGGCTTGAACGGCTTCTTCGTCAGTCAGATCACAGATGTATCCGGCCAATCCAGGCTGGTTGAGTCTGTCGGTGACGGCAGGATTAATATCCAGTCCAACGACAACCGCACCGTCGGCGTGCAATTGATTAGCAATCGCGCGTCCGATTCCGCTGGCGGCACCAGTCACGACGGCCACTTTGCCAAGGTGTGGTTTAACGGGACCAGCCGGCTTCTTCAATTTCGCCTGTTCTAGCACCCAGTACTCTAGATCAAAAATGTCTTTGGCAGGAAGCGCTTCCCATCCGCCAAGTGACTCGCCAGTTTGAATCGCCCAAACAGTGTGGCGAGTGATGTCGGTGATGATGTCACATTCTTTTTGGGTCGATCCGAATGCCAACGTTCCGATGTTTTTCCATACAGCCCACCGCGGTGCTGGGTCCAGCATGGTCAGCGTTCCATCGTTGTGTTGATTGAAGTAAGCGTTGTAGTCATCGCCGAAGGCTTGAACCTGGGGAACATCGCTGTCGAATTCCTCATCAAGGATTGCGGCGGTTCTTTTTGTTCGAATCACGTGGTCGGGCGTAATCGGCCCGCGCGTCGCAATGCTGTCTACATTTGGCAGCGACGCAAAAGCGCTGGCCGCCGGCGTCGAATTCAGACGGGCAATTTGCGCTATGCCACGTACCTGCGACACAGCGCGTCGGATTTTGGCCAAATTCAGCAAATTGGCTCTGCCGCCCGTCGTCAGATCAGGCGCCGCCCCCGCAGCTTGAATCGCGGAGTCGCCATTTGCCGCGATATATTGGTCAGCGCGATCGACCAGTTCAATCATGTTCTCATACGCCTCTTTCGCTTGGTCGGCAAATGTAAAGACGCCGTGATGATGCAGGATAATTCCCTTGTACGCGCTGATATCCTGCCCACGGATCGCATCGAAGACTTGTTTGGAAAGGATGAAGCCCGGCATGGTGTAGGGCAACAATAAACAGTCGGGATAAAGTTCCTCGATGATGCGCTGTCCATTTGGATTGTTGGAGAGCGTCACCACCGAATCGGTGTGCGTGTGATCCACGAATTTTGCGGGCATGATCGCGTGTAGAATCGCTTCGACTGAAGGGGAGGGCGACGTTTGATCCATCAGCAGTGCGCGAAGTTGTTTGGCCATGTCCGTATCGGTGAGAGAATCACGCTCGGCGAGCATTTGGGTTTCGGCCAGACGAATCGCCGGAATCCCCTCCTACTCAATCGTGCCCAGATCCCAGCCAGAACCTTTGACGAACAGCACTTCGACCTCGCGACCGAAAAAATCCTGCGTCGTCGATTTGACAGAAGTGTTTCCTCCTCCGTGCATGACCAGCGCTTCGTCGGCACCGAGTAAACGAGAGGAGTACACGCGCATGGCAAGATCATCGCCAGCAAAAACGGCGGCTTCATTATCATTCCAGAGTGATTTCATTGAATTTGTTGTGGGCTATTTTTTGTACGAAGCTGTGTTGGGATAATCAACCTTCGATCAGATCGATCAGTGTTTGGACGGCCTGTTTTACGAATGTCGGATCCTCGGCGGTCAACTGGTAAGATTCCAGTTTGATCGTTTTGGGCAAGGTCTGCTGCAGCGAGTTCCAATACGCGGCGTCTAATTCTGGATTATAAAGTTCCCCGCCTTCGGCAGAGTAACTGGAAACACCTTTTAGCGGCATGACAAAAACAGTGTTGGCCGTCGAATGCTCCAGCCGAAGAGCAATGTTTTCGGCAACCTTGTGTTGCTGTTGCTGATTTAATCTTGGCACAAAGATAAACGGAGAGTGCCAAGTCACCTGATGTTCTTCATAGCCGGGCGGAACCTTTTGCTGTTCGTCAACAAGAATGCCCAGATGTTCGGAGCCGCCGGGGCAAATCACTTGCGGCAGCCCTAATTTGCCAGCGACGGTCAGGCGTTGAGGGCCAGAAGCTCGCAGTGCATCAAAAGTCGCGTCTGCAATCTCGCCCAAAGCGTAGTCAAAAACGCCGGTGATGATTCCCTCTTTCATCATCTGTTCCATCGCCTCGCCCCCGGCGCCGATGGCGTGGAAGGTAATCACTTCGTAGCCGGCTGCTTCAAATAGTTCAATCGCTTTGATGGCGCCCTTGGTCAGCACGCCAAGGTTGGACAGCCCGATGACGCCCTTGGCCTCGGATCGAGTGACGCTGCGTTGCACCTGAGCCATTCCCCATGCCGCGGCAGCCGCATTGGCGAGAATCTTACGAGAGAAAACGTTCAAACCCAGAATATCTGAGACGGCGAACATCATCGTGACATCTTTGATACCCACGAAGTGACTGACGTCTCCCGAAGCAGCCGTCGAAAGCATCACTTTCGGAAATCCGTAGGGAAGCGCTTGCAGGACGGGAGCACAGGTGGACGTGCCTTGCGTACCGCCTAAGGCCACGACGCCGTGAATTTTTTCTTCCTGATGCAGCTCGCGCAGAATCTTTGTGGCACCTGCGGTAACAAACGGCGTCGATTTCTCCCGGCTGGGAGCAGCCAGGAGATCCTCGAGCACTCCACCACCTGCGGCGATTACTTCAGAGCGCGACACGTCGGCCGAGATTCCCGCTTCACCGAGGACACCAACGTCGACGATCATGCTGCTCCCGCCGAGCGCCTCGATCTCCTCGCTCATGAACTTTGCTTCATCAGCTTTCGTGTCCAGCGTCGCAAGAATAGCAATGACTTTTGACATGGGCTTCTGACCTAACTGGAGAATCGAAGATTGGCAAACTCGGCAGCTGCTTGGGAAACGGCGCGTTCAATCGGCAGGCGTTCGGTTGACGATCCTGTCCAGAATCCGTGGCCTGACGTGTTGTCCAAGATGTACTGGGCATCCGCGGGAGTCTCTAGTGCTGCACCGTGTGCGACCAGGATCACATCGGGGTGAACTTCACGGCATTTGCCGTAGGCGTGTTCGGTCTGTTGGGCAGTTTGTTCAATGGTCATCCCGTTATCGTAACCGGTGATGCCACCTTTGGTGGTTCCTGCGTGGTAACAGAAAATGTCAGGTTTTACATCGCGGCAAATCGCGATTGAGTCTTCGAGCGTGAATCCAAGACCGATCGTCACCATGCCCATCTCTTTGGCCAACGCCAGCATTTCGATTTCGTGTTCGATGGTGATGCCTGCGGACTTGAGAACTTTGAAGATCTCCGAGTCTTTGTCGACGTAGCTGATCGACGGCCCGATGTTGGATACCGAATTGACTCCCATACGAATGCAGTCTTCCAGCACCATGCGCATGTCTTTGAGCGGATCGTTGGCGTTGAGACACGCACAGACAAACGCCTTGCCGTCCAAGGCTGGCATGATGTCTTCTCGGGTGTAGTCGAGGGTCTGTTTGTTCGAATCGAGAATCGGCCACATCATGGACATCGTCCCCATGCCGTTTGCGCGCAAGCGCGCTCCTGAGAACGTGTTGATACAGTCCGTGCCGGCGGCCTCGAGGAGTTTGGCGACCAAGCCACTTCCGGCCGAAGCAATCATCACAGGAATCTTTTGATCGACCTTCTTCTTTAGGTTCGCACGGATTGTTTCTGAAGAAATACGCTTCACGATCATGTCGGCATGCTTTCGGTTGGCTTGATGGTGAACAACCCCACCCAATGGGCGCGTTGTCATGTGTCAGAAACATCTTAAGCAAAAATGGGCCTGCTTACATCCTGGTGGTTGCTTGAACCGTTAACGCAGGCCCTCCCGAAGGGAGAATGCGGGCGCGATCTCAGTGCCTAAAGCAAGCGTCATTGGTCGCGAGGCAGCGGGGACATGCGCCGCAAAGAACTGGCGGCCAGCGCCCTGTCGCTCACAAAACTAACCGATTTACACTTTTTCGCGCACCAATCCCGGCAGAATATCGACGTCCAGTTCGTCAGTGAGCCCGGCCTTGAGCTTTTCAAATGCGATTGCGCCCATGACGGCGTTATCGGTACAAAATTTCATCGGTGCGATGTGCAGATCGACCTTGTCTCGATCGCAAGCCTGTTGCAATTGCTCTCGGAACACACCGTTGGCCGCTACACCGCCACCAACACACAGACGCTTCAGGCCCGTTTGCCGTAGCGCTTGCATCGCCTTGGTCACCAGACAATCGACCACGGCTTGTTGAAAACTGGCAGCAATATCGGCCGACTGGCTATCAGTAAGCTCGATCGTTGTCGGGTCAATGTTTCCCGGTCCGGTGATCGAGTAACGCACGGCGGTCTTCAGTCCGCTAAAGCTAAAGTCCAGCCGATCGTCTTTGAGGAAGCTGCGGGGATAAGCATGGGCTTTGGGATTTCCCGAAACGGCCCGTTTCGAGATTTCTGGTCCGCCGGGGTAACGCAATTTCAACATGCTGGCGACTTTATCAAACGCTTCACCTGCCGCGTCGTCGATCGTACCGCCGAGATATTTCGGATTCAACGCATCAGCGTAGTGATACAAGTGCGTGTGTCCTCCACTAACGATCATCCCAATGCAAGGAAAAACGGGTTCGCCAGATTCCAACTGACATGCGTACACATGAGCATGCAGATGGTTGATGGTCACAAGTGGGATGTCGAGTGCCAGTGCCAAAGCTTTGGCGGCCGTCAGCCCGACCAGAAGCGACCCGGAAAGTCCCGGAGTATTGGCAACAGCGATCGCGTCCAAATCTTGTAGTGAAAATCCTGACTTCTGCACGGTCTCGTGAATCACCGGAAGGATTCTCTCGACGTGTGCGCGAGCAGCGATTTCGGGCACAACGCCGCTGTATTGCTCGTGTAAATCCTCTTGAGAGGCGACCAAGCTGGCATAAATGGTCAGGTCATCGCCCAACACGGCCGCCGCTGTTTCGTCACAAGTCGTCTCAATTGCTAGGATTTTCACGAAGATTTACAAAAATGAAGGAGTAAAATGAATCGGAGAGTGTCTTGTTGGGGTTATTTCTACGTGAACTAACCTGAGTCGCGGAATCGGGGTACTACTAAATGCGAGGACAAGTCCACGCTTTTAAGAGTGATTTTCAAGTAGATTAAGCGTTACGACCGTTTTGACGCTAACATTTGTCATCAGGAAACGATTTTATCAGATCACCCTTGTACTCAACAGCGTCGAATTTGCGAGTTTCAGCAGGTATTGCGGTGTTTTATCTGCGAAAATAGCCTCAACTCGGTAACGGTGACTTACTTTTATCAATTAGGAAACTTGGTACCTTTTCATCCCCTTTGGACAAGATGCCATTCCCTTACTTTTTCAAAACATCTTCCATGTACCGTATTCTGACACTGCTTTTCGTTCTCAGCCTGACACCAGTTGTCAACGCCCAGAACCCGGCGATGACAGCAGAGCAACCTGCAGCAATCGAAGGCTCTACAGATGAAAACTTGATCGAGTTTTCTTTCGATAAGGCTGACTGGAAAGACGTGATTCCATGGTTCGCCGAACAAGCCGGTTACTCGTGGACGTCACGTTCGGCATGGCCCAAGGGGACTTTCACGTTGGAAGACAAGGAAAAGTACTCCCCCATGGGAGCTCTTGACCAGCTCAATTACGCGCTGCGTCTGCAAAAGCCGCCATACACTATCGTTCGCAATCGCAATCAGCTGATCCTCACCGAGGCATCTTCGCCGCTGCCGGTAGAGTTGATCGAAACTGTCACACCGGCTGAATTGGATCAGCGTGGTGAGTATGAAATTGTTCGATGCAAATTCCCTCTGAAAACCATCGAAGTCGCAACAGTCGAACAAGATCTTCGTTTGGCAATCTCACAGCAGTACCAACAGTTTGCCAAGAGCATTCTGGCGACCAACGAGTTCTATGCTCGTGAGACTGGTGGAAATCTACGCAAAGTGCGCGACATGATCGTCGAGATGACGAAACGGAAGGCCACCAGTGTTTCCACGTACAAGCTTAAGCACTATGACCCCGAGCAGTTTCTGATGGTATCACGTTCGCTATTGGAAATTGCTGACGGCGCATACCGACGCGACGATGGTTCGCTGATCATCAGCATCGATCCATCGACTGATCGCATTATCCTCAAAGGCACGCCACTGGCGATTGAAGAGTTTAAAAATATTGCGACCCAAATCGACGTCGCCGCTGACGCTGAAGAGGTCAACACAGAGCGACCATATTTGGCCAGCTACCCTGTTTTCACCGACCCCGAAGTCGCGTTCAAGGTCGTGCAAACGATGCTTGACGGCACCGATGCAACGGTGGGCCAAGATGCAGTGACGGGCGCCATTATTTTGCGTGGACGCAAAGAACATCACCAACGTGTCGAAGAGACCATCGCCACGTTGCGAGGCGAGATGGGAGCGACAAAAATCGTTCCACTGCAGAACACAAGTGCTTCAACGATTTTGACTGCTGTCCAGTCACTGATGAACTTGGGAACCACAAGTTTGGATGGTCCGCAGGGCGGCCCGAAACTACTGGCCAACACATTACAGAACTATATCGTGATTCGCGGCACACCAGCGGAGATTTTTGAAGCTACTAGTATCATCAATCAGCTGGATCAGGCGTCTCAACCAGATCCGAATCGAGCACGCACCAACGTGAGGGTTCTAAAGATGCCCCCTAGTAAGCGCGATGACTTGCTCGAGTCCGCTTCAGATTACATGCGTTCCACCGGTCGCCAAAACCCCATGAAAATCATCATGCCGGAAGACCGCGGGAAGCGCTCAAGCCGTTTTAGATCACCAAACTTCGATAACAGAATGCCTCAGCAGCCAAGTGCTGGAGAAGCCCTTCTGCCTCAATCGACACCAGCTGTCAGAGATGCGATGCCCTCGGTTACCCCAAACCAAGGTAGTCAAACCGGTCAAAACACTTCAAGGCGATCGACTTCAATCACGCCAGGATTGCTTAAATTTGCGCTCACGAGCATGCTTACCTACCAGCCCCAAGACGAGGCTGGAAACAACGCCGATTCACAACAGCCCCGCAGCCAAGAAGATGTTGCTCCAGATGGTGTTTCTTCGGTCCCCGGCTCTCCAATCACCGTCAAAGCAACCGCATTTGGAATTCTGCTCGAGTCGGATGATTTGGACGCTCTGGACGACCTCGAATCACTTTTGCTCGCAGAGGCCGGACAAGAAGGAACCGACCAAGGGCTGACCATTTTCTACCTGAAGTACCAAAAAGCGTCTTCAATCAAATCAGCGCTCGACAAAATGTTCGGGCTTGGTGGATCAGAAGGCGGTGGAGGCGGCGGCGATCTACTCACCGGTATTGTGGGCAACATGGCTGGCGAAGGCGCCGGTGATCTACTTGGTGGAATGCTCGGCGGCGGTGGTTCCTCTTCATCCGGTGCCGTAGTCGCACTCGAAGGCGATGTGCTGATCGGCATGTATTCGGCTATGAACCTTCTATATATCAGCGGCGCCACACAAAGCGATCTTGACATAATTCAGGATGCCATCGATATCTTCGACCAACCAACTCCGCCTCACAATCCCGAATTGGCAGGGCAATTCTACGCAATTGAAATCAATCACCGCGATCCAGAAGACGTCTTGGCGCTTATAAAAAAACTGTTGCCCGATTACATCGAGTCAAATGAACAGCCTCAACAAAACCAAGGTGGCGGCAACGCGCCGGAACAGATGGCTAGAGCGGTCCGAAATATCGCGGGAGGCGGTAAAGGTCAGGCAGCGAAAAAGTCGGAAGATGAACAGCCAAAGGCGCGATTGGAACTCGATACGGAAACCGATCAACTCTTATTGACTGGTCCTGATTACATTTACAAACAAGTCAAACGAATCGTCGAGCGGCTTGATACGCCCAAACCGGACGCAGCCAAAGAGTCTAGAGTCCTCGTTGGTGGCGTAACTGACGCGATGTTGAAGATCCTTCAGGAGCAATTTGGCGGCAAACTCGAAACGATCGATGAAAGTGAAGCCGCCGAGGCCGATGAGGCCAAAAAAAAAGTGAATGACAGCTCAGGCAACCAACGCAACAACGCTCAAGACGCCGCCGCAAAACAACGCAACGCCGAGCGCAGCCCTCGCGTCAGCACGCCACCCGACATCGTCATGCGCGAAATAAGCCGACAACAATCGCGCAACAACGCCAACGCCTCAAGCGCCAGCAACGCCCCCAGATCCGCACGAAAGATGACCCACAGAGCGC
>CAYTPS010000189.1:0-1508 GCA_964439245.1 uncultured Pirellulaceae bacterium | reverse complement strand
GCCGAACTGTTTCGCAACATCCGTAACCAAGCCCAAGCTGGCCAGCGTGGAGGTGGCGGTGGCGGCCAACGCGGTGGAGGCGGCGGCGGTCAACGCGGTGGCGGCGGTCGTGGTGGCCGATAGAAAGCTCTATCGCTACTGAACTTTCGATTTACGCGCTATCCCCAAAGGTTCTATCACGACGCGCGGGATGGCGAAGAGTTAAGCCACGAAACGGCTGCTCTCACGATACAGCAACTCTGTAAACAGCACGTGCTGGCAAAAACGTGAAGCATGCCACACTGAACCCTAAATTGAGACCAATCTCCAACGCCACTCTTGCGACTAAGCGTCGTCGTCTGCTTTGGTAATTTCGATCCCCAACTCTTTGAGCTGAAGAGTCTCCACGACATTGGGGGCCTCCATCATTAGGTCGGTTGCCTTCTGAGTCTTTGGAAACGCGATGCAGTCGCGAATGTTCTCCAAATTGTTGAACAGCATCACGACTCGATCGATTCCCAACGCAATCCCGCCATGCGGAGGAGCACCGTACTGCAAGGCATCCAACAGGAAGCCAAAACGTTCCTGAGCCGCTTCGGCATCAAGCCCAAGTAATCCGAAGACCTTCTCTTGGATCTTGTTGTCGTGGATACGAATCGTTCCACCGCCTGCCTCGTATCCATTGATCACCAAATCGTACGCTTGAGCGCGTGCCTTACCCGGATCAGAATCCAAATGCTCTTGGTCCTTCTCCAACGGAGCGGTGAACGGATGATGCATCGCAATCCAGCGATCAGCCTCTGGATCATGCTCGAACATTGGGAACTCGGTTACCCAAGAAAAATTCATTGCTTTGGGATCGTATAGTTCTAGTTCGGCACCGACGCGCTTTCGCAAGCCGTAAAGTGCCTTACAGCTGACTTCCCATGTATCGGCAACGATCATCACAAGATCACCCGGCTTGGCCTCCATTCGAGAGGCGATCTCCGCCAATTCTTCGGCTTGGAAATTCTTCGCGATCGTTGAATTGAGTGTTCCATCTTCTTCGACGCGGAACCAAGCAAGGCCTTTGGCACCGAAATCCTCTTGAACAAATTTGGTCAATTCATCGATGCCTCGTCGCGAAAACTTAGACTGCCCATTGGGAGCACATATGCCTCGGACGAATTTTCCAGAATCAGCGACACTGCGGAAGACGCGGAACTCAGTTTTGGCGGCAATATCAGTCAGATCAACGATCTCAACGCCAAACCGCAGATCTGGAGCATCGTGCCCGAAACGAGTCATCGCTTCGTCCCAAGTCATGCGCGGCAGTGGTAACTGAAGATCGATATCAAGCACGTCCTTGGCCAATTTCTGCATCATCCCGTCGATCATGCCGATGATGTCATCGCTATCGACGAACGACATTTCCATGTCAAGCTGAGTGAATTCTGGCTGGCGATCGGCGCGAAGGTCTTCGTCGCGAAAACAACGGGCAACTTGGATGTAGCGATCGTACCCGGCAATCATCATGATCTGTTTGTAGA
>CAYTPS010000188.1:0-9769 GCA_964439245.1 uncultured Pirellulaceae bacterium | reverse complement strand
TTCTGGATCAATGCCAACGCGCCCGCTGGACACGATGGCGAAAGAGAAAAGCAGCCTGATGCCGACGAGGCAGGTTGACCGGGACGAATTGTCGAGCATCATGCGGGCGGCGATCGACCAATTAGGAGATCGGCAAAGAATGGCCTTGTTGCTGTCGCGGTTTGAGGGGATGAGTTATCAGGCGATCGCCGACACGATGGAACTTAGTCCTCAGGCGGTCAAATCACTGTTGTCACGTGCGCGGTTGAAGCTAAAAACGATTGTCGAGCCATACGTAACCTCCGGCGTTCTTCCCGGGCAACTTACCGACATTGGATCGGAATCAGAGAAAACATCAGAGAGTGACTCGACAGGCGAATCGTCAAAAGGATCGGAAAGCAATGACTGATCAAGACAAACACTCTGATGAAAGTCGACCTCCTATCGAGACCGATGCTGAGCAGTTGACGGCGTACTTGGATGGTGAGTTATCCGGGGAAGAATTGGCTGTGGTTGAACAGCGTTTGCTTGATGATCAAGCGTTTCGCAATCTGATGCAGCAATTGCAGTCCAGCTGGGATATGCTGGATTCGCTGCCGCGTACTGGAGTGCGCGATGCATTTGTGCGCACCACGATGGAAATGGTGGCTCAAGCGGCGGACGCAGACAACGAGAATCGGCAGCGCCAGTGGTTGCCAACATGGTTGGCGATGCTGCTGGGATTGATAGTTATTCCGGTGACTGTCGCCTGGACCAGCTATTCGATGACTCGGCAACAAAACAAAGCGCCGCGCGAGGAACTGATTGAGAACCTGCCGCTAATTGAAAACTATGATCGCTACATGCGCGTTGATCTGGACATCGATTTTCTGGAAAATCTAGACAAGGCCGATCTTTTCACGTCGGAGGTTATTTCTCTGTTTCCGCCAGCGGAGAATTCGGCGGAGTCCAATTTGGACGATGACGTCAGCCTGTCGCCATCGCCAGAGATACGTGAGCAACGCGCCGATCGCCTCAAGTCGATGCCGCCTCGCCAATTGGAATCAATTAAGCGTAATAAAGCTGGATTTGATGCGCTTTCTGAGAGTCGGCGCAGGGAGTTGGCTGACTTCCACCAGAAGGTGATGCAACATCCCAAACGAGATCGCATCAACCAAACGCTGGTGGCTTTCTATGATTGGCTAAAGTCGCTGGGGCAGAGTGAGCGTACGGAGCTACTTGATATGTCCGATATTCCATCGCGCATCAAGTTGGTCGCCGCAAAAATCAACCAACAGAACTTAAAGGCGTTTGGGAAGGAGGGGGCAACCAAGCTTCCGGCGGCCGATGCTGAAGCTCTATTCGGGTGGTACGACGCGCTGATCAAGCAGAAGGAAAACAAGATTCGCCGTTCGGCGGCGGTGGTATATATCAACACCTACAAAGAACAACGAGGTGAGAACCCGCCTACTTCGGAGCTCGAAGCTTTTAAGCGCAGACCACTCAGCCAGTTAGTCGGATTCATTTTTAAGTACGACCGCAAAACCATCAATCCGATGATTCAAGACCAAGACATCAGTCGTCTGAAAAACCTGCTGTCCAGTGAAGCGAACTCGATTCTGGACGCCGGTTTTTCTGCTGCCGAACGAACGCGGTTGATTATCAATTGGATCGATGCGGCCAACCAATCCCGGTCCAATATTTCCCCAGAAAAACTGCGCACGTTTTACAATGGGCTTTCGGATCGCCAACGCGACAAACTGGACAATCTGTCTCCCGCCGAATGGCGCAACGATTTGATTCGGATGTACCGCAAACGCCAATTGGACATCAACGCTGACCTCGATAAAGATCGAACAATCTTCAATGGCAGTTAAGCCTGGTTCGTTCTAGGCGACTGAGAAAAAATGACGGATACAGATAGAGAGAAAAAATGAATTCACGGGATTCGATACAGCTGGCGTCTTTTTGCTTCGGTAAGTTGATTTGCTTTTTGGCGATTGTTCTTGCAGTCTGCAATGGTAGCGTTGCGGCGGACGATGAGCGGCCGAACATTCTCTGGATCACCAGCGAGGACAATGGTGTTTCGTGGATCAGTTGCTACGGCGGCACAAACGCCAGCACGCCCAATATTGACCAGCTGGCCGAAGAAGGTTTTCGCTACAAATACTGTTTTGATAACGCTGCGGTGTGTGCTCCGACAAGGTCCTGCTGGATCACCGGCATGTATGGTATCTCCAACGGCACCCAACCAATGCGTAGCCGTAATGAAATCCCGCACGACAAAATCTCGTACTACCCTGACTCGTTGAAGAAGGCTGGCTATCACACCTCCAATCCCGGCAAGACAGATTTCAATATTGGTGGTCGCCCGGACACGCAATGTTGGGACTATGCCGGTGGCAAGAAGGGGGACAAAGACAAAACCCCCTTTGGTTGGCGAAAGCGGCGACCGGGCCAGCCCTTTTTTGCTGTCTTCAATATTACTGACAGCCACGAGAGCCGCGCTCATGGTGAATTGGATGAATTGAGCAAAGACCCTCAGAAGATGAAGCTGTTCTCGTACCACCCAGATCTACCGGTGATTCGTCAGAACTATGCGAAGTACGCGATGGCTGTCGAGAACATGGACCGCAAAGTCAAAAAGGCCATCGATGCGCTCAAAGAGGACGGTCTGTATGAAGACACAATCATCGTCTACAACTCCGATCATGGCGGGGTGATGGCGCGAAGCAAGCGTTTTCTCTATTCAAGTGGGGTGCACTGTCCGTTGGTGATTCGCATTCCGGAGAAGTTCAAGCATCTTTACCCTGCTGAGAAACCGGGAATGACAGTCGATCGCATGGTCAGCTTTATCGATATGCCCAAGACGTGGCTTAGTCTCACTGGCGCCGAAATTCCGGATACTTTTCAAGGAACTGTTTTCCTCGGCGATGGTGAAGAACCTGCGCCCGATTATCACCTTGGCTTTCGTGAGCGCGCCGATGGGCGACTGGATCACGTGCGTATGATTCGCAACCAGCGATATGCTTACCATAAGAATTACATGCCCTACGCGCCGGCCGGACAGTTTTTGGCGTATTTGTGGAAAGCCCAAGCAACAATGGCTTGGGACCAACATCACCGAGATGGAAAAACAAATGAAATCACTGGCCGCTTCTTTCGCCCGCGCGTATCGGAAGAGTTTTACGACAACGAATCTGATTTCGACAACGTTGAAAATTTGATCGGCGCCCCCGAGCATCAAGAGCGCGTTGCCGCCATGAAGAGTGAACTTCGCCGACGTCAATTAGAACTACGTGACTCTGGTTTGCTGCCAGAGAAAATGCGTGAGCGTCGGGCGGCGGCCAACGGGATGACGATTTATGAGATGGTGCGCGACAAAAAACTGTACCCCTTGGAGAAGTACTTGGACTTTTCCGATCTCGCGCTTGAGCGCGACCCAAGTAACCTAGATTCATTTCGCACTAACCTTTCCAATGAGGACGCCGGCATGCGTTGGTGGGCGGTGACAGGATTGCATTTGCTTGAAGAACAAGCCGCCTCGGCAGCCCCAGAATTGAAAATAGCGCTTGAGGATCAAGCTGAGGAGATTCGAATCATGGCCGCATGGACGCTTGTGAAACTTCAGTTGTCACCCGAGGTAACCGGCCGAGCGCTGAGGTGCCTTAAAGACCTGCTGTTGGCCGATTCTACGGAGACTTCCAATACGCAGATGTTGCACAATGTGCTCGATTGGATGGGAGAACCTGCGCTGCCGTTGGTGAGACAGTACATCGAGAGCGGCGGAACGCGGGAGGGTAAGTATGGCCTCAGTATTCTTGGGCGCGTTGCGGATCTAAATCCGTGGTAAAAGTCAGGCCCATCAATGAATGCATATTAGATGATGCCGTCCTGCCGAAAATGAGGTTTGTGCCACAAAACCTATTCTGAACGTTTCAGAACGTTGGAAAACTTTCCTATCAGGTGGTCGCGCGGTAGAATAATTCGATGGTCGTCGAGAAAATGACGATAAGCCTGATAACGAAAAACGCGATTCTGGGACAATGATTGATCAGAGAATGCTATTAGCCTTTCGGTCGGTCGGCACACCACTGGACAGAATAGGCAATGGCCTCACGAACAACATCTGAAGTCCCCGTAAAACGCCGGTCTAAGGTTGAGGCGTACGTCAACCGACAACTGGATCGGACCAGACGACAGGTTAAATCGACCGATCTGATTACGCGCCTGATTTTTGGCGTGCTGATCGTTTTGGCAATGTTGCAAACCTTTGCCATCGTTGACGCTTGGGTTTGGTCATTCAATCCAATAGCGCGGTGGATCTGCTTTTTGCTATTGGTCGGCGTGGTTGTCGCCTATGGAATCTTAGCGGTGGCACCTCTTTTTATGCGGAAAATCCATCCGGACTTCGCGGCGAAAATGATCG
Source organism: uncultured Pirellulaceae bacterium (assembly GCA_964439245.1). GTDB lineage: Bacteria > Planctomycetota > Planctomycetia > Pirellulales > Pirellulaceae > Mariniblastus. The sequence goes on along the minus strand of CAYTPS010000188.1, from coordinate 5,382 downwards.
AGGAGGAAAGGCCGTCCTTCAAGAATAGTTTGCTGAACTATGTCTCGTTGCGGAAGCAGCCGTCCCGCACACATACGGCCATCATGGATGCCGTTTCAAAACAAGCGGCCCTTGATCTACAGACGGTTCCCAGTGACGCTGCGGTAGATCAGTCCAGCATCATCAAGTCAGGAATGTTCTTGCTGGGACTGATTGGATTTGCAGTGATCTACTGGTTGGTCTCGCCCAAAGATCCGCTTCAATCGTTCTCGCGCGTGTTGATGCCGTCGGTTAAACAGTCGGCTCCTTCAGTTGTCCAAGTCTTAGACGTTTCGCCGGGCGACAAAGAGATCTTCTTTGGTGAGTCGGTCGAAGTGGCGGCTACGGTGAAGGGCAGCTTCAGCCCCGAAGATGTCAAACTGGTCTACTCGACCACTGACGGGCAACTGGTCGATCAAGAGATTATCTTGCAACCGGAAAGCGATGCCAACCGTCGGTTTTATGCCATGCTCTCGCCCGACCAAGGTGGCATTCAGCAATCTTTGGTGTATCGCGTCGTCGCACGAGATGGTCAGTCGCCGGATTACGATATCGTGGTCAAGCCTAACCCATCGATCGGCGTTGACGTGCTAACGATTACTCCGCCAGCATACACCGGTTTGCCACTTGAGACTTTGGGCGGTCAGGAAAGTATCGAAGCGCCCGAGGGTAGTAGCGTCCGAGTCGAAGCTGTCGCAAATATGCCGATCAAGCTGGCTTATATGGAATTGTTGAAACGCAACAATGGCGGCGACCATCAGGGCGATGATTTTCGAATTGTCGAAACGGTCAAAATGCTGGTCGACACCGAAAACCCACAACGAGCGGCCGGCGACTTTTTAGCCGTACTAAACAACGACCGAACGGCCGCCAAGGCATCTCACTATCGACTGAAATTTCTTAGCACGACTGACGATCGAAATGAGCAAGCGAATATTTCTCCGATTCGCGTGATCGCTGATATGGCGCCGGAGCTTGATGTAATCAGTCCCTTGGAGAACCGATCGACGCTTCCTGTCAACGAAACGATGCTGATCGATGCTCGCGCGTTTGATATCGATTATGGGATCAGTTCCATTGAATTGAACATGGATAATGAGGGATCAAGTGTATTTCCTGCCAAGTCACTGCAGTTGACTTCGGAGCAAGGTAAGCAGCGTGTGCGCGGCAAGTTCTTGTTCAAGCCTGAGGATCATTTTTTGCAGTCCGGCGATGTTGTTGTTTTCTCTCTGACGGCCAATGACAATCGAGTGAGTCATCTCAGTGGTATGCTTGACCCGAATTCTGTTCAGTCTCGCCAGTATCAAATTGAAATCGTTGATGCCGTAGAGAATCCTACCCCCCCACCTGAGCAGCAAGAAAAGAAAGAGGATCAAACTCAACACGGTGATCAGCAAGAGCCCTCGGATCAGCAAAAGGGATCTGAAGATGGCGAAAACCAAGACGGAGACGGCGCGGATCAACAAGGCTCAGGCGACAGCCAGCCAGAAGACGGCGATTCCTCCGAGCAGAAGGAATCAGAAACTGGTTCGGCGGGCGATTCTTCAGAGGAAGGTGCAGCATCAGAGTCTCCCGAGGGCGGCGACTCAGGTGAAAGTGGCGACGCTCAGGAAGGTGGCCAGCCTAGCGACGGAAACCAGATGGCTGACAGTGGCGAAACGGAGGGTGACTCTGGCGAAGGTGGTTCAAACGGTGGACAGGAGCAAGCTGGCGATGACTCCCAAGGCTCTAACGGAGGTTCTTCTGATCCAGATGGTTCCGATAGATCACAGGATTCAAATGAAAGCAATCAGCCCGAAGGCGGCAATGAATCTGGCGATGGCAACAACTCGGGCGGCGGCGACCAACAATCTGAAAACGGTGGGGCATCAGACGAACAAGGTGCAGGTGGAAATGGCCAACAACAGGGTGATGATGAACGAAAACCGCTAGGCGAAGACGCGACCGACGGGGACCGGATGTCTCGCCTAGAAGAGATGATCAAGGAAGAGCAAGCGCAAAACGGACAGAAGCAAAACGGTGAAGGCCAAGCCTCTGATGATTCGGACGCGGCCCAACAGAAAACCGGATCCGGCAAAGACCCCGAGCAGAAAGATCCGCGCGAGAGTCAAGGTACTGGATCAACGCAAGAGGAAAATGCAAAGGTTGCCGAGAACGGCGCCGAGAAGAACGCCCAGAACGGAGACAACAACAAATCAGATTCGCAAGGAAGTCAGGACGGCACTGCCAAGGGATCTTCAGGAAGTCAGACGGGAGAACAGTCTTCCGAAGGTGCCAGCTCGGAAGATTCTAATAAAGGTCAGAGCAACGAAACCGGCGGCAATGAAGCTGGCAATTCGAAGACCGAATCAGGCAGCGAGAACGCCCAAGGCGACGATAGCCAAGCCGGGAAGTCGGAACAGGGCGGTGCAAAGCCAGCAGACACGCCTGGAGAGAACGGTGGTGATCAACAGCCACAAGAGGGTGGAGGAGAACAGGGAGGCGAGTCGGGCGAAGGACAAGGCGAAGGACAAGGACAAGGACAAGGACAAGGACAAGGTCAAGGTCAAGGTCAAGGTCAAGGTCAAGGAGGTCCTGGCGGAGAGTCGGACCAGCAAAGCAAAGATGGTGGCGGCGCTGGCAGTGGCGGCGCTGGACGGGAGCACAACATGATTAAGGAAAAAGAAAACCTAGAGCATTCCCGTAAGGCGACCGACATGGTGCTGAAGCGTCTGGAAGAAGAACGTTACGATCCCGATCCAGAATTACTTGAAGAGTTAAATTGGTCGAAGGAAGACCTTAACCAGTTTTTGGATCGCTGGAACCAGATGAAACAACAAGCCGAGACGGGTACTGACCCGAATGCGAAACGGCGCTACGAACAGGCGATCAAAAGTTTAGGGCTATCGCCCGATTCGGCGCAGCGAAACGTCAAAGGCGTTAGTGACAAGAAGACGGGTTTCAAAACCGACAGCGCCGTCAATCGACCGCCACCGAAAGTCGCCCCGGCCTTCAAGGCGTATTTGCGTGACCGCAATCGAGCGGCACAAGAGTGACGGCAAACAGGTGTGTGGTCATCAGATGCAAAAGTGAGGCTGCCTTGGCCGTTTGACCTTTATGTTCTCTCAAGCGCCCAAGGATAGGTTCTTGGATAGCTATCGCACCGCAGACGGCCCTCCGTTTCGTCGTTTGGCTCGTTCGGCTACAATCGCGACCGTGACAGTATGGCAGCGGGCGCCCCCAGCGCTACGGATTTCTCCGGAGTTTCTTGTTGATGGATAACAGTTTGAAGACCAACGTTCTTAAAAATTTTGCTCGCACAAAAATCGTCGCGACCATCGGTCCAGCCAGTAACTCTCCAGAAGTGCTCAAAGAACTCATCTTGGCCGGCGCCGATGTTTTTCGTTTGAACATGGCTCATGGTACACGTGAGGACCACGAAAAAGCGATCAACAACATCCGAGCGGTTTCCGATGAGATGGAGGTGCCGATTGGAATCTTAGTCGATCTGGCGGGACCAAAAATCCGATTGGGGCAGCTCTTTCAGGATCCGCTGCGGTTGTCCAATGGTGATGTTGTCAAATTTGTACGCGGTACCGAATCAAAAGCGGCCGACGAATTGACGTGTCTGTTTGAACCTTTGATCGATGAAGTGTCCGTCGGTGACGAGGTTGTCCTCGCTGACGGTCTTGCCCGCCTGACTGTCACCGACAAGCAGGCCGATATGCTCACGTGTGTCGTCGGCGATGGCGGCACAATTCGGTCGCGGCAGGGAATTAATCTTCCGGCAACAAAATTGAGCATTCCCGCTTTGGGTGAAACCGATAAACAGAAAGCCATTTGGGCGGCACAGTGGAACGTCGATTTTGTAAGCCTTAGCTTTGTCTCTCGCGCCGAAGAGATTAACGAACTCAAAAGTCTACTGGCCAGTCACAAGAGCAATGCGCTGGCTATCGCCAAAATCGAGAAAGCTGAGGCACTCAATCAATTGGATTCAATCGTCAAAGCGTCTAACGGGATCATGGTTGCTCGAGGGGACTTGGGAGTCGAGATCCCAATTGAGAGAACACCTGCGGCTCAGAAAGAGATCATTCGTTGCTGTCAGCAACATCGTAAACCTGTGATCGTCGCCACACAGATGCTTGAGAGTATGCACAACTCGAAACAGCCGACACGTGCAGAAGTCACTGACGTTGCCAATGCGATTCTTGATGGTGCTGACGCATGTATGCTCTCCGGAGAAACGGCCATTGGTAAGTATCCATCCGTTGCGGTTACGATGATGAATCGTATTGCTTTGGAAACCGAGCAAACATTTGATAAACAAGAATCGGTTGTCACAGCGCAGGGGTTGGAGACCAAATGGGACGCCTTCGACGCAGTGGTCTTTGGTTCGGCGCAGATCGCCAAACGCGTCGATGCGGGATTGGTTGTGATTGCCAACACATCAACCAAGGGAGCATTATATAAGTCCAAGCAACGTGACTTTATCCGCACTCTGGCGGTGACCGATGATCCAAAGTCCTATCGCGAAATGAGCCTTTACTGGGGTGTCATCCCGTCATTTTCAGAAAAATCGCTTGAGGAGATCCGTATTCGGACGTACGTAGATGCTTGGACGAAGCGATACACTGTGCTGGAGTCTGGTACGCCGATGGTGATCATTACCGATATCGAGGTTCTCTCTGGCATCCACAACTCTGTGTTGTTGGCGCACATTTCTTAGGTTTGGGGTTCGATACCCGACGGCCCACATCGGTGGGGCGTCTTGCCAACAGTTTTTCCACACCTCTCTTACCGGCTTTCTGCCGGTCTATCGTTACAAACAGCCCGTTTGGGCTGATAGCAGATTATTGCTTGCATTGTGCCGATCAACTGAGAAAGTATACGCCAGTACACCAGTGGCCTTATTTTCACTTTTTTTCGCTGCTGCGGTGTTGGATGACCAAAGGTGTCTTTTGGATCGGTGAAAACGTTTAAAAGCACTTTTCAAAGTGCTTCGTTTTGTTGGCGTGCCGGGACGTGCTCGATGAATAAACCTTCTGCTCAACTTCAAGATTTGCAAACACTGCGCGCCCGAGTCAGTGCGATTGAAAACCAACGGACCACTAATAATGGCGACATGGTCTCTGGCGGCGCTGCGGTCATTGATCGCATCTTGCCAGCCGGTGGTTATCGCAAAGGCGTCTTGGTTGACTGGATCGCACCGCAGGGATGTGCGGCGGACTTTCTGTCGCTGAAAGTGGCCAAAGAGGCCGCCAATTGTGGTGGTGCGATTGTGATTTTCGACCCGAGGCGTCAATTCTTTCCCGTTGCTGCTGCGGCCATGGGGCTGGCGATGGAGCAATTGATTGTCTTGCAAAGTTCTTCCCCGCCAGATGCGGG
>CAYTPS010000187.1:1049-9794 GCA_964439245.1 uncultured Pirellulaceae bacterium | reverse complement strand
GGGTGCATCAGCATCGAATGCCGGAAAACTCACGCCTTTCGGACGAACCCGAACGACGTTCGATTGATTCGCCACCGGGGACCGCGTTTTCACCGAATTCGCCTATCGATTCCTTTCTTGTTGGATACCTTGAATGAACTCAATTCTAGGTACTCAGGACGATTTTCAACGGAAGAGAAACGAACCCCATGGCAGAATCCGCGATCGAAGATAAAGAGCAAACAACCGTTTCGGACGAAACACAGGAGCAGTCCCAGCCCTTCATTGGCCAGTGGAACCAATTGATCAGCACCACGAACTGGGACAAAGGTGAGATCATCTGCCAATGGCGCGATGCGCTGATCGAGAAAGATGCACCCGCATCGGAGTATTCTGATGATGCGTGGAGTCAGTTAGTGGGAGGCGTGACGCCTCAGCATGTTGGGCGGCTGCGACGCACTAGCGAGCGGTTCGGCGATTCGTTTGGTGACTACGAGGGATTGTTTTGGAGCCATTTTTACGCGGCGCTCGACTGGGACGATGCTGAAATGTGGCTTGAAGGTGCTGTGCAGAATAAGTGGTCGATCTCTAGTATGCGACAGCAGCGCTGGGAGACCATGGGGAAGGTGGAAGCTGATAAGCCTCAGGATGGAGACATCGTCAGCATCGAGATGCAGGAAGAAACACAGTCATTGGCCTTGTCGGAAACCAAACGCAATAATGACAAAGAGTACATCGAGGGTCCTGTCCATGAGGGACCAGATTTTGGTGACGAATCCGAAACCAATGGGGCGAGCAAGTTTTCTGACGATGACGATGATGAAGAAAGCAAGCCTGCTGCGAAGCCTCATCAGATTAAGCCATTCGAGGCATTTACGGATCTGCCCGACGATGTGATGGATGCGGCCAGTCAGTTCAAGGTTGCCATCATTAAACACAAGTTGAACGAGTGGGAAGAGATTGAGCAAAAGGAAATGTTGGGTTTGCTCGACGCGCTCAAGCAATTGGCAACTATCTCCGCTGTATAGGCGAATGCGGTGTTTTTCCTCGCTGGTAGTTTTTCTCTAGCGCCCTGTTCGTGCGGGGTGCAGGTCTTCTTGGTGATTTGATATACTTATCCCAATAGTTGACAGCGGTCCTTACGGATTTCTGCTGGGTAAGAATCATCCAAGAAGAGAGAACACATGCCGACAAACGAACCGATCAACCGTAAACTTCGCATGGCTTTGGTGGGAGGCGGACGCGGCTCCTTTATTGGCCGCGTCCATGCGACTGCCGCTGTCTTGGATAACCGGGCCGAATTGGTTGCCGGTGCCCTTTCATCCGATCCGGTGCGGGCCAAAGAATCGGCAGAAGACTATGCCATTCCGTTGGATCGCGCCTACGGCTCGTATCAGGAATTGATCGAAAAAGAACTTGCGTTACCTGAAGATCAACGTGTGGATTTCATCTCGGTCGCAACGCCAAACCACACTCACTTCGAAATTGCCAAAGCGGCAGTCGATGCCGGTTTCAATGTCATCTGCGACAAACCACTCACGTTAGACTGCGCTCAAGCTGAAGAGTTGCTTGCGGCAGTGGAGGCGTCTGACGTGGTTTTTGCGGTCACACACAACTACACCGGCTATCCACTGGTGCGTCAGGCTCGGCAGATGGTCACCAGTGGCGAACTTGGGGACATCATGGCGGTGCGCATGAACTACATCCAAGGTTGGTTGGTGACAAAGCTGGAAGATGAAGAGCAAAAACAAGCCACCTGGCGAACCGACCCTAAGCGCAGCGGCGCAGCGGGTTGCTTTGGCGATATTGCGACTCACGCATTTAATCTTGGCCGGTTTGTTACCGGACTGATTCCAGAAGAAATCAGTTGCCATTTAAGAACGTTTGTCCAAGGACGGCAACTAGATGATTACGGTCATGCCGTTGTCACTTATGACAATGGTGCTTTGGGAACTGTTACTGCCTCCCAGATATCTCATGGACGCGAAAACGATGTTACGATTGAGGTCGATGGTACGAAAGGCTCTCTCTCGTGGCGTCAGGAAAATCCCAACGAACTGTGGGTCCGTAAAAATGGACATCCACATCAGTTATACACACGCGACCCCAACGCACCGTATACATCCCCGGTAGCCGCCGAGTCGTGCCGCTTGCCTTCGGGGCACCCGGAAGCGTTTTTCGAAGCTTTCGCAAATATCTATCGCGCTGCTTATGACAGCATGGCCTTACGAATCGCTGGCCAAAAATTCGAAACCGTCGATACGCTTTACCCCAATATTTACGATGGTGCCGAGGGAATGTACTTCATTCAACAAAGTGTTGCCAGCAGTAGCGAGAACGGGAAGTGGTTGCCTCTGAAGCATGAGAAGGCGCGAAGTTGACTCGATAGCCTAACACGCAATAGTATCGAGGAGTGATCGTGTCCAAGTATCTCGATCAGCTCTTCCCAACCCAAAGTAAAAGCAAGCGAGATTCAGGATGGTCCGTAACTTGATTTTTTTAGTGATGGCGGTGGTGGCTACCGCGGTGTTGCCGACTCCCAGTTTTTCACAAACGAGCGACGTTAGTTTGCGTTGGCAATTTCCTGCTGGGAGAAAGCTGGAAATCGAAATGACCCAACACATGAAAAATGCGCAAAGTTTGGCAGGTCAGGAAATGGCCACGGTCATGTCTTCGACCAACTATATGACATGGGAGGTCGAATCGTTTGACGAATCTGCTGAGGTGGCGGCGATCAAAAGCCAAATAGACCGGGTTACGATGAACATGAAATCGCCCACTGGCGAATTTGATGTTGATTCAGATTCGGGGGAAGAACTTAAGGGGATGGCGAAAGTCTTTGGTGAAAAATTGGTCGCCATGGTGGGAAAACCTTTCGGGCAAACGATGAACGCTCAGGGCGAGGTGCTGAGTGTTGAATTTCCCGAAGAGTTTAATGAAGCAGCGATGGTGATCGGTAAGGGAGCGATGGAAAAGCTGATCAAGAATGCTTCTCCAACGTTTCCGCAAGGTTCGGTTTCTGTTGGTGATTCCTGGGATCAGAAAACCACTGCTCCGATGCCCGGAGGCATTGGCACAATGCACATCAAGTCTACCTATACCTATCAAGGTCGAGAAAAGATTGAGAACAAGGACTTGGATGTGATCGACGTCGATATGACGATGACTTTTGAAACTCCGAAAGACTCACAGGCCAGCATCGAGATCCTTGATCAGAGCACCGAGGGCAAAATGTACTTTGATGCGGCCAATGGGCACACAACATCCATGAAGATTGATCAATCGATGACGATGGAAATCACCTATAGCGGACAGAAAATCAATCAAACAATGGAGAATAAGACCGAAGGCAAGTTTAAACTTGTCAATTAGATTGGTCGTTGAGAACAACCGATCCAATGGTTGGCCGACAGAAGCGGATTTGAGCGGGCCTTTGGCTGAATTTCTTTCTGAGGAAAGTTGCATTGTTGTAATGGGACCGTCATACTTAATGGCCTCGGAACAAACGGAATTCTAGATTGTTTTAAGGACGGGTAAGACGTTGGACAATTATCTCTTGGCGCAGGTTTCGCCTACTACAATCTTCCTTCTCGCGATAGCTGGGATTGGCCTTTTAGTACTGATGGTGATCGCCATCGTGCTTCTGTCTTATTTTCGCTGGTGGGTTCAAGCGTTTTTTGCCAAGGCAAAGATCTCTTACTTCGATCTGATCGGAATGTCTTTTCGTAAGGTCAAACCAAGTATCATCGTTCCCGCTAAAATCATGGCAACTCAAGCGGGGCTAAATGACCCTGAGATGACCACCAAAGCCCTCGAGGCACATGACTTGGCCGGCGGCAATGTGCGGACAGTGGTTCGTGCTCTGATTGCGGCCAACAAAGCTAAGACCATTCAGCTCAGCTTCCGCGAAGCGACTGCTATCGACTTGGCTGGTCGGGACGTTCTCGAGGCGGTCCAGACAAGTGTCTATCCGCGTGTGATTGATTGTCCGGCGCGTGGGTCGGCCCGCCGTTCACTCGATGCGGTGGCCAAAGACGGAATTCAGTTGAAAGTTTCTGCGCGTGTAACGGTGCGATCCAACCTGCAGCAGTTGATTGGTGGTGCGACCGAAGACACGATCATCGCTCGTGTTGGCGAGGGCATTGTCAGTGCTATTGGTTCCGCCGAAAAACACACCGTCGTACTTGAAAACCCGGATATGATTTCCAAAGCCGTATTGGCGAGACGATTGGACTCGCAGACGGCGTTCGAGATTGTTTCAATTGATATTGCTGACATTGACGTGGGAGAAAACATTGGCGCGCGACTGAAAGCTGACCAGGCGGAAGCCGACACACGTGTGGCGCGAGCTCGTGCCGAAGGCCGGCGTGCGATGGCGGTTGCCCAAGAACAAGAATACATGGCCAAAATTGAGGAGAGCCGTGCCGAACTGGTATCCGCCGAAGCCGAAGTTCCCAAAGCCATGGCCGATAGCTTTCGTTCGGGAAAGTTGGGGATCCTCGACTACTACAAGCTGCGTAATGTTCAGGCCGACACAGACATGCGCAAGTCAATTTCGCAGGCTAGTCCATCGAGCTAGTTGGATAGGAAGACGCTTCCTTTTTGAGCGGCTTCAAGCAAATTATTTTTCGGGAACAAGATGGCCAGAGACATTGAAGAATTTCTTCGACGGGCTGCCGAGCGTCGCAAGCAGAATCAGGCTGGTGGTGGTGCGGTTCCCCCCAAGGCCCCCTCCGCAGGGCGACCTTCCCAACCGCGCCCTCAGGCGCCACCGAAAAAGCGATTGGCAGCAGAGGCCACCCCACCGACCGATGATCCTTACGCTCGAAAAGAGAAAGTTGCACCTCCCAAAGGACCGCCGCGTAAGCCTTCTCCGCCAGCCCAACGTAAGCCGCAGAAGCGTGAATCGATCGCTGAGCATGTCCGTAGGGCGATTGTTGTTTCTGACGTGACCGAAAACGCCAGTCACCTGGCCGAGGACATCAGTCAGGCTGACGAGCGTCTCGAGGCACGTTTGGAGAAGTTTGATCACGCGATGGGATCCCTAGAGTCAACCGAAACGGTTACCGATGATGAGACTGCTTCGGTGGAAGGCCCAGACAAGTCTCGCTTGGCAGTTGACTTGTTAGGTTTGTTCAGCAATCCGAAATCTATTCGCCAATCCATTTTGATTTCTGAAATCCTCAAGCGCCCTAGCTTCGACGATGACGAGTAGGCCGGCGAAAAGTATATTGTGGGAGTCGACGAAACCATGACTAGCGCTAAAACGGCTAAGGTATTGAGCTGCTTTTGAGCGCGCGATTGCAATTCATCTTGTTAGCCATTCACGCGCTGGCGTTGGTTGCGTAAACCCGCATTCCACTTCTATTTGTTCTACGTCGGAAAACTCGATCTTCCCTACCCTACTCCAAGTTCAAAACGATTCGCATGAGCAACGTTGCTACTTTTGAAGAAACAAACATCGGTTGGATCGGGACCGGAGTGATGGGCACCGGAATGTGTCGCAATTTGATCAATGCCGGGTACTCGGTCACCGTCTACAGTCGCACTAAAGAAAAATCTCAATCGCTAATTGAACTTGGCGCCCGTTGGGCGGATACTCCGCGCGAGGTTGCCGAGCAAAGTGACATTACGTTCTCCATCGTGGGTATGCCCAGCGATGTTCGGCAGATTGCACTCGATTCACAAACTGGAGTGCTTTCTGGTTGCAAAGATGGCGATATCTTTGTCGATATGACCACCAGTGAGCCAAAACTGGCCATCGAAATTGCAAAGGCGGCAGCCACGGTAAACGTCGTTGCCATTGACGCACCCGTTTCGGGAGGAGATATCGGCGCTCGAAGCGGCGAACTTTCTATCATGGTTGGTGGTGACGCTGATGCGGTTAGTTTTGTCCAACCGTGCTTCGAGGTGATGGGTAAGACGATCGTGCATCAAGGTGGCCCGGGAGCGGGACAGCACACTAAAATGATGAACCAGATTCTAGTTGCTGCAGGGATGGTGGGAGTATGCGAATCGTTGCTGTACGCCTCTCGCGCCGGGCTGGATCTAGAGATTGCGCTAAAGTCGGTGTCCAGTGGCGCTGCCGGAAGTTGGGCGCTTTCGAATCTGGGACCACGAATCGTCAAGAACGATTTTGAGCCTGGATTCTTCGTTGACCATTTCGTGAAGGATCTTGGAATCGCCGTCACCGAGGCGGAGAAGGCCGGATTGAAGCTGCCGGGGTTGTCTCTCGCCCGAGAGCTGTACCTCCAAGTGCAGGCCGATGGCGACGGCGACCTCGGAACTCAGGCCTTGCAAAACGCATTGGCCAAAATGTCCGGGCTATCTTGGCCGGCGTAAGTATTGCCGTTCCAAGCGAGGCTGCTAGACTACCCTCATGAGCGAGAAGAAAGCACTGGATCCGGCGTCGTTGCGTCAGGACTTCCCTATCCTGAATCAGACGATTCACCGTCAAATGCCGTTGGTCTATTTTGACAATGGTGCTTCAACGCAACGTCCTAATTCTGTCATCGAAGCGATGGATCAGTGCTACAGAGAGACGTATGCCAACGTCCACCGCGGAATCCACTGGTTAAGCGAGCAGGCTTCGGCACAGTACGAGGAAGCGCGACTTAAGGTGGCCAGCTTCATCAATGCTCCTTTCCCTGAAGCCGTCATTTTCACCTCTGGGACCACCATGGCGATCAACTTGGTCGCCAACAGCTGGGGGCGGCAGACGCTCAAACCGGGGGATGAAATTCTGCTCACAATTTGTGAGCACCACTCGAACATTGTTCCGTGGCAGCAAGTTGCCGCCGAGACAGGAGCGAAAGTCCAGTTCGTCGATATTTCCGATGATGGACTCTTGGATATGGATGACTTGCGCAGCAAGCTGTCTGAGAAAACAAAGATGATTGCGTTTATGGCGGTCTCCAACATGTTGGGGACCATCTTTCCTGTTGATGAGATCATTGCGTTGGCGAAATCAGTTGGAGCGGCAACACTAATTGACGCAGCGCAGCACGTTCCACACGAGCCGACCGACGTCCAAAAATGGGATGCAGATTTTGTCGTATTCTCAGGGCATAAGATTCTCGGGCCATCAGGCATTGGGGTGCTTTGGGGGCGGAAAGAACTTTTGGAGTCCATGCCTCCATTTCTTGGTGGTGGCAGCATGATCGACCAAGTTACCACTGAAGGGTTCACCCCTGGTGAGCTTCCTGCGAAATTTGAGGCGGGGACGCCACCGATTGTCGAGGCTATCGGGCTTGGAGCTGCGATCGACTATGTCGACTCAGTTTCTTTGCCGTCGATAGCCTGCCATGAAAAATTGCTTTCCGCTGCCCTGATGAAGCGTTTGGAGAAAATCGAAGGGCTAACGGTGTGGGGACCGAAAGTCGAGCATCGTTCGGGAATCGTAAGCTTTACGATCGAAGGTGTCGCGGCACAGGACTTGGCAATTTTGCTGGACCAGAAGGGCTTTGCGATTCGCGTTGGGCATCACTGCGCCATGCCGCTGCACCAAAGGTTGGGGATCAAAGCTAGTTGTCGGGCCAGCTTTTATCTTTACAACACGATCGAAGAAGTGGAATCGTTTGCTGATGCATTGGAAGCCGTGGTCAAAAGGTTGCGTTGAATCCCAGCCTCTTCGCAGCCGAATTCGCAAAACTTTGGACCCGTTGGGGGCGGGATTCCCCACCTCGTGTGCGAGGGGCTACCGAATTAGGATTCGGGTTACGCTTCTTTCTTTCCGATGAACTGATAGTACGGCGTCTTCAGCAGCGGCACGTACGGCATACGGTTGCGCTGTTCATCGAGATGAGTCTGCAAGAAATGATGACGCAGAAACGGAATGTGATCCTTCGATGGAAAAACATTGTCAGTTGCAAACCAAGGTAGCCACAGTGTGCGAGCCAGCCAGCCGTGCTGCTTCATGTCGTCTTGGGGATACTTACGACCAACATAGAAGTCCACAACGCCAATGTGACCGCCCGGTTTGAGGATTCGTTTGGCATTTTCGATTGCTGCAAACCAATCTGGAATCATTGTCAGCGAATAGGAAAATGTGACTATATCAGCCAGTCCTTCTTCGGGCGTAAACTTCGTAGCGTCTGCGACGACTGCTTTGGCATTGCTCCAGCCTTTTTCTTCGAAGCGTTTGGTGGCAACGTTCAAAAGAGACTCAGATAGATCAACGACATAGACTTGTTTCAGTCGATCGATCGATTCAGCCAGATTTTCAATGTTCGATCCTGTGCCGCCGCCCATGTCGACCCAAACGCCGCCGTCGGGTTTAGGCAATTGTTGGTACAGCGATTCACGCCCTTTCAAAAGTCGTCGACGGAAATCATCATAGGCGCCCGCCTGACCTCCGTAAAAACTCTCCATCCTCTGCGCATGGTCATCTCCGCGCACAGGCTTAAGTAGCATGTGGTAAAGAACCTTCATGTCGTCAAGAAATGGCATGCGCTATCGTGTCTCTGTCGGTACGGACAATTGAGTGTGGAAAAGTTCTGTTAGGCACCAAGGTCGGCAATGTAGAAGCTACCATAGGTGTGAACTCGATCCAACTCGTGCAGCGCCTTCGCCTGCTCTTCGTGGTAAGTCAACAACTCGGGCAGAGCGATCGTTTTTCCGTCTTTGGTGACTTGCACGCGATCAATAAAATCTGTTCGCAGTCCACCGCTTCGCCAAAGTACCCGAGCATTGTCCGATGCTTTATCCAAGATCGCTTGCCACTCCAACTCGAGCATCGGGAACAGGTGTTCCGATAACCAATCCATG
>CAYTPS010000187.1:0-1039 GCA_964439245.1 uncultured Pirellulaceae bacterium | reverse complement strand
CCACTGCGCCAGATCAGGCGCGTGTTGGGGGCAGCCCGATCAATAATCGCTTGCCATTCCGATTCCAACAGCGGGAAGAAATGGTCAGACAGCCAATCCATGTGGTCAAGCAAAATGTATTTGGAGATTTGGCCGTCGTGCTTCTCGAGGAAGCCTTGAACTGAATCGGTGTGAGTCGAAACATTGTCGATCAAACCATCCTTGAATCTCTGCACGTTCTCTGGTTTTAGGTACTCGGGGCAGCACTCCGGCGTATATTTTCCAGTCATATAGACTCGCCAGAAGTAGTTGTCTTTCATCGGCAGATCGGCAAAAACGCTTTCCATGCAGTCTTGGATGAACTTTACAAGTCCGCCGGGATATTGATTTTCAATCTGGCGTCGTTGCGCTTTTGGAACACCCAGCATCGACATCGTTGTATCGCGATTCATTGTGAACTTGATCAAACCGGTCCAGAATTTCTCGCGCAGCTCTGAATCGTAAATTTCACGCTGCTCCTTGACCGTCTCAGCATTCAGCAATTTTTCCAACAATGGTTTGACGTGAATGACGCGCTCGTTGTAAATTTTCACCATCCGCGCAAATGCGCCGGATGTGCCCCGGTAGTAGAACGACTTGCGAGGATTGTCAAACCACTTGATCTTCTTGTCCCAGAACTGCTGAGACCATTCAGGTAGCTCCCCACGCAATTTGGACTCGTAGATCGATTTTGCCTTTGGTAGCCGACCTTCGCCAAACATTTTGAAAATGTCTTCGTATTCTAGGTTGCGGATGGCTGATTTTTTTAGATCCAGCAACGCGTTTTGACGCGGGTTCATATCAACTGCGTTGACGTGCCTGGGGCCGGCAAGCACATAGTCTAGCGCGTTGCAGCCCGCCGAAGTAATGACAAGCACGTTGTCTTCGGGACCAAACTCAAGGGCCACTCGGTCAAGTCTCGGGTCTTCCCAACAGGTGTTGTAAACGAGGTTATTCCCGTGAACGGATTTGAAAATCCGCTGACTGATCCAATCCAAAATCGCCATGATTACTGTGTGGT
>CAYTPS010000186.1:2747-9811 GCA_964439245.1 uncultured Pirellulaceae bacterium | reverse complement strand
TCCCTTGCCCGTGTACGCAGTCTTGCACCCCGGCGAGAAACAGGAAAAGTAAACAAATCGTGGTTGTCGTTTTCGTTGCCGCAGTTTTCATCGTCAGCCATCCCTTGCTGTGTTTGGTCGGAAATGGGCGCTGAAAAAAGACGATATCAGCAGGCCCCCATGAGGTTTGGTGTTCTCGCTGGGAATGCAACGCACACAATGTGCCAGCCAAACGCAAACGTCAAAAACGACTTAACCTCGGTTGTTTTGGGTGATGGCACCCCGATGCTGGCGACCTCAATCGGATTTTCGCTGGGCTCAATTTGATAGCGTTGACTGTCCAAATGTGGACCAGTACATGCCGACTGCCGCGAAAACCTTAAACCTGCGGTTTCCGAATTCGCCCGAGTTTTCGTCCGTACCCCCAAAAACACAGGGGAAAGATTGTGACAGTTTTCACAAAGTGATTTCGAGGCGACGCGAGGAAAATTATCTGAAAAATTCCAGCAAACAAGTGAACCTTAAAAGGCCGAAAGCGTCATAGGGTCATGGGAAGGAAATCCCGACGCTATATCTCTTTTGTGATATAGTCTGGTTGTGAGAGAAGGAAACGGCCTCGTTGATTCCACGCAGGAGTCAATCTTCAGGCACAGGAATCCTGCTCACGATCATTACTCCAGACACCGCCAGAATCGCAACGTCGAAACGACGACGATAGGGCGGACAACGGTTTGGAAATAACACGTTCTCTTTAAATGCGTGCCAGTCACGCGGGAGATTTGAAATGCGTATTCAAAACATCAGCTCATTCGCAAACGTCATTTGTCGTTTTGTCGTGGATGCTATTTCGATGTTGCGTTTCAAACTTTCGCAATCGAGTTGGCACCTCAAATCCAGCGCCGGCAGTGTCCTGTGCGGGAGCTCTCGAAAGGATCGTTTATTCGGCAATCAGATATTTGCCAATAACGGTCAGGCCTTTTATCCGGCGAATTTGAAGTCACTTCTCTATTCGCTGATTTATGGGCCCACGATGCTACCTGCTCTCGTGACCACCACCGGCCTGACGGTCAGAGCGTCAGAACGTTCCCTGCGGCTTCCGCATCTTGAACGACTGGCCACGACAGCCCCGGTCCAGCAGCGACACAGCTAAGGCTCAAACAGAGCATCCCGGGCAAATCAAATTGCCCGCGAAAAATTTAGCAACGTTACTGTCACGCGTCCGGGACTGAGTCCGGGTTCCGATGGAGTCGTGTATTTCTGCACATCTTCGTCAGCCCGATTCTGCACCTTGTCTTGTGTTCATTGCCTTTTCCAAGGCATGGGCAATTTGAAACGAAGAGAATCATGAACGCTATCAACAAAAACATAAACCAATTACGAACCACAGCCGACTTAGTACGCCAAGCACAAGCAGGCGACCGAGACGCCTTCGGCGAACTGTTCGAACGCTTCCAGCCAACGATCATGGCGATCGCTAACCGACGCTTGCGATCCGTTGCCGATGCTCAGGAATTGTCTCAGGACGTTTTCGTTCAGGCGATGCTGAAGATCGATCAACTTCGAACTCCCGAGGCCTTCATCGGCTGGTTGCGCCAGATCACCGTTCGCATGGCGATCAACCGAGCCGTACGTAAGAAGCCAGTTCTTTCTGTAGAGCCGGAAGTACTTGAGGCGACAGTCACTGAAGCGGGTTCTCCGTTGGACAACGCGTTGACCGTCGAGCGTAAGGATCAGGTTCAGGCTGGTTTGAGGCGATTGGGCGCGATGGATCGAGACACACTGGTAGCGTTTTACGTTAACGGTCAAAGTCTGATCGAGATGAGCGACGAATTTGATGCTCCTCTTGGAACTATCAAGCGTCGTTTGCACGTCGCCCGCAAGCGTCTGGCCGAGGAGGTTAGCGAACTGGCGATGGCCTAACCGCCTCTTGGAGACCGAATGGCAACTACCCCCACGTGAGTCTTGGACCCGCGCGGGGGATTTTTTGCGTAAGTCAACAAGGTACAGTTTTCAGTTTGCCGGTGACCGCGCGAGGAGTACGAAGGCGTCAGAACTCTCTGAATTGAACACCGCGAGTTGAACCTGAAACGTAAAAGTAACCGTTGTTGTGCGGTCCGCCTGTCCTTCGAAATAGCGGTGGAGTTTCAGGTCCAGTCACCCATGGAATAGACATTTCAATCGGAGCATCAGAAATAACAAACACTTGTCGCTCTTCATTGGTTCTCAGCACATAATTTCCGAACGCAATCTCGTCTCGGGTTTGTCTACGCTCGATTTCTCGCGTTGGACAACGAAAGATAGTTGGGGGCTCAAAGAACTCCTCTGGAAGATCCTCGATAGGAGATCCAATTGGAATTCTGTCGTACAAGTTTTTTTGCTCAAGAAGAGGGAGAATGCCAACGCACCACCCACCAATTCCACCAGCGTCATCAGGGCGAGGAATTTCAGCCACCTGAACATAGCCGAACAAAGCCATATTCAATTGACGTAGGTTGTTTTTTACAGACTAACGCGCGTGCAGATTCACGCGCCCGACTGAACGCAGGAAACGCAATCAACCCAAATATCGCGATGATGGCAAGCACCACAACAAGTTCAGTCAATGAAAGTGCAGATCGTTTCATCGTTGGCCTTTTTTCATGTGACCTGTTATCGTTTTTTAAACGTAGTCGTAGGCTTGGAACCACTTCCAGGCGTCTTCTAGCGCCGTGTCGATCGATTGCGTTTGGTAGCCAAGTTCTCTTCTGGCCTTGGAGGAATCGACCCAATGATGCAATTGTCCCATCCGGGTGGCTCCAGTGTTGACTTGTGTTTCTTTTTGTAAGAACTTCGATGCCAAATCACCGAATCGTCCTGCGGTTTCGGCCAACCAATCAGGCAATGTGAACTTCGGTGCCGGTCGCTGCATGACTTTTGCCATACGCTGCCAAAGATCTAGGTATGTCAGGTTTTCACCACCCAAAATATATTTCTGACCTGTCTGGCCATGTTCGATCGCGGAAATGATTCCAGCTGCGACGTCTCGCACATCGGCGACGCTACATCCGCCTGCCGGCGCGAACAGCAACCAATTTTTATAGATTGCCATCATCATTTCGCCTGAAGATGGCCGCCAATCCCACGGCCCTACCATGAAGCCCGGCAACACCGTGATGCCATCAAGACCAAGGGCTACTTCAGCGGCGAAAGCGTCAGACGCCTCCCGTTTCGAGACAACGTAGGTGCACGGCGTTTTGGATGGTTCGGTTTGTGTTTCGTTAACTGGCTGACCCTTACAGTCCGCCTAGGTGTCGACGGTGCTAACGTGAATGATACGAACAGCCTGCCGACGAGCAACCTGAGCCAAATTGCGTGTGGCCTCGACATTGACCTTGCGGCTAGCATCAAGCTTGGACCAGCCCAGCTGAATCATGGCGGCCGAATGAATCACCAGATCAGATTCTTTGAGATAAAGACTGACCTCAGACGGACTGTTTAAATCGACATCAACCGCTTCGACATCCAAACCATCCAGCGGTCGAGGATCAGAAGACATACGTTTGGCGGCAATGACTTGGTGGCCGCGCTCAAGAAGCATTCGGACAAGATTGTTGCCAAGAAAGCCGGTGGCACCTGTCACTAAGATTTGCATGGGAGGAGTCCATTTTTGAGAAGTAGTTCAAACGCAACTTAGCAATCAAGCCCCCCGAGGAGAGATCGAGACCCTAAGCTCATGGTACTCAGTTTACAGTCCTTTGCGTTTTTACGCAGCCGATGACTTTGCGTCTCAAAAGGGTGTGTAAGTGAGATCTTTAGGCCTCCAAACTCCGGTGACTTCGGCTACATTTACGGTTCTTCGTTAGCAGATCTGGCAACGGGTTGGAAACTTTAACCTCTGCCGCTGCAAGTCGTTCTGGCGTTGGCAACATCAATCATCAACTTAGATACCTCGAATTATATGCTTAGCGAAAATTCTTTGAAGACGACGCTTAATCAACGTGCGATCAGCTTGATCGAAACGGCGCTGCGGGATTCAACCAACAATATCGTCCCAGTTGATACGCCGGGCGCGGCAACTGTGCTTGATTTTGCGATCGAGCGACAAGGCACGATGCCTGCTGGAATCGTGCTGGCGAAGATTTGCATGGCTGATTTGGCCGAGGTTACGATTACTCCTGCAGATTCGAGTGACTCTCCGTTTCCGAAAGTCAATGTGTCGACCGACTTTCCTGTTCTTGCGTGCATGGCATCGCAGTACGCAGGTTGGCCGCTGGCTGAAGGTAAGTTCTTTGCTATGTGCAGCGGCCCAGCGCGATCGCTAAGGGGTAAAGAGGAAGTACTAAAGGAACTGGATCTGATCCACAAATCGGATGCCGCAGTCGGCGTATTGGAAACTAGCACCGTTCCGACGACGGAGGCTATTGCAACATTTGCCAGTGATTGTTCGGTCAGTGAATCGAAAGTTACGTTGTGCGTTGCTAGAACGGCCAGTTTACCCGGTACCATTCAAGTCGTAGCGCGAATTGTAGAAACAGCGCTGCATAAATTGCACGAGTTGGGATTCGATTTAACGGCAGTCAAAAGTGGCAGCGGTTCAGCGCCCCTGCCCCCGATAGCCGATGATGATATGACGGCGCTTGGCTGGACCAATGATGCGGTTCTTTACGGAGGGAGCGTTGATTTGTCTGTCGATACCGATGACGATGCGATCACTGGTATCCTCGACCAGATCCCCAGCTCCAGCTCAAGCGATTTTGGCACACCGTTTCTGGAAATCTTCAACTCCTACGACAGAGATTTCTACAAGATCGATAAATTGCTTTTTAGTCCGGCGCACGTTGTTATTCACAACCTCCGCAGCGGCAATTCATTTGTTGCCGGATCTATTCACAACGACATCCTGCACAAGTCTTTCGGTCACAAGACTTCTTCGTTTGGAGATGCCGAATGAAAATCGGCGTCTTGGCCGCCGAGAAGGGTTGGCATTTCCAAGACCTTGCTCGCGCGGCAAGAGCCAACCCCGTGGAAGGCTGCGAAGTGAGTAGCTTGTCTTTTTCTCAGTTGTCAGCGGCGCTTGGCAGTCCCGGGATAGGCTCCGAGCCTGTCGAACGCACACTGACAGGCGAGACACCTATTGCACGTTTGAGCTGTGGGCAGGAAGACCTTTGTTCGTTTGACCGCTTGATCGTGCGAACCATGCCGGCCGGTTCGCTACAACAGATCATCTTTCGAATGGATCTGCTCAACCGTTTGCAAGCGGCAGGTGTAAAGATCTTCAACTCTCCGCGCGCTGTCGAAATCTCGGTCGACAAATATCTATCATTGGCAATGTTGGCAGAGGCTGGCGTGGCGGTGCCTGAAACTTATGTCGCACAAACAGTCGAAGACGGCCTTGAGTACTTTGATCGATTGGGCGGTAAGGCAGTCTACAAGCCGCTGTTTGGAGGCATGGGAAACGGAATTCGTCTGATTAAGAATCACACGCAAGCCCGTTCTCACTTTGAGGATCAAATACGCTCCGGCGAGGTGATCTACCTGCAGAAATTTGTTGAACACGGCGACAGCGATGTAAGAGTGATGGTCATTGGCGATCAGACCATTGCCATGAAGCGGCAGCGGCCGGGCCATTGGCTGACCAATATTGCTCAGGGTGCCACCGGGTATTTCGTCGATCCCAGTCCGAAACAGCGCGAAATGGCGATTGCGGCGTGCAGGTCCGTTGGGTGTCGGATTGCTGGGGTGGATCTATTACAAGACGCACAAACGGGGCAAGAATTCGTCGTTGACGTCAATGCTGCACCGGGTTGGCAGGCACTTTCTGCCGTGACGGGAATCGATATCGCCGCGCTGATCGTCAAAGAAGTTGCCAAGGGATGACAGTTATCATGACTTTTGGACATCTAGCGATAAGCATCTAGAGTGACAGAAAGAGACTGATTATGTTGGACGCTGGAAATCCGCTATTTCCAAAGCCAAAAAAATGCTCACAATATCGCTTTTTAATCTGAGACCGGCTTTGAGTCGGTTGACTGAAATTTCCATTTAAACGCTCCAGCGGTCCAGCGCAAATTCGCCTGAACCTGCAATCGAAAAGTAGTGTCGATTAATTTATGTCAAATTCAACGCTTTCCAACTGGACCCCCGCATCTTGGCGAAAAAAACAGGTGCTCCAGCAACCGACCTATCCTGACCAAGAACAACTTCAGGATGCCGTCATTCGATTAGCGAAGTTGCCGCCGTTGGTAACCAGCTGGGAAATTGAAAGTCTCAAAGACCAACTGGCCATGGCTGCGCGCGGCGAGGCGTTTTTGCTTCAAGCCGGCGACTGCTCAGAAAGTCTGGAGGACTGCGAACCAGATTCTCTCGTCAGGAACCTCAAAGTTCTGATGCAAATGAGCTTCGTTTTGATCTATGGTTCAATGAAGAAAGTTGTGCGTGTCGGCCGAATCGCTGGCCAGTATGCAAAACCGCGCTCCAACGATAAGGAAACCATTGACGGAGAGACACTGGATGTTTATCGGGGTGACCTAGTCAATCGAGCTTCCTTTACGGCAAGTGATCGTATACCAGATCCGGAATTGTTGTTGCGTGGCTACGAGCGCGCCGCACTGACGCTGAATTTTATTCGTGGGCTGACTGCCGGCGGGTTTGCTGATATGCATCACCCCGAGAATTGGGATCTGGATTTCGCATCCGAGTCTCCACGCGCCACGCAATACCACGAGATGGTTGAATCGATTACTAACTCATTACGCTTCATGGAAGCGGTGATGGGAAGGTCGATCAAGCAGAGCCAAGCCGTTGAAGTTTTCACTTCTCATGAAGCGTTGCACCTTGAGTACGAACAAGCGCAGACTCGGCGGGTTCCACGCCGCGATGGCTGGTACAACATGAGTACCCATTTCCCGTGGTTAGGATATCGGACACGCGATGTGGACGGTGCCCATGTCGAGTATCTCAAAGGGATCTGCAACCCGGTGGGGATCAAAGTCGGCCCCAAGTTTGACCCCGATGAACTGGTCAACCTGATACGCGTGTTGAATCCCGAGGACGAAGAGGGCCGCATCACACTGATCCACCGTTACGGTGCCGATGAAGTGGCCGAA
>CAYTPS010000186.1:0-2729 GCA_964439245.1 uncultured Pirellulaceae bacterium | reverse complement strand
CCGGTAATCATCGATGCGATTCAGGCTGCTGGAGTCAACGTTTTGCACACTTGCGATCCGATGCATGGGAACACATTTTCAACTAACTCGGGGATCAAGACACGCAGTTTTGACAAGATCTTCTCTGAACTGGAATCGCAGTTCCGCATCCACGAAGACAAGGGCACGATTCTGGGCGGTGTTCACTTGGAATTAACTGGCGATAACGTGACGGAGTGTATTGGTGGCGTAAGTAATCTTAGCGAGCCTGATCTGGAACGCGCGTACAAGAGCGCTGTTGATCCGCGATTGAACTACGATCAAGCAATGGAAATGGCTTTTTCGATTGCGGAGCATATGAAAGCCAAGCGATGCAACGGAAACGGTGGCGAAGCCTAAGCTGATTTATGAGACGTTGACACACTTCCAACCTTGTCATCGAGAATTCTGGAAACCATGTCCACATCTGGTTCCATTTCAAAGGCACAACAATCAACGGTCGTTCGTTGTGAGGAACGTATTGGTTACCGGTTTGGCGACCCGATGTTGTTGATTGAAGCTCTCACGCATTCGTCGATTGCCGATTCCCGCCGCGATTCAAACGAGCGACTGGAATTTTTGGGCGACTCAATTCTGGGATTTGTGGTCTGCGAGCATTTGTTTCATCAGTTCCCAGATTTGCTTGAAGGCGACTTAACGAAGATAAAATCCTACGTCGTCAGCCGCCGGACATGCGGCCAGATCGGCAAGGAGATGGATTTTGCCAATCTATTGGTCGTTGGAAAAGGCATCGGCAGCCCCGGCCAGGTTCCTGCGTCGCTGTTAGCCAACGCGTTTGAGTCAATCGTCGGGGCGATTTATTTGGATGGCGGTATGGAGGCGGCTAAGGAATTCTTGATGCCCCACATGGAGCGTTTCGTCGCCGAAGCGGTTGATGGTGGTTTGGATATCAACTTCAAATCAGAACTTCAGCAGTACTCGCAGAAGCGTTTTGGTCTGCCGCCCTTTTATCAATTGTTGTCCGATTCAGGCCCGGACCATTCCAAATGGTTCAAAGTAGCGGCTCAGGTAGACAAGAAAGTCTTTCAGCCCGCGTGGGGTAAGAACAAGAAACAGGCGGAGCAACGCGCGGCGGCTAATGCACTGGCCGAACTGGCCAAAAAGGAAATTCCTTACTCTGATCAACCCCCGCTGGTGTAACCCCCGTCGTTGGTCATCGGGCGAAACCAGCTCTGGCTGACCCCACTTCATTTTCGACGGCGTCGAGCGATTCCCATCGTTAGTAGCATCGCGATAAACGTCAGGACTATTGCTGCAGCTTTCGAAACTAGATGAATTTTTTGCATTCCACCGTAGACCTTTTGAAGGTCTATAGGTTCAAAATAATTCCAATGAATGCAGAGATATCGGCGAAGTTCACTAGATCGTCTTGGTTGCAATCGGCTTGTGCCAAAAAGGACCCTGATTGCAAAATAGCAATAAACGAACTGATATCGCTAACGTTTACGACGCCATCTTCGTTGCAATCTCCGAGAAGAAATGGCACTGCAATCGTGACGGTCAGCGTCGCCGTTGGACTGAAAAAGTTATCGCTTAGGCTTTGTCCAATGAGATCAAAACTGAACGGTGTTCCGTCAGCCAGCACTCCCGAAAGTGTAATATCTCGATCCGCGATTGTGAAAGTTTCGCCCGGCAGCAATGTATCCAGAACCGCACCATCGATTTGAAACTCGCTTCCAAAGAGATTCACTTCGCCCCCAGTGACTCGAATGCTATCCCCAAAGGTCCCGCCGGTAATGTTAACTTCACTGCCGCTGCTTGCGTTAAGATGATCGTCGATGGCCCCGCCGCTGATATTGATCACGCTTTCAGTGCCGGCCGAAAAGAATGATCCCACGGTACCACCGCTGATGTTCACCACGCTGCCTGCGTCGGCATCAAACCGATTGCCCACCGATCCGCCACTGATGTTTACCTCACTGCCACTGGCGCGGAATCCATAACCCACGGTCCCGCCGGTGATGTCAACCACACTGTCCAAGGCATAAAAACTTTCGCCGATGGATCCACCGCTTAAGTTGACCACACTTTTGAAGGCTTTGGCAAAGTCAGCCAATTCCCCGTCTTCTACGTTCAGTGCTGCATCAACCACTGCGAAGTTATCACGGAGAGATCCGCCAGCTTGGAGAGTCAAGGTTTGGCCTGCCCGCACCCCCGAAGGTCCGCTAACGACTGCAGAATTGACCGTAATTGGGCTAAGATCTGCTGTCGGCAAATCTGCCGCAGTTAAAGTAACGCCGTGCAACGCGCCATCGAAAATGAAAGCCGAACCGTCAGCAAGTGTGCCAGTGAGAGTATCGGTGACGGCCAAAATGATTCTACTGTCAGAGGAATCTAAATCTTCTCCGTTGAGTCGGAATTCGCCGCCAATCAACTCTATGTCGGTATCTTCCCCGGGAGAATACAACCGGCCAAATGAACCGCCGCTGATACTCACCTCACTGTCCTGACTTACTGTAAGACGATACAGAAGTCCGCCACTAATGTTCACCAAACTGCCGTTTCGAGCATTGAAACGAGGATTTACAACTCCACCACTGATATTCACATTACTTCCTGAATCTGCAGAAAAAGGTTCTACAGAAAAAGGGTCGCTGCCCAATCGAAGAACCACAGCCCCGCCGCTCAGGTTTACTTCGCTGCCGGATCTGGCAGAAAAAGTCGTACCTACAGACCCACCACTGATATTC
>CAYTPS010000185.1:6056-9826 GCA_964439245.1 uncultured Pirellulaceae bacterium | reverse complement strand
CATTATGATTATCACACGTTCGGCAAGTAGTAGAGACACTGCGTTTGGATTTAAAAGTATCGAACTAACTCCCACCAAAATCGAATGCGACACCGAGAAGAGATTGATTTCAATAAGCGTAAGCAATTCGACATCAGACTTTAATCCGAACAACACCGTTCCACATGACTACAGAATTAGCGTTTCTATGAAGGAACTCAGTCAAATGCTAGTGGCTGCATCTCATCTAGTGGAGTCTAAATCTGCAACTGCCATACTAAATCAATAATTGATAAAGTCCTCATTCCAAATCCCCCCAACCACACCGTCAAAATTCAGTTCATTCCGTTAATTCTATCCAAAAACCCAAAGCCTCGTCCTCTCAAAAAATCTCTGCGTTCAACTCTGAGTCCTCTGCGACTCCGCGTCAAAAAAGCCTAACCTGACCAAAGCCTCGTCAATCCAACCTCATCCAACCAACAACCAATAACTTTCCACCAATAACACCACCCATGTATCACTCCATCACCCTCGAAGAAGATCTCGCCCTCAAAGAAGTCATCTCCAACCGCTTCCAAAACACCAACCCCGACTTCACCCCCCACAACTGGCGTGAAACCCTCACCAGCACCGACCGCAACCCCGTCCCCGAAATCACCGTCACCAACGGCACCGACGAAGAACAATTCTCCCTCGCCAACGTCGCCGACGCCATTGGCGAATCCCTCACCGACCTCCTCATCGCCCGCAAGCGCGACCACGACAGCATCTTCAGCGACGAGAACCGCAGCTTCGTCTCCGCCGTCGCCCACAGCGTCTCCAAGCGCCTCATGGAGCAGGTCCAAAAGGGCAACACCCTCAAGCTCACCCAGAACGACCTCTACCTTCTCATCGAAAAAGCCCTCATCGAGAACGACGCCCACGACGTCGCCAAATCCCTCGTCTTCAAGCGCAGCCTCGAGAACAACGGCGAAATCTCCCTCAGCGAAGAGCCCGCCACCATGCCCGTGCGCCTCATCCGTCGCAACGGCAACGTCGTCCCTTGGTCCGAAACCAAAATCGAATCCGCCACCGCGCGCGCCTTCCTCACCCTCGAAGAAGACCCCGCCGCCGCCCACGACATCGCCCGCGCCGTCACCGCCCGCGTCCGCGAAAGCGAAGAAGCCTTCGTCCACATCGAAGACGTGCAAGACTTCGTGCAAGAAGAACTCATGCGCCAGGGCCACTTCAAAGTCGCCGCCCACTACGTCCGCTACCGCGACGACCGCGCCCGCCTTCGCCAGACCCAAACCACCCCCGCCGAAGACCCCAACCAAGAATCCTTCGTCACCGTCACCCGCGACGGCCAATCCGACCTCTGGAACGGACAAGAGCTCAAGAAGCGCATCCAATTCGCCTCCATCGGCCTCAACCTCACCCTCAACGAAGACACCCTCGAGCGCGAACTCCGCCGCTCCATCGGTGCCGAAATCTCCGCCGAAGACCTCCAGAAAACCATCTGCCTCAACGCCCGCGCCCTCATCGAGAAAGACGCCGACATGGCCAAATTCGCCGGCCGCATCCTCCTCTCCTACATCTACGAAGAAGTCCTCGACTGGAACATCGTCCGCGACGGCATCGAAGGCCTCAAGGCCGCCCACAAGAAAGCCTTCCGCGCCTACCTCAAGCACGGCATCAAAATCAAGCGCCTCAGCCCCGACCTGTTAGACGGCCGCTACGACATCGCCAAGCTCGCCAACGCCCTCGACCCCACCGCCGACCTCGACTTCGACTACCTCGGCATCCAGACCCTCTACGACCGCTACCTCATCGTCGACAAAACCGGCGCCAAGCCCCGCCGCATGGAGACCCCGCAATTCTTCTGGATGCGCGTCTCCATGGGCCTCTTCAAAGCCGAAAAGACCCGCCGCAACAACTGGGCCATCCGCCTCTACAACCTCTACAAAGGCCGCCGCTTCTGCTCCAGCACCCCCACCCTCTTCAATAGCGGCACCCTCCACAGCCAGCTCTCCAGCTGCTACCTCTACAAAGTAGACGACAGCATCGAGTCCATCATGCAGCGCGGCATCGCCGACAACGCCTACCTCAGCAAATGGGCCGGCGGACTCGGTGGCTCCTGGACCGCCGTTCGCGGCACCGGCGGCTACATCCAAGGCACCAATGGCGAATCCCAAGGCGTCATCCCCTTCCTCAAGCTCCACAACGACCAACTCATCGCCGTCAACCAGGGCGGCAAACGTCGCGGCTCCGGCTGCGCCTACCTCGAGACCTGGCACAACGACATCGAGGACTTCCTCCAACTCCGCGTCAACACCGGAGACGAGCGCCGTCGCACCCACGACATGAACACCGCCAACTGGATCCCCGACCTCTTCATGCAACGCATGGAAGCTCGCCAGAACTGGACCCTCTTCCGCGCCAACGAGACCCCCGACCTCCACGACCTCTACGGCGCCGCCTTCAAGGCCCGCTACGAAGACTACGAAAAACAAGCCGAAGAAGGCAAAATCTGGTCCCGCCAAATCCCCGCCATCGACCTCTGGAAGAAAATGCTCTCCATGGTCTTCGAGACCGGCCACCCCTGGATCACCTTCAAAGACCCCTGCAACGTCCGCAGCCCGCAGGACCACGTCGGCGTCATCCACAGCAGCAACCTCTGCACCGAGATCACCCTCAACACCTCCGACGAAGAAACCGCCGTCTGCAACCTCGGATCCGTCGTCCTCGACACCCACATCACCGACGACGGCGCCCTCGACCACGACATGCTGCGCGAAACCATCCTCGTCGCCATCCGTGCCCTCGACAACGTCATCGACATCAACTTCTACCCCACCGATGCCGCCGCCACCGCCAACAGCCGCCACCGCCCCATCGGCCTCGGCGTCATGGGTCTGCAAAATGCCCTCTACAAAAAAGGCTACTCCTTTGCCAGCGAACAAGCCGTCGACTTCAACGACGAATTCATGGAAGCCATCTCCTACTACGCCTACAGTAGCTCCAGCGACCTCGCCGGCGAGCGCGGCACCTACCAGAGCTACAAAGGCTCCAAATGGGACCGCGGCCTCCTCCCCCAAGACACCCTCGACCTCCTCCAAGAAGAGCGCGGCCAAAACATCGACGTCCCCCGCGGCGGAAAAATGGACTGGCGCGTCGTCCGCGACAAAATCGCCCAAAACGGCATGCGCAACTCCAACGTCCTCGCCATCGCCCCCACCGCCACCATCTCCAACATCATGGGAACCACCCCCTGTATCGAACCCAGCTACAAAAACCTCTTCGTCAAAAGCAACCTCAGCGGCGACTTCATCGTCCTCAACCGCGAGCTTGTCAACGACCTCAAAAAGGAGGGCCTCTGGAACCAGGAAATGCTCGACCAGCTCAAATACTTCGATGGTGAGCTCGCCGACATCGACGGCATCCCCGAGCACCTCAAAAAGAAACACCTCACCGTCTTCAGCATCGGCCACGACTACCTCATCGACGCCGCCGCCCGCCGCCAGAAGTGGATTGACCAATCCCAAAGCGTCAACCTCTTCCTAGCCACCCCCGAAATGAAGACCCTCAGCCACATGTACCGCCGAGCCTGGTCCACCGGATTGAAGACAACGTATTATTTGCGAACTCTACAGGCTTCAAATATTGAGAAGTCCACAGTCGGCGCAAATGCAGGAAAAAACTATACCGCCGCAGAAAAGGCCGCATGCTCAATTGAAGCTATGCGAAACGGTGAGGAGTGTGAGGCATGCCAATAAATCCTCCTAAGCCCTGCGGAAGGTGCTACGCAATGG
>CAYTPS010000185.1:0-6046 GCA_964439245.1 uncultured Pirellulaceae bacterium | reverse complement strand
CCTCAAAACCACCTACTACCTGAGAACCCTCCAGGCTTCGAATATTGAGAAGTCTACTGTGGGTGCCGGAGCAGGTAAGAAAACGTATACAGCAGCGGAGCAGGCTGCGTGCTCAATTGAAGCTATGCGAAACGGTGAGGAGTGTGAGGCATGCCAATAAAAAACCTACCGTCAGTCTTTCGTAGCTCCTGTCCTCCGAAGCCTTGGCGTAGGGGGATGAGCGAAGGAGGAACCGCCGCCGAACAAGCCGCCTGCTCCATCGAAGCCATGCGCAACGGTGAAGAATGCGAGGCTTGCCAGTAATTCCAACTTGGTAACCAAAGAATGTGATCAAACTCAATAGTTATTAAAAATCGAGAAAATCTCCTTAGATTTTTTCTGTATCAAAAGCACATTCTAGAAATACAAATATAGAGTTCTTATCAAAAATGAATTACAGCGCAACTAGGCTAACATTGTATGCGCTTCTCAGTAGCTTGGAGGAGGATCTCAGAGAGCTTCTTTTACAGTCAGTTCCTGCAACCTATGATCTTGAAAAAACATTGGGCGGAGATTTGTTTCAGAAAACATTCGAACGGTTTCAGAAAGAAAATGGGGAAGGAGCATTTGTAACTTCGCTAGAAGAATTGCTCCCGTATTTGGATTTTCCAGAAGCATTTGAATTAATATGCGCTAATAAGAAAAATCTTCCAAGGTCGGTGGCTCAACCGTTTATAGCTTTAGTCCCCAAGTTTCAAAAACTAACAGCAATAAGAAACCGCGTAGCTCATAGCCGACCACTAAACTTTGAAGACCTCCCTCTTACTTTAGACACACTAGAAAGTACGACAACAACAATACCGTTTGACTGGAAAAATCTAACTAAAACTCAAGAACGTTTAAAAGACAACCCGGGTGAGGTTTTAACGCTTACCCTGCCAGAAAGCCCTGAAGAAAGAATCTTTCATAACCTTCCAGTACCTGACTTTGATGAAACAGGCTTCATGGGACGAACCGAACAACTTACAAATCTGCAGAAAATGCTGCGAGGTCCTTATCCAGTTGTCAGCATCATTGGCGAAGGAGGATTGGGGAAAAGTGCTTTAGCTGTAAAGATCGCTTACGAAATACTCGAAGATACCGAACCCCTTTTTGACTACATTATTTGGAGCTCCGCAAAATCAGCCACCATAACCGCAAGTGAAATCAAAAGAATTGAAAACACGATCACCAATTCTCTAGGAATGTTTCAGGTCATTGAAGATGAGCTTTCGGGCACCGAAACAGAGGAGCCAATTGAAGAAATTCTTGGCTACCTAACCGAATTTCGAATTCTTCTTATTCTCGATAACCTCGAAACAATTATTGACGACTCACTTTTCAAATTTTTTGACCAACTTCCTATCGGAAGCAAAGTTCTAACAACATCACGAATTGGGCTGGGTGAATTCGAGAGGCGCCTGAATCTCAGCCCAATGAAGCATCCAGAAGCTGCACAACTACTAAGATCTCTGAGCAAAACTCGAGGAATAACTCAACTATCAGACGCTCCCCAGGCGAAGCTCAATGATTATTGCCATAAACTAAAGAACAACCCTGGATTTATAAAGTGGTTTGTCGCTTGCTTTCAATCAGGAAGAAGACCTGAGCAAATACTCCAGAATACAGATATATTTTTGGAATTCTGTCTTTCAAATGTTCACGAATACCTTTCGCAAGATAGTAAACGTTTACTCACTGGGATGCTTGTCGTTTCACGCCCCCTTAGTATTCCTGAACTAGCTTACATACTAAACATGCAACCTGAAAGATTGCAAAGGTCGATTCATCAGCTGTTGCAAACAAATATGCTTTCGATGCTCGCTAATAACGAGGACGGGACCACTGACACAAGATTTAGCCTAAGCGAATTAGCTCGAGCATATTTAACAAGAATACACCCAGCATCGGAAACGGAGTATCGTAGACTTCGAAAAGTTGAAAAAGAACTCTCCAACACTCATGATGAGGCTTTCATATCTAACAGTGAAAATAGTGCTTCTATTTACAAAATAGCTACTCGCACAAAGGGCGATCGTATTATTGTCAAATACCTGGTTAAAGCGCTAAATTTCCAAAAGGAAGGCGAAACAGAAGAAGCCTTAAAAATAATCGAGGACGCTAAAAAACTCAGCCCAGGGTATTACGAGGTTCACCGTGTCGAAGCCTGGATTTTTGCTCAGAGTGGAAATATTGCGGCAGCAAAGAATAGCTACCAGGCAGCATTGGAATTGGAGGATCGCTCAGCTAATCTGCATATTTGGTATTCTGGATTTGTTCAACGATATGAAAGCGATTTAGACCTTGCTTTGACTCATATTCAGAAAGCTGAAGAAATCCTTCCGAATAACGCTCATGCTCGCCTAGAAAAATCACGAATTCTCTTACACCAACGAAAATTCGAAGAAGCAGAGGTGCATCTCGAAGAACTTCTAATCCGAAAGAGCCCGTTAGGCGCGCGGTTAAAAAGAATGGCATGGGACCTTTCTATGCAAATTCCCAGTTGGAGGCTTGAGTATAGCTTGAAAAAGCAAGATTACCTCGAAGGGCTGAATGCCAGCAGAGCAATTCTTGATTCACTAGGCCGAGTTCCCCGTGAATTTATTGACGAAAGAATTCAAGGTCGCTTAGGGCACAACTACAGCAGCACAATGGGGTTGAAGCGACATCTTGTTGATGAAAAACATGAAGAAGACGTTGATAAGCTCCTTGAAGATTACAGAACCGAAATGTCATATATTGGCTTTGTGGCGCCAGAGAAGATGCTTCCACGAGACTATGGAACAATCACTGCACTCAAAGATAAGTTTGGATTTTTATCAACGAATGATTCAAGCGAAAGTCTCTACTTTTCTTTTGCATCCATAAAAAGCGAAGAAAAGAACTTTTTAAAAGTCGGTACCCGCCTAGAGTTTAGTATAGGCCACAATAGAGGTGGAATGTGCGCTGTGGATTGCAAAATCGTATAGCACGTGACCTGAAGACAGAGAGTAAAGACGTGGGCAGTGTTGTGGTTGGACAGGCAAATTGCATGTTTGGTTTCTTAGAAAGAAGCTCATTTTACACTCCGCTCAATAGGATCTAAGCCCATTATCTCGGACTCTATCTGGAACTCTGGCCACTATTGTCCAAACTAAAGCGCCCAAAACCCTGGCTCGTCAAAGATGTCCGCTAAGTCGAAGGCATCCTTGCTAAACCGTCGATGTAACAACATCTAAATAATTACGTTCCAGTCTAGAAACACCTTTCTTCGAATTTTTTCAAAAGAGAGTTTATCTGTGATGTCATACTTTAATACTGTTTCAACGTTTTCTCCATCAGCTAAAGTCCCACTTTGGAAAAGAGTCGTAAAACTTGAAGCGATTGCTTCTGAATCATCTTTGGAAAACTCACCAGAAGCGTCGTTCGAAATTCTCCAAAAACTCTTTACCGGCAAGTCGATATCCCTAGGAGATATTGTGAAAAAACTTCCTGGATTTCGGAGATAAATCTCTCTGAGCATGCCATCCCCCGAGTTTTCAATCTCATGGTTTAGATAAAAAATATTGATGACTTCTGAGAAAGTCTCCAAGAGTAAACTTCGAAAACGAGATACATTTGTTGGGGAAATTACAACGCCCCGCTTCATGCTTCTTATCACATCCTCAACCCCTTTAAAGGTTGTTGATCCTTTTTCAATTTCACTGAGATACAAGCCATACAACGCAACTAACGCTATTAACACACTATCAGTACGCGATCTTAAGAAAATATTGATCTGCGATTTAGAATATCCAGGTTTGCCTGACTTGAGAACAAATTCACAAGATAATGCAAGCAACTGATTAAACTGTGCACTCTTAGCGAAGTCATCTGAAGGCCCTAAATTAAACACGCACAACCGTCTGGAATCGTCAAACGCACTAATCAGCAACTTTGCAAGATTGTTTTGTGCTGTCGCTACAACCTTTTCTTGTTGATTCAATGACTGCGATATCCAAGCCATTTCAGCTACGCTCAGGCGGGTTCGATGGCCATTTTCGATACGGCTTAAGTAGTCTTTACTTGGTGGCCTCCCAATAAATTTCCCCGGTATTTTCGGGGCCTGCATAAGAACTTCGATGAATTCTGCTGACGAGAGCCCTCTTTTTTTTCTTTGCTCTCTGACAGTCAGTCCAAAGTTTTTTGCTGCTTGAAACTCACTCATATCACAATTTTTCTCTCATACATGACAATCTAGCCGCAGAAAAAATGCCTTATTTTTTCCTTGCTTCTCTATTTTCTCGCGAAAATCTCTCATAAAAGTGAACTAATTTCGCAACAAATCAAGAGTATTGTCTCGAATATCGTTATTTTCTGAGAAAATGTTTTATTTTCGAGAATTCTTCGAGAACCTTGTGAGAATTTCCAGCTTTTAGGCGCTCTTGTGTGGCACTTTTTAAATTTGTTTTGAATCTAAAAGAGTGGCTTCCTATTGCCTTGGCACGTCTTCCGGTTACAAAAGCATTGTCAAAATGTATTAGCCCGTGCGGCGAGCCTACCCTAGAATACAAACATCATGAATGAAAAAGACTCCACTCCTAACTGCCCCCCAACTGAGGACCAACTCCGCAACTTAGCGGAGCAAGAAACTATAGCCGGATTCGGAGATTTCGAGGGCAAAACCTCTTTTGAAAATCTGGACTCTAGCGTAGCAGCTTTGGGCCAATTTGCCAATGCTGTTGCTGCCGCCTGCGACAACGCTCATCCACTGCGGCCATCCAAAGGCAATTGATAGCAGAGGTTTCACTTGCTTTATTCTAAGAGGCGACTTATTCAAGTCGCCTCTTTTTTATGGTCACAGTTTCATCTCTAAGTCGTATTTTCCCGAAGTTGGGTTTTCATAATCGGTCTATTGCTGAGGTCCGCCTATTGCCCGATGGCCATAGTAAAAAGCGCCAGGCATTAGACGTTCCACTTGAATCGGTCTCTAATATGATGGTCGTGAACAACGTATTTAGACCTTTTGAAATTAGAGGAGCTAGGTTTTTTACTCGGCTCGTATGTATCGAAATTCCGTTTGGTAACGTAGGTCCTTCGCAAGCAGCTTTGGTGAAGGAGGTGTTCGGAGGTGAGCCGGAAATTATTTCTGGAATCACTAATGCTGTCCACCACGATCGGAAGGGTTGCTTTATTGTTACACCGGAGATTGCGGAAAGAAGCGATTCAGGGGCGCCTAGTGTTGTGGAGGTGACAGGCATTATTCTTATGGACTCCACCGATATGCCCTCGAATTTACCTCACGAACTAGAGCTCGCAAAAAGAGAGCTCGACGACGCGATAACCAAATTGGAAGAACGACCCAATGCTGATCCGACGACAATTAAAGGCTTAGTCTCTGATCTACAGGCACGTGATGCAAATCCAGATATTCCTAACACCACGGCTAATTTGACCAGTCGGGCATGTGCGCGAACTGAAGTTTTCGCGATGGAGTTTGTTGGGGTGTATCGTTGCATAGCGAGATTGATTGCTCGATTTGGAGAGAGCGGCGTTTTAATCAGCACTAGCGAGATACTCTCAGACATGCCACGTTTTGAAAAAAGAAAAGCTAAGAGACTCAAATGGAGTCATCCAACCTCCAGCGATGTCGAGAGGCTTTTATGTAGCTATAAATCCGTAGGCAAGGTTCTTCGACGAGCCTGTTCCGACGAGAAGATTCAGAAAGCCCCTCTTAAAGTAGAGAGTCTAGAAGAGTGGACTAATGCTCGGAACACAAGTGCCGAAATATTTCAATTGATTCGTAGACAGTGGGAGGTCGAGCATAGGGTTGACTTTTCTATTGTCGAACCAAAGATCTGGGAATACTTTTTATCAAATCTTGTAGAAGATTGCCTGTTTACCTAGTCTGGACAAACTGATTAGTGGTTGGAACTGACGTCGTAGTTGGACAGACAAATCATCGTCGTAATTGGACAGACAAATTATTGAGGACG
Source organism: uncultured Pirellulaceae bacterium (assembly GCA_964439245.1). Taxonomy (GTDB): domain Bacteria; phylum Planctomycetota; class Planctomycetia; order Pirellulales; family Pirellulaceae; genus Mariniblastus. The sequence goes on along the minus strand of CAYTPS010000185.1, from coordinate 74 downwards.
TCGTAGTTGGACCGTCGTAGTTGGACAGACAAATTATTGAAGAATCCCCTTACGCCTTGATTTGCTCTTTGCCA
>CAYTPS010000184.1:0-9868 GCA_964439245.1 uncultured Pirellulaceae bacterium | reverse complement strand
GCTGAGAAGATCCAAACCGTTGGTGAAGCTATTGAGCACATCAATAGCTCATCGGCATCTGCGTAGAATACGTCGGTGAAACCGCCCAAAAGTTCTTATTTGACCGCCGTTGCGTCTTTGTAGCGGCGGTCAATTTTGTTTCAACAGCGAGTGCAATAATGAAGCGTAGGGTTGTCGTTACTGGTTGGGGAATATTGACTTCGCTTAGTTGCGAAGTTGATGATTGCTGGAACCGAATTGTCAATGGAGAGAGCGGCATCCACGAGATCAAGTTGTGTGATGTATCCGATATCAAAGTGACTATCGGTGGCGACCTGCACGATTGGAGTTGCCGAGATCTGGTTGGCTCCAAAGAGGAAAAGAAACTCGACCGATTCTCTCAGTTCGCCATCGTTGGAGCTGAAGATGCGATGCAATCGTCCGGCTTAGACGTCGCATCTGAATCAGATTTGACTCGCTTTGGTTCGGTTCTGGGATCTGGCATTGGTGGTATGGCGACCATCTCCGAACAAATGGAGCGGTTGATTTTAAAAGGCCCTGGGCGCGTTTCTCCGTTGACCATCCCCAAATTGATGCTTAACGCCGGCGGCGGAAATATTGCGATTCGATACGGCCTGCTTGGGCCCAACTACAGTGTCGCGACGGCATGTGCCAGTGCCGCCAATGCGATGGGAAATTCACTGGTCCATATTCAAAATGGATCCAGTGACGTCATGGTTACCGGCGGCACCGAAGCTGCCATGACACGCATGGGCGTAAGCGCTTTTGCCAATATGAGGGCGCTGTCTAACCGAGTCGAAGCTCCGACAAAAGCCATCCGGACAATCGACCTAGATCGCGATGGTTTTGTATTCTCCGAGGGTGCCGGAATTCTTATTTTTGAGGAACTAGATCGGGCAAAAGCTCGAGGCGCCGAAATTCTCGCTGAGGTAGTCGGTTTTGGTACGACCTGCGATGCCGGACACATCACGTCTCCCAACGAAGAAGGCGTTGGCGCGGCTCAGGCAATGCAGGCTGCCCTCAATGATGCCGGACTGAATCCAGAGGACATCGACTACATCAATGCCCACGGAACCAGCACTCCGTTGGGAGACAAAGCTGAAACTCGAGCGATTAAATCCGTCTTCAAGGACCACGCTCACAACATCAGCATCAGCAGTACCAAAAGTCAGCTGGGCCATTCGCTCGGTGCCAGTGGCGGCATTGAATTGATTCTCGCGATCAAGGCGCTGCGCGAAGGCGTCGTCCCACCAACGATCAACCTCGAAACACCTGATCCTGATTGCGATTTGGACTATACGCCAAATCAAGCAAAAGAACGCGATCTAACTTATGCGATGAGCAACAGTTTTGGATTCGGCGGGCATAACGCTTCGGTGATCGTCAAAAAGTTTGAAGGATAGCTTGTAGTGTTCGGTGTGGCATTCTCGTTTTTCCTTGAAATCAAGTGACGCACTTTTGGAGTACCGAAGGTAACATCACCGATGAGCGAATTGATCCAAACTCGCAAAGATGCTCCCAGTAGTACGATTATCCTCAACCGCCCGGAGCGAAAGAACGCACTCACCCGCGGCATGATCTTGCAACTCCAACAGGCCTTTGACGACATCCTGCTCGAACGCACCGTCAAAGCTGTGATTCTTACGGCCAGCGGAGACATTTTTTCTGCGGGATCAGACCTTCAAGAAGTAAGCGATACCGCACAGAGGACCGATTTCTTCAAGACTTGGCACGACGAAAGCCAAGAACTTAAATCTCTGATCGAGACGATTCTCCGTTTTCCCAAGCCCGTAATTTCGGCGGTCAACGGACCGGTGATGGGAACAGGCTTAGCCATCATGCTGGCCACCGACATTGTGGTCGCCAGCAAAAACGCCGCGAGCGAAATCCCCGAATCGCGGCTAGGATTAAGCAGTGGGATGACGGCACCACTAATGTCGTTTCGCATTGGAACGGGAGTCGCATCAAGTTTACTGTTGTCTGCAAAATCGATGGACGCTTCGGCCGCCAGTGGTTTGAACCTGTTTCACGAGACGGTCCCCAACGATTTTCTTTGGGCGCGCTCTCAAGAGCTGGCCGTCGCCTGTGCCAAAGGGGCGCGTGAGTCACACCAACTGACAAAACAAATGATCAACGAGACCATTGGCGAGACGATGCTGACGCAATTGAGCATCGGGGCAGCCAACATTGCTGCCGCGCGTACCACTGGTGCTGCCAAAGAAGGGATCGCAGCCTTTTTGGAAAAAAGAGAACCAGACTGGGACTCAATGCCACAAGCCTGACCCGGCTTTTATCTATCCGATCTCATAAGAGATTGGGAAATTGGCTCCAAGCCCCCAAAGTCTTGCGACTTCGGCCGCATGCCAGCTAGATTCGCCCATCAATTACCGCAGCTTGGCCGGCGTTACCCGCCGTTTTGAACTTTGGTATACTCTCGGACATCCACAATTTCCTGACGGCTACAGCTGCGGACCAATCAATGACGCGCGAAACGATCCTCTCAAACAAACCCGCCCCCGAGGATGATGATCCGCACTTGCGGCCGATGAAGATGTCCGAAATGATCGGACAAAAAGAGATCATTGCCCGTCTGAGAATTGCGATCGATGCCGCCAAACAGCGCGACGAGGTGCTGGGCCACATCTTGTTCGATGGCCCACCCGGCTTGGGAAAGACCACTTTCGCCCACTGCATCCCCAACGAACTGGGCGTGCCAGTAGATCTGCTTTCCGGGCCCAGCCTCAACGCCCCCAAAGACCTCGTCCCCAGCCTGACCAACCTACGCCCCAGACAAGTTCTTTTTATCGACGAAATCCATCGCGTCCCCAAGGCTGTCGAGGAATACCTCTACACGGCGATGGAAGATTTCAGGATCGATTTGATTCTTGGCGACGGCATCAACGCTCGTACGCACAACTTCAAACTTCGTCCTTTCACGTTGATCGGTGCCACCACCCGTGCCGGAATGCTGACGCAACCACTGCGCGACCGATTCCAAATTCGTGAACATTTGGATTTTTATACGCTGGCCCAACTGGGTGAACTGGTACAACGCAATGCCAAAAAATTAAAGGTCGACATCACTGAAGAAGCGGCACTAGAAGTCGCCTCGCGTTCGCGTAGCACTCCGCGCATCGCCAACAACCGTTTGCGGTGGGTGAGGGATTTTGCGCAAAGTCGCGCTGACGGGAAAATCAGTTTGACGGTCGCTCAAGACGCGCTGACGATGGCAGAGATTGATGATCAGGGTCTCGATCGACTGGACCGAAAGTACCTCGATACACTGATCCGAGTCTGTATGGGCGGCCCGACTGGAATCGAAACCATTGCGGCAACGATGAACGCATCAGTTGACACATTGGCCGATGAGATCGAGCCGTTTCTATTGCGGAGCGAACTGATTCTACGCACCCCGCGCGGCCGCATCGCGACCGCAAAAGCTTTTGCGCATCTAAACATCAACCCGCCCGCCAACGTGGCGTTTCAAAATGGCAGTTTGTTCGGCGACCAAGAATAGTCAACCGCACTTAAAGGGTGTTTGAAATCGCGCACTTTCGCGTTGAGGCGGACATCGCTTTGCTAACCCGACGCCGAAGCGAAGCGTTGGCCCAAATGATGCAGGCCTCACTTACGCGCCCGGTTAGTACGAGTAACCGGGTGTGGTTTTCTTGATTTTTGGAAGCCAAGGTCGTAAGACTTTGGAGAGCCCAACAGCAAACCCTCCAATCTCTCGCGAGATCGGCTATCAAGCCAGCACGTCTCTTTGCCGAAGGGCATTGAAACAAAGAACTCGCTTCAACTTTGACGAACCACTAATCGCCAAACCCCAGCCCCTTTGCCTTGGTTTTCACACGGCAGACGAACCCGCTGGAGGTGATGTACAGTGTCGATCCGTCGTCGCCGAAGGTGCAATTGGCCGTTGGCTTATTCATCAAGATACGTCCCAACAGTTTCCCCTCTGGCGTGATAATCAAAACGCCACCGGGACCGGTCGCCCACAAGTTTCCTTTTTGATCGATTGCCATCCCGTCAGGCATTCCAGGATCCTTGGTAAGTGAAGCTGCATCGTATAGTAATTTGCCTTCTCCTATCGTCCCATCTTCGTTCAGTGGGAATGCCTTATAGATTGGAGCCTCCTTGTCAGACTGAGCTACGTACAAGGTTTTCTGATCAGGCGAGAGTCCAATTCCGTTTGGTCGAGTGAACTCCTTGGTCAATAGCGTCACCACACCATAGGGAGTCAAACGATACACGCCATGCCAATCAATTTCCCGCACGGATTCGTCGAGCATCCCGTAAGGCGGATCGGTGAAATAGATATTTCCTGCTTTGTCCATCACCAGATCGTTGGGACTGTTGAAACGCTTGCCTTCGAACCGGTCGATTAGAGTTGCCTTGGAACCATCTTCGTACAGTCGGTACAAGCGGCGATTGCCATGATCACAAGCGATCAGGCGCCCATCGTGGCCGTAAATTAGACCATTGGTTCCGGGCTCTTTTCCAAACTCGTTTTCAATTCCGTCGTAGCCGCTGGGCTTCATATATATCGATACTTTGCCGGTGGCAGCGTCCCAGCGATTAATCTCGTTGTTTGGAATGTCGCAGAACAGCAGCATCTTTTGCTGCTTATTCCAAACAGGGCCTTCGGTCCACTTATGTCCCGACGACAACTGCTCGATCTCTGCATCGGTGTCGATCAGCGCGTCGAATGCATCGTCTAGTTTTTCAATGCTCCGGTTTACAGTGTCTTTCTGGTCGGCAGCATGTTCCTGAGCGCACATTTGGTTCGCAAAGCCAAAGACCGCGAGTAGGACAAGAGTTGGTAGTACAGAGAGTTTCTTCATGGTGGAATCTTGATTGGAGAGTGATGGATTGTTTCTCACACTATACCCCAAACGGAATCGACATTCACACCTTAAACTAGATGCCGCGGGAAAGCTGATCGCCGAGAGCCCTGTAACGGCCCAAAAGTAATGCGGCATCCCCCTTTCTTTCGGCCATCGCTGGAACGCCCCAGTCGCCGCCTACCACTTAATTTGGTTCACCTGCTGCATCTGGCTTCTTCGCAATCGGTGTTGATTGAGCGGGCTTGCCAACGGGTGACTCTGCTTTTGCCGCGTCATTGGTTGCCTGATCGGATTGATCGGGGGCGGGCGTTCCTTTGGGACGTGGCGGATGAAAATTATGATGCCGTCGAGAGCAACGGTCTTGGAATTCGGCCAGCGCCTCGTCCTTCTCTTGGGTTGAATCAAACACGCGCTCAAGCGTCTTGTCCATGAACTGCTGCGACAATTCCCAAACGGGATAATCCTGTTTCAAATAACGCAGCGCAAACTCGCGGTCCTCATCCGAGACAGTAGCATCTCGTTTGGAAACGTTGGCTCGCACATACGACAAGTCCGTAAACATTCGAGGAAATAAGCGCTCCATACAAATACACGATTCGTCAAACCGCTCAATAGGAAACAAGAACGCTTTCCCAGTGTTGATCGCCGAATGGATCACATCCATTTCAGTAAATGAACGTCCGTGGTTCAAAAAGTAAATCTGGCTATTGGTCTGCTTAGGGCATTGTTGTTCAACCAATTCCGCGTTGGCAAAATCACGAAACGACATTTGCTGCGCAATGCAGTTGACTTCTTCGAAATGCCGGTGAAAAAAATACCGCGATATAAACCTCTCGACAGGATCTCTGACGTAGGACAGCGCGAGAATATTGGAGGCTTCTAAGTCATAAGGCAGATCCAGCGACAGCTTGTGATCGCTCAGGCATTTGACCCATGAATGAGCCTCGACAATCTCCGCCACTTCGCTGGAACTATATTGTTTCGTCTCCAGCAGTGAGTTCGAATTGTAATAACCCTCTCCAAAATTACGATTCATTAACTGACGCAGTGTCGATCCGCCCGCCTTGGGGACATGCACATGCAACCAAGTTGTTCGTTTTGTTTGCGTTTCTGTATCATCCATTGCCGCGTCCTATGAGTCTTTTTGGTGAATTGCTTCGCGTTGGTCAGCCCAAGCTATATTCGGATACTGACAGGTTAGAAACCTGCCCCACGTGGAGCAAGGTTTCAACCTGCAAATTGAATACGTGGAGCAGGTTTGCAACTTGCCAACTAACTGATTGACCAAACGCTCAACTTTAAATTTGGAAATCGATGGGAGGCTCAGCATCCTTAACCGCTTGATTGCGAATGCGCAACCTCGGCTTTTCCATGATTACTGTCGTATAGGGTTCGGTCGACTCAGTCAGCCAGACACTCGAACCGACCACCGAATCGTGGCCGACGACCGTTTTGCCTCCCAGCACAGTTGCGTTGGCATAGATCACAACGTTGTCTTCAATCGTTGGATGCCGTTTGACGCCACGCACCAAATCGCCTTTTTCGTCCTTAGCAAAACTAAGTGCTCCCAAGGTTACACCTTGGTAAATTTTGACGTGCTGACCAATTTCACAGGTCTCTCCGATCACAACACCGGTGCCGTGGTCGATAAAAAAGTGTTCGCCAATTGTCGCCCCCGGGTGAATATCAACTCCCGTTTCACCGTGCACCCACTCGGTCATCATGCGAGGAATGAACGGAACTTTTAACTGGTGAAGCTGATGGGCTAGCCGAAAAACGGTGACAGCGATGAACCCCGGATAGCACAGAATCACTTCTTCCAAGTTTTGACACGCGGGATCACCATCGAAAGCCGCGCGGACGTCAGTGGTCAGCAGGTCACGAATTTTGGGTATCTGTTGGATAAAATGTTCGGTCAGCTCCTCTGCCAACGGACAAATTTTGTCAGCAGGGATGATTTGATCGGAATCGCTACCACCGTTGATCTCGCAGCATGCAACCTGATGACGAGCGATCGCGGCTGCGATTTGGCAGTTTAAATTGGACCGCACAAACTCAAACTGTTGTGCTAGGCGAGCTGATAGGTCGGCTTCGCTGGTCTCTTCAGCGAGGCGAATCGGATTGACCAGCTTTCTCAGCACTTGAATAACCTCTACCAGAATATCATAGTCCGGCATGGCACAATGATCGGCGCTGGCGACAGTCATTTCTTCCGCCATTTTTTCAACCAGTGATTCGATAGCCGAGTTACTGGCAATTTCAGAAGATGGTTCCGATTTATTTTGAGAAGCCATACAGGAAATGGTCTGGGGTTGGTCAATGTTTAGATGTCTTGTTCCGTTTATTGTAACGCAGTCGAGGCTTTCTTCGAAGATGATTGCAGAGCGTCCACGGTTCGCGCTGGCAAGGCATTTTTTGCCCCCGGGCCAGCGCTAACCACTTGCTACTGTTCGTTTACATTATCACAGCGTAGGGCTACACTTCCACTATGGAATTCGTTGCGTCATTGTGGAAAACGATGTGCGAGCTGTCCCCGTGGCTGCTCCTAGGTATGTTTTTAGCCGGTTTGCTACACGTGCTGCTGCCGGCAGGATTCGCCAACAGGAATCTACGAGGTTTCTGGGGGGTGGTCAAATCAGTCGCCATCGGCGTTCCCTTACCGCTTTGTTCCTGCGGCGTAATCCCGGCAGGAATCGGACTTAAAAAGGACGGCGCGAGCGACGGTTCAGCAGTCGCGTTTCTGATCAGCACACCGCAGACTGGCATTGATTCTGTTTTAGTCAGCACATCCTTCTTTGGATTGCCGTTTGCGATTTTTAAGGTAGTCGCTGCACTGGCGATGGGCATCGCAGGTGGCTGGATGACCGATCGATCCGATAGCAACGGCGCAAGAACCACCGCACTCAAAGCCAGTCTCCCGATCGTCACCGCACCTTCGGAACACCATCATCATACTGCCGACCGGACATGGAGAGGTTTACTCTTGCATGCTGTCGACATGCTGAGATCGATCTGGGTTTGGCTGGCGGTGGGCGTGGTGGTTTCGGCTATCATCGACCAGTTTCAACTCTCTCCTGCAATAGAACAAATCAATTCGGCAGGGCTTCTTCCCGCCATGTTGTTGGTTCTACTTTTATCGATTCCGCTGTACGTTTGCGCGACTGCGTCGGTACCGATTGCCGCTGCATTGGTTTCAGCAGGGCTTCCGCCAGCAGTGGCTTTGGTATTCCTGATGGCCGGGCCGGCGACCAACGTGGCGACCATCGGTGCCATCCGCTCCAACCTCGGCGGCCGCGCACTATGGATCTATCTGTTGGTCATCGTTGTTGGCAGTTTTGGTTCAGCTTGGATCTTCGACGGCTTGCTACACAGCGCGGGATCAGTTGTCTCCACTCATCTGCACCAGCACAATCATCAGGTGTGGTGGGCGGTGCTGTCCGCGGTGTTTGTAACTGGAATGATCTTATGGTTCGCAGCCGAGAAAATGATTCGATGGATTCGGCGAGGGCATCCCAGACGGAGCGACGCGGCAGATCCGGTTACCATTGGGGTCAGCGGCATGACATGCGGAAACTGCGTTGCCAAACTTGAGCGGCATCTAAGCGCGGTAGCGGGGGTCGACTTGGTTGTCGTTGACCTGAAAAACGAATGTGCGACCATCAGCGGAGCAGCCAAATTAGAGGTGATTCAGTCGGCCATTGTCGCAGCAGGGTTCGCATTGAAGTAGTCAATCCCCAGGTAGTGGGATTGGCGAACTAATGCGTTTACAATGACAGAATGAACGATTCTGAAAAACGCATCACGGACCTTGAAATGTCTATCGCGCACCTGCAGCACGATCTGGAGACGCTCGACAAGGCGGTTTTGGACAACACGGAAAAACTCGACCAAGTTTTTGCGATGCTCAAACGAATTAACCAGCGAGTCGAGAACTCTGGCGAAAGCGAAACGCCACGCAAACCTGAAGACGAGAAACCCCCGCACTATTAGCAGCAAGAGCACAAAACATCGCCGACCAAGCAACGCGGCTGTGCAAAATAAGCCTATGCCGCCGGTGATCCACGACAAAACAAACGACCGGTTGACTTACTTGCGTGGAAGCAACGTTTACGAAACGGCTTCAACCCAGTTCCACTTGTCCTCGGTCGTCCCGTCGAATAAGCCAAAGAACGCTGACTGGATAGCCTCGGTGATAGGTCCGCGCGTCCCAGAGCCAATTTCAATTCGATCGACCGACCTCACAGGCGTTATTTCGGCTGCCGTGCCTGTCATGAACATTTCATCGGCGACATACATTAAATCGCGCGGCAACTGCTCCTCAACCACTTCGTAACCAAGATCTCTCGCTAGTGTGATTGCCGAATCGCGCGTGATACCACCAAGAATCGCGGCACTTAGCGGCGGAGTGAAAATCTTGCCGTCACGAATCAGAAAAATGTTCTCAGCCGACCCCTCGCTGATTGTCCCGTTAGCAGTGACAGATATACCTTCATCAAAACCATTTCGGCGTGCTTCGCCACCAATCAGTTGAGCATTCAGATAGTGTCCACCCGCTTTGGCCAGCACAGGAATCGAGGCGCTGTTAGTACGTGTCCATGAAGACACACAACAATCGATCCCATTGGTCATACTCTCCTCGCCCAAGTACGCGCCCCACTCGATAGCCGCGACGATCACGTCCACCGGAACATCGCTATTTGCAACCACGCCCAAGGAGCCCGCACCGCGAAAGATCAGCGGACGAATATAGGCGCTTGTGAGAGCGTTTTGGGAAATCGCATCTTTACATGCTTGGCTGAGTTCTTCAGTAGAGAACGGGACTTCAATTCGGTAGAGTTTGGCAGAGTCGTATAGACGCCGAATGTGCGCACCTAAACGAAAAATGGCTGGCCCTCTAGGCGTGTCATAGCACCGCATCCCCTCAAACACACTCGAGCCATAATGAAGCGCATGAGCCATCACGTGAACGGTGGCATTCTCCCAAGGGATCATTTCGCCGTTACTCCAGATGAACTTGCTGT
>CAYTPS010000183.1:0-9869 GCA_964439245.1 uncultured Pirellulaceae bacterium | reverse complement strand
GTGCTGTTCATCTCCGGGCGCGAAGCATTCACGCTCAATCGGCAGCAGAAAGAGAACCTCCGCAAGTACGTTGACAACGGTGGCTTCATCTTTGCCGAGGCTTGCGAGGGAGAGGGCTGCGGCAGTGCGGCTGGTTTTGACAGGTCGTTTCGACAACTAATGGCAGAGATATTTCCTGAAAGTGAACTTGAGGTTCTACCACCTGAACATCAGTTGTGGAGTGCTCATTTCCCACTGGCACCAAATGAGGAACGCCCGCTGTTGGGGCTGCAAGCTTGCTGCCGGACCAGCGTGATCTACTGCACGAGGAATTTATCCAGCTACTGGAACCTCAATCGCCCAGGGCTGGAAGAATTCGTCAGAACAAAGAAACGTAACAGATTGAAGGAGCGTGTCGATTATTGTTCACAACTGGGTGTGAACGTCGTAGCCTATGCAACCGGCCGGCAACTACGTGAGCGAGGCGACACGCCGACGGTCAAAGATAAACCAGCCAAATCAGTTCTGGCCAACCGTTCGATCAGCGTTGGAATCCTCAACCATGCTGGCGGCGGTGATGAAGCCCCTAACGCGTTGAAGAACATTATGCTGCAAGTGGAGGCATCTGGGTTGGATGTCAACCTAAAGAAGAACTTGGTCGAAGCAGACCACAAGCAAATGCGTGATTTCCCAATTCTTTTTGTGCATGGCAGAACCGGTTTTGAATTCACCAAGCAGCAACGAGAGGCCGTGAAGGGGCATCTTGAATCGGGAGGATTTATCTTTGCCAATTCCATTTGCTCCAATCAAGAGTTTACTGATTCGTTTCGCAAAGAGATGGAAATGATTACTGGAATTAAACCCGCGCCGATCCCCGCGGCAGATCCGATCTGGACCAGTGAATTCAATGGAAAGCCCGTACGAGAGGTTACGCTGCGCAAACGCAATCCGAACGTTCAAGGTGGCTTTGACGAAACCCTTGGTCCGCCACAATTGGAGGGAATCGAGTTTCAAGGGAGATATGCGGTTGTGTTCTCGCCATGGGACTTGAGCTGTGCTTTGGAAAATCTATCCGTCAGTCAGTGCACTGGATACACGCGGAAGGATGCTGAAAGTATCGGGTTCAACGTTCTGTTGTATGCTCAGCGCGTCGATTGATTCGTAGCGGTTTGGCGTCCAATAAGCGCCGAGGTGGGACAGTTCGTTTTTACCCCTAAACAAGGGAACGGCTGCCAACCTTTCGGTGCGCCGAGAACAGGCGGGAAACCTATCTCGACGTTTGCACCGTTATTGCTTTCGCGGCGTCAAAGGTGACCGAGCACTTCACGAAAAGTTACTAGCTCAACAAACCCATATTTGCGGTTTATCTTCGCGATCGATACTATGCGAAGGCCGTTTGTTTTTTATAATGTCGGCCCCGAGAGCCTCCAAAAGAACACTGGAAATTGATGACCGAACCACAAAACGACGCTTCAGCCGAATCCCCCAGCGTGGGAATCGTCATGGGCAGTAAATCAGACTGGCCCACGATGAAATTGACCGCTGAAATTCTGTCGGATCTGCAAGTCAGTTACGAAGCGCACGTCGTATCGGCTCATCGTACGCCCGAGTGGATGGTTGAGTACGCAAAAAACGCCGAATCGCGTGGACTAAAAGTGATCGTTGCCGGCGCCGGCGGTGCCGCTCACCTGCCGGGGATGGTCGCCTCGCTGACGCTGCTGCCGGTGCTTGGCGTTCCAGTTCAATCCAAAGCGTTGAATGGAATGGACTCGTTGCTGTCGATTGCTCAAATGCCGGGCGGCGTTCCGGTCGGGACGATGGCGATTGGATCTTCGGGCGCAAAAAATGCTGGGCTGTTGGCGGCTCGCATACTGGCCACGACCGATTCAGAACTGCGAAATCGTCTCAATGATTTTGTCGTTAGTCAAACCGAAACTGTGTTGAAAGAAACAAAACTATAATGGCCGATACCGCTGTAGCTGCCCAAACAATTGCTCCCGGATCCACAATCGGAATACTGGGCAGTGGTCAATTAGGAAAAATGACAGCGATGGCTGCCAAGCACATGGGTTACCACGTCCATGTGTTCTCGCCAGATCAAAACACGCCCGCTGGACAGGTTGCCGACGTCGAGATTCAGGCCAGCTACACAGATTTTGACACCGTTGAGAAATTCGCGAAACAGGTTGATGTCGTCACGCTGGAATTTGAAAACGTGCCCATCGAAACCTTGGCCGCCATCGAGCAGCACACCCGCGTTCACCCTGGAATCAAAACGCTTCAGACCACCCAAAATCGCGGTCTTGAGAAAGGTTTTCTAGTCGAGCAAGGGATTTCGACTTGTAGATTTCAAATCGTCCGATCGCTTGATGAACTCAAGCAGGCTGCTAAACAATTGATGCCGGCAATCTTGAAGACAACGTCAATGGGCTATGACGGAAAAGGCCAGTTTGTCTTGCGTGAGATTGCGGATGTGGAAACGGCATGGGAAACCCTGCAAACCGAAGAAGCGATTCTCGAAGAGTTTATCGATTACGATTTTGAGTTTTCGATCATCGCCGCGCGAAATGCCGGTGGAGAGTTTGCTGCGTTTCCTACGATTCGCAACGAACACGAGAACCAAATTCTAGACGTTTCTTACAGTCCATCAGGGCTCACTGAGGAGCTAAACGCCCGAGCGACTGAAATAGCAGACCGCATCATGCAGGGACTGGGAACTGTCGGCGTATTGTGTGTGGAGTTCTTTTGTCGTGGTGACGAAATTTTGGTCAACGAAATGGCGCCGCGTCCCCACAATTCCGGCCACTTAACGATCGAAGCGCACACCACCAGTCAATTTGAACAGCAGGTGCGCGCGGTATGCGGTTTGTCGTTGGGGTCGACTGAACAAATTAAGCCTGCCGCGATGGCGAATTTGTTGGGCCAACAATGGGAACACGGCGAGCCCCAATGGGATCGCGCATTGGCAACGCCGAACGTGAAATTGCATCTCTATTGTAAGGAAGCAGCCAAGGCGAATCGGAAGATGGGCCACTTGGTAGCCCTGGCGGAATCAAGCAGCGCTGCCAGCGAGCACGTGTTGGCAGCACGAGAAAGCTTGAAGGCAGAGAGTCCCTCGGCCTGTTAAGGGGGTCCTTCTCTTTCCACCATTTCAAAGCGATAACCAACATCGCGAATGGTTCGGATGAACCGCGGTTGTGCGGGCACTGACTCAATTTTGCTGCGGAGCGTCGCCACACAGCGATCCACACTGCGACCACTGACAATTATCGACCGCCCCCACACTTCGTTCATGATCTCGCTTCGGGTTAAAGCTCGATAAGAATTTGCAACAAAGAAATCCAGCAGGCGATACTCTTTGGTTGTCAGCGGAACTTCTTGCCCATCGCGACGCAGAACATGTGCGGCCCGGTCTAAAACAAGGTCGCCTAGGTGAACAAGATCTGGTTCTACCATTTCTCGCTGTTTCAGCAATCGCTTGACTCGCGCCTTCAACTCACGGATGCCGAATGGCTTGGTCACATAGTCGTCGGCGCCCAACTCTAAGCCACGTACAATCTCCTCTTCTTGGCCTTTTGCCGTAAGCATGATAATTGGCAAATCCAGCTTTGCATCTCGGACTCGTTGGCACAACTCGTAGCCGTTGAGCAGAGGCAACATCACATCCAACAATACGATATCTGGCGTTTGGTCCAAAACTTTCGACAGTCCCTCGCGACCATCGGCGGCGGTGGCAACGTGAAACCCGGCGTCCCGAAAATTGTCGCTTAGCCCACGCAACAATGCCGCATCGTCCTCGACGACCAACATACGCTTTGGCATTTCGCTCATTTCGCCCTCGGCAATTGAATCACAAAAGTGCTACCGTCATTTGGCTTGCTGGTTGCGGTCACCGCTCCGTCGTGTGCTTCGACGATGGAACGAACGATACTCAGACCTAATCCACATCCACCTTGCGTTCGCGCGACCCGTTGGTCAACCTGATAGAAGCGGTCAAAGACTTTTTCGATTTCCCCCGAAGACAATCCGATCCCGTTGTCAGAGACTTTGATCTCCGCTAGACCGTTACTCGTGTTGGTCGTCAGCGTGATCTGCTTCTCCTGACCACCGTATTTCCAAGCGTTCTCCAACAGGTTCACAATCGCCGTGACCATGGAATCTTGATCACACGAAACCTCGGCGTCGCCCTGAGCATCAATGGTCAAGCATTCTTTTGCTTTGGGGCAGTGATCGAGAAACACACCAACAGCTTTTTCGATTAAGGCATCCGTCCCAACATTTGAAAAATCGAACTGCTGTTGTCCTCTCTCCATCCGAGAAAACGTTAAAAAGTTATCCACCAAGCGTGTGAGACGGGCATTTTCGACCGAGATTAATTGTAGGTATTCTGTCGTCCTATTTTGATCGCTCGCACCGGCGGAAAGGTCTTCATTTTGCAGCAACGTGTCAACCAAAAGTCGAATTGACGCGAGGGGAGTTTTGAGTTCATGCGACACCGTTGCCACCAAATCGTTCTTCAACTGCGCAAGCTTCATGCGTTGCCGCAGCATCGAAAGTAATAGCCAACCCAAAACGCAAGTCGCGGCAACCGTCACCCCGGCGATCCAGAGATAGACAGCTTTCCGTTGGTTTGAAGATTCGACAAACGGATCTCCCCCGGTGGCAACTAGGGCCAACCGCCAATCGCTGAATTCTGATCCCAGTGAAACCTCCACCAAGCAATCCACCACCTCATCAGGTGCGAAAACTTTGACAGACACTCCTTCGGGTACTGGAAAGTCCTTCGCGTGACCAAGCAGATTCTGACGGACCGTTTCGGTCCGATATAAGGATGCCACGTTCCCAACTTTTTCGCAATGTTGCCACACACCAGAAATTTTTGCTCGCCGCAGTCCGGCAAGCCGCTTTAAATTGGCGTCGTTCAACTGATCTACGAACTGGAGCGCGAGGCATTCGGCATCGTAAATTGGGAATTCGTCAGATCTCCCGGTCAACTCAAAATACCGCTCAGTTAGAAAATAACGTTCTCGAGACGGCATCGGGCTTTCCTCGTAATCCAGCAGTTGATCCCTAAGCCGGGCCGCAGCCCTTTTCCACACAAGCCCATCGGCATCTGCGATTTCAAGCAATCGCAAATCAGACGCACGCTGATGCGACTTTCCAGCTCCGACAGCAGCAAAGTCGGCAGCGCTTTCGAGAGTTTCAATGGCTTTCAACTTTTGCCCTCCTTTCTCAAAGCATCGCGCTCTGGCAACGATGGGAGCGAGTGAAGCGCTGAACTGGCTTGGACGAAGGACGTATTCTGTAATCAATGCGTCATAGATCTCGCCGGCGCCGACAAAATCGGCCTCGGCGAATTCCATCCGATTGGCTTCTTGCCATCTTGGATCTTTCTCACATTCGGTGACTTCCAACGAACCGGCAATCTCCGGATACAGGACTTTGCCTGACGGCCCACAGAAAACTGCGCTGTCGACAGCCTCTTCAGAGACAATTTTTGCGAACGACAATGCCGGATCCTTATCGTCGATCCGGGCTGAAATTTTCAGATACGCTCGGCGCCAACTGTCTTTCACATCCTCAGCGGTCTGTTTAAGCTGCAACAGATAAGCACCCTCTTGCAAACGCTGATTTGTCGCGGCACGTTCGTTGCGCACCGCCTCGCGCATCATCCACGTCACACCTACTGAGGGCACTAGGACCGTCAGCAGGAGCAAGAGAATTGGCAAGGCTAGTCGATCACGTCTCATTCGTGTTGACCGGGTAGTAGAAGATCTGACCTTTTCTATTCTAGCTTCAGTCGTTCGACCAATTGTTGAATCTTTGATCGCTGTGAGTCAAGTTTTTCAGCAGGACAGGTAGACTTCATCTCGATCATAAACTTGTTTCCGTATACCACGAGTCTTCTCTGGAACACGCGCGATCTGGTTCCATCAAATTCGTATTCAATCGTCGCGGCTCGATGCCCGCCAACCTTGGTCACGTTGATTTCCGATTCTTCAGATACATTCTTCAATTTCTTTTTGACGCGACTGAAAAAATCTTCAAGATGCACTTCAGGCGATTCGAATTCCCTCTTTGCGTCCTCTGTCTTTTCAGATTCTATTTCGGTCAACATCGAGTTGTCTGGGCCGATCAGAAACAAAGACTCACTAGATTCGCCGGGAATGTAGGCATGCCAACTTGGGGGCAGCGTTAAGGAAAATCGATCACCACCGATGGTTTTCGGTTCTGCATTGGCTTGACGCACCTCGACCAAATCTGCCTCTACGCCTCCGCCCTCAAACCGCACAATCTCTCGTTTTTCACCCGTTGAAATCCAAAAGGTTTGATTAACAACGCTCAGTTCAAGCTTGAAGCATTCATAACTACCGGCGGGAACCTTGATCGTTTCCACTGCCGTGACTTTCAAACCCATGGAAACGAGAGCTCCCCCCAAAGAAGAAACAAGTTTGATTTTCCCTTCATAGCCGTCAGCTAGTGGAAGCCTGCGGAACACCTGAGCCGCCTGCTCATTGTCATAAGTCGGACCATCCAGCTTCAGTTTCTTCACATCGTCTTTGCCAACAATGTTGATTGCTGCTTCGCCGCCGGTGAACTCTGCCGCCGCCGATCCCAACATGCTGTGGGTCCATTGGCTTTCGATAGGAGCAAACGACTCGAAGTCCGCTAGAACTCGGCTTTTCCCGCCTATGTTATTTAGTGTGACAGTCTGCCAGTTCTGGCATTCCCAATACGCTTTTCCATCAACGTCAGATTTTGCAACTCGAAATACTTGGTAACCTGCATCCAATCCACCCGGCAGCTTCATGTGCAGGTGCATTTCGTCACCATCGCCCCATGGAATCGGTAGCAACTTATTAAGGGTACTCAGTTGCTCGTTGGCACGTTCGACCCAGCTCTCGGCTGTCGGATAGTCATCTACCACTTTTTGATATGCCTTAGCTGCCTTTTTCGTTTCGCCCTGGCGTGTCAGACAGGCACCGATACGGTACTGCGCCTCAGCGGCTGCCTCGACAGATGGACTCGTGGCAGACAATACCCCGCGGTAACCTTTGATGGCCTTGTCTAGATCGCCGACAGTCTCCTCAAGATAGATCGCCTTTTGCAACAACTCGCTCGGAGAATCTGCTGCCGCAATTGCAGCCGACGTGAAAAACATTGCAAGCGCGATAATCAAGTTCGGCGTTCGGTTCAAAAATGGACTCTCGTATAACATGTCCGGACTCCTCAAAATCAAGGGTTCTTTAAAATGACAAGATCAGCCAAACACACGAAACCATGGCTGTTCAACGAGATATATATTCGTTTACCAATGTTACCCGTTTGTTACCATTGTGTTGCGAAGAGATTTTTTTCTGCGACAAGAGGAACTTCATCAGACCAAAGCAGCTCGAGTCTTCGACCGAGAAGAGTCGCTGGACAATGTAAATTCCCCGTGCTGGACAACTTTCTACGGCTTTGCTGGCCTAGTTGCCAACCATCGCCACGACGTTCTCACGCGTCACGGGAGAAATGACGCCGCGTTCGGTAATGATGCCTGCAATGTATTTGGCAGGTGTCACGTCAAAAGCCGGATTATAGACGTCAACGCCTTCTGGTGCTGTCTGCTTACCAAACCCGTGCGTAATCTCTTGTGAATCTCTCAACTCGATTGGAATCTCTTCGCCGGATTCAATCCCTAAATCAAAAGTACTGCTGGGCGCGGCGATGTAGAAAGGAATGTCGTGTGCCTGAGCGAGCACGGCGATCGAATACGTGCCAATTTTATTGGCTGAATCACCGTTGGCGGCGATCCTGTCAGCGCCAGTGACGACCGCCTGAACTTTTTGCTCACGCATCACCTGCGCCGCCATTGAATCACAAATCAACGTCGCTTTAATATTTCGCTGCATCAATTCCCAAGCCGTCAGTCGGGCTCCCTGCAACAGCGGACGTGTCTCATCGACGTAAACGTGGAGGTCGTGTCCTTGATCCTGCGCGGTGAAGAATACGCTGAGCGCCGTCCCGTACTCGGCGGTCGCCAAACCACCAGCGTTGCAATGCGTCAACACGCCGCCAACGCCCTCCAAAAGCGGAGCACCAAAACGGCCAATCGCATGGCACATTTCACGGTCCTCTTGATGGATGCTCTGCGCTTCGGCCAGAAGTTTCTGCCGCGCTGTCGGGAGATCGCCATCTCGCAGATCGTCCGAAAGCGCCTTTAGCCGATCCAGTGCCCAAAACAAATTGACGGCGGTCGGACGACTGGTGGCCAAGTAGTCAACAGATTTGTCAAACGTTTCCCAAAAGGCGCCGGCATCACTGTCATCGACTGCTCCCAAGCCGACGGTCACCCCATAAGCGGCCGCGATACCGATCGCGGGGGCTCCACGCACACGCAACATCTTGATCGCTTCCCAGACCGTTTCGATATCGCGACAGTCAATCTCCTTGAGATTCTCCGGCAGCAATGTCTGGTCGATTAGGCGCAGATGCCCATCAGTTTGTCCGATCCACTGGATAGTCTCACGAGAGTTGGCAGTGCTGGAAGTCATTGAGATGTCCTATCGAGTAAGCCCAACCTATCCGCGGTGGAAGTCCCACGAGTTTGGACGGGCGAAAAAGAAAACACTCCAATCTCTGGCGAGATCGGCTACCGAATCGAATCGGCGAAAGCTTGTTTCAACTGCTCAAGGCCTTTCACGCCATCGGCTCCGTCAACCACGACGTTGACTTGAACTTCTGAGGTATTGACCATTTCAACATTGACGCCACTGCTGGCCAGCGCGTCAAACATCGCGATAGCGACGCCGGTGTGACTTCGCAAACCGATTCCCGAAACAGAAAGCTTGGCGATCGATTCCTTGTGGTCGACACCTTGACAACCCGTTTCGTCGCTTACGGCTTGAGCTACTTTTAATGCGTCTGCCAGTTGGTCGCGTCGGACGGTAAAGGTGATATCGGCGATCTGATCACTACCGTAGCTTTGCACGATCATGTCCACGAACACGCCTGCGGCAGCCACACGTTCAAAAAGACTGGCCGCCAAGCCCGGCTGATTAGGTATCTTTTTCAGGGTGATGCGCGACTGGGTGTCGTCCAACGTGATGTCATCAATCATCAACGCTTCCATCCCAGCACCTTGAAGACGCTTGATCACCTCCATTGCATCAATCGATGAAGTTGGAGAACGTTCTTCGACCTCTTCTTCAACAACTTCCTGATCGTGGGGTTGGTCAAGTTCAAATTCAGCGTGTACCGTCCGCAACGCTTCGATGGCCACGTCGCGTTTGACCAGAACCGAGATCTTAATCTCGCTGGTGGTGATGATTTGCAGGTTGATTCCCGCGTCGGCCAATGACCGGAACATGCGGTTGGCGACACCAGCCTGCTTGGCCATGCCCAGTCCTACCGCCGAGACCTTTGAAACGCGGTCATCGCGGTTTCCCATTTTCCCGCCGAGCTCCGTGACAACCTCTGTGATAGCCGCCAAAGCGCTGTCCATCTCCTCATGCGGAACGGTAAAACTGATGTCAGTCTTTCCGTCGGCAGATACGTTTTGGACGATCATATCGACAGTGATTTTCTTTTCCGCGATCGGAGCAAAAACTTTCAGGATCGTGCCTGCGACATCGGGAACATCAACTACCGAGATCAGCGCTTCGTCACGTGTCAGGGCAGCCCCACTAACGGGCAACGAAGAAGTTCCAGCAGTATCAACGATCAGCGATCCCGGAACATCGCTCAAAGAGCTTCGCACATGGATCGGAACATTGAACTTCTTGCCAAATTCGATCGAGCGACTGTGCATCACGCCGGCGCCAAGGCTGGCAAGTTCCAACATCTCGTCGTAGCAAACTCGTTTCACCAAACGGGCTTCGGGCAACTTGCGTGGGTCAGTGGTATAA
>CAYTPS010000182.1:7126-9876 GCA_964439245.1 uncultured Pirellulaceae bacterium | reverse complement strand
GCGTAGCACCGAGCGGAGCCTCGACATCCCTACCCCGATCAAACTTCAACCCAACATGAGACGAATGAGACGAGTTGTAGTCGAACTGGCGAAGATTTGTTTCATTCGCGATGACTCCGTTGTATTGCGGGTCATTGGCTGATTCTCCCAACGCGAACTCAGGAAGAATAAACCAGAAACCAGTGCCTTCTGAGCCGGCCGAGATGTTTCCGATCCAAATATTGTCCGGGTTGGTAATCCAATAGGCGACAGAGCTAATGAACCGCTCCGAGTTTTGCCCCACGTGATCATGCGTATCGACGATGAACGGATCATTAAGGTCGATGTTAAAGTTGGATTGCCCGACTGCGTGAATACCGAAGGCGATATTTGCGATGTACTCATTGCCAGTTTCCACACCATCTTCCATAAAGAATCCGTGCCCATGGATGTCGTGCAAAACCACACCCTCGATAAGCACATTGTGCGTTCCGTGAATCGTCACGCCCCGATTGTTTGAATTGGTGATACTAGTGTTTCGCAGAACATCGCCACTGCGATCATCGCCAAGGTGCCAGTGAATCGGGTACCGGCCCAAGCGCGCTGTCTGGCCCAGTCCGGCAAACTGTACTCCATCGACGGTGACCTGCCCTGCCGTGCCCATAATCATAATATGCCCGCCAAAGCCATCACCGTTGTTACCCAGCGTAGTACTAAACCGGCCACGATCTCCGAAGTTATTGTCGGTATCGTGCCAAGCTTCGCCTTCCACACGCACGTTGCGGCTAAGTAGTGCAACTTCGGCGCGCATATCAAGGTCCCATGTGCGCGAGGTGTTACTGTAGGTTTCAACTGCTCCGTAATGGCGATTGTTCAACGGGGCATTCAAGGTGATCCCAGAGGTTCCGAGGCCCAAGTTCGAAATCGCAGTGATCGTTCGCACTTCTTCGTCTTCGTAGTCCTGCGATGAACTTGCGATGACGATCCGGTCGCCCACTTCCCAATTTAACGCACCGTCGGACGCTGCCGACGTGGTTCCGTCGAAGTTACGTTCGATGACATTGGAAACAAAGATCTGGCTGGAGTTCGCGTTGGCCGTTGCCGCCAATTTGGTGAACGCGATTTTGTCTTGGCCATAGAACTGTAATCTGCCGCCGCCGGCAGCCATCAAAAAAGAATCGTTGTTGCTGATGGTCATGCTGCCCATCGCTGTTTCAATGTTGAATGTCTGAGTAGGATCCTCACCCGTCAGCACAATAGAAAAGTCGGCTTGGTCATATCGGTTTGCCGCCGATCCTACCTGAAAGACTCCTCCACTGTTGACGTGGATCCAATTGGAGGTCAACGAACGATTGACACCCAATGTTTCCTCTACCTCGAGGGTCCCTTGAACAATCAGTTCCTTCACGACATGGTCAGTTCCGTCAAGCAGCACGGTCGCGTTCTGTGGGATGATCGCACGATCGTCCCCGCCAGGAACGATTCCCCCAACCCATGTCGAACCGGCCGTCCAATCCTGAACTCCTGACAACGATGCATCAGCAACGATAGTGTCACCTTGGAGCGATTGGCAACCAATCGAGAACCCAAAAAATACCAGCACCGTCAAAGCAATGGCAACATTGCGAGCTTGCTTGACGATGGCGGTCAAACGGCAGTTCGCTAATTCAAAGGTAGCGCGTCTATTGGCCAATAGCATGTCAAATCCCTAGCTGATTAGGCTTGATCGGAGGAGGTAGCCGGCAAATTGTAGACAATCATAGCCCCAAAAAAACACTCCAGTAAGCAGAGAAATTGAGAAATTGAACGCCATTGCGATGACGTCTCTGCCTTCAATCTTATCGAACCGCAAGCCATTAACACGCGGGCATTCAGCCTACACGGGGACTAAGATCCAGCACTGCGGTTAGAGGGACAGTTGGACGAGAAGCTTCGATTCAATCGGTAAGAAAAAGCACACACGGTGCTCGATGCTACGATCCTCAGCAGCTGCCGCTTGTGTAGGTACTGCCAACAAACGGACTCATCAATCCACCGCCTAACCCCGGTTTGTTTTGCGGGTATGCCGCTTGGCCGCCCAAAGGGTAACCAGATTGGTGAAGAGCACCATGGCCGATTCCCGGATTGTGATATTGCGGAGCCCAATTCTGAGGCGCATACGCTGGAGGATAGTTTGCCGATTGCCACTGCCCGGCGCTGAAGCCCGGTGCACCACCGTATCCATTTTGATTCTGGTACGCGCTGTAATAGCCGCTGGGGAGAGATTGTTTGAAAGCCGAATGCGGCTGGAATGGCCCAGTAGCGCTACAACCCGCAAAAACAAGGATTAGCATCAAAGACGATGCGGCGAGAACGTTCTTCATGTGATTCAATGCAATGGATGAAACTAGCCAGAGAGGGTTTGGGACCGAAAGCATGGTACGAACTGCCCGGCCAATTGTTCACGACAGTTAAGCGATTGCCGAAAGAAAAAAAAAGTTGGATTGAGCTTTTGCCCCGCGGTCGTAGAGCGACCTGCCGAAGTAGACGAAAGCGAAAAACTGTTCCTGCGCCGTCAATCCGTCGCGACCGGAACATTTTCCGCCGCTTTCACTCTTGCTGTCATAAACGACGAAGGTAAGGGTACTCCATCGTCATTAGTCGAAAACGAAAACCGTCCGGACGAGCTGGCTTCTTCCACAGTGGTCGTCTTCCCCATTACAGCGTTTTCAATTCGGCATTCGCGGGTAGAGGCAGTGCATCGGCGCTGCCTACCCTGCGGCCTCATATTT
>CAYTPS010000182.1:0-7116 GCA_964439245.1 uncultured Pirellulaceae bacterium | reverse complement strand
TGGAAAACCAGGCACCGCAGGGCACTGGTATCACATTTTTCGCGCCAAACCAAAATCGCTAGGCTCGAATCATCCTTGGGATTACGTGATCAAGTTGGTTAATCCGGATCTACCGCCGGCAAAGCTACAATTTGCCCTCGATCGTTTGGGACGTGAGGCAATCGCTACCGAGCAAATCATGCAATCGAACGTGATTAGGTTGCTGGACGCGGAATTGGATCGAGCCCCGTTTTTTCTTGTCCAACCTTGGATGGCGGGTACTTCACTGGATCGCTTCCATGCCGGTAACTGTCATACGACCGTCAACCGTTTGATCTGGGTGGCACGTCAGATTGCCGAAGCGCTTCACGCCAGTCATGAACGAGGCCGCGTGCATTTGGGGCTGGATCCTTCGCATGTCTTGTTGGGTCCAACGGGAAGAGCAACGTTGATTGGTTGGTCGCAGTCGCACCCAGTCGGGCAGGAAGCATGGCTGCCTCACGACCGCTTGCAGCTCGCAAAATACACCGCGCCAGAGTGTTTTGAGAAAGGCTACTACGCCAATTTCGCCAGTGATGTCTACGCTCTAGGAGCGCTGATGTTCAGCCGTGTCGCGCCCTACGAAGGCCAGACGATAGAGCAGATCGCCGAGGCCTCTCAGAAAACGTTGCCAATTGACCTGATGATCCAGCAACCGATCTGCCCGGCCCCAATCTATCGGTTGGTTCGCCGGATGCTGTTGAAGAACCCAGCGAAACGGCCACCAATGCGTGAAGTCCTAGAGAAACTGATCACCGCAGAGATCGAACATCTGTGCGATCCGACACTGGTCACACTGTAAAGCTTTGCCGATTGTGACAACGCACGTCGCAGGACGACGTCGCCCCAACCGGAACAAAACGCTTCAACCGTCGCTCGGATCAGCTCTCTAACACTTTTTTGAGCCCCCACAACGCAAGCGCGTTAGCTGTGAGGTACGTTCTCTCATCGGAATCTCTCGCACCCTTCCCGCTGAAATCAGACACATTGCAACTATGACAGTCGACGCCTCCTCGCAAGTGAATTACTACGAAGTACTCGGCGCGAGTCCAATGGACCAGTTGGATCGTATCGAAGATCTGTTTCGCCAACTGGCTTACGACGCTGAAACTTCTGGCGACCATTCGAAGGTCCCTCTAGCCGTCGAAGCGTTCAAAGTTCTCCGCGATCCGGCAAAACGTCACCAATACGACCAGCAACTGGCACATCAGCAGAGTCTTGCGGCCGCATCACAGAATCAGCAAGCTCAACTGCGTCAGCCACACCCCAGCAACCGACCTTTAAATCAGGCGGCCGCGGCTCCAGCACAGCATCAGCCGACACCCTCGGATCCAATGCCAGCGCAGCCGCAACCGGCGCAGTACCAACCGACGCCGTCGCAGCCAATGCCTACGCCAGAGCAATTACAAGTCGCTCAGTCCCAAGTGATGCCGCCAGAGCAACCTGCTGCTTCGATTCCAAACGTTCAGCCTCCTGCCCCGCAGCAAGCTCCCGTAGTCGCACCTTCATCGGCTCAAGCTGCTGCTCAGGAATCGCCTGAATTCTGCGCCGAAACGACTCAGCGTCAGCGCCGCGAAATCCTCGCGATGTTCTATAAGCGCCGGCGGGACGATGCAAAGAATCCTGGAATCGCGATTGGTGGCCTCGAGCAAAAGGTTGAATTCTCGTACGAGGTACTCGAGTTTCACCTGTGGTTCATGCAGCAACGCGAATGGCTGCTACGCCTTGAATCGGGCATGTTCACCATCACTTACGCCGGTGTTGAGGAACATGAGAAGAACCTGATCGAAGGTTTGATCCGGTAGATCAAGGCAACGGCGTCCCGCTCCTATCGCATTGGCGGCTTGCCCATCATCCGCCGCAGCATACCGATCTGCCCGGCGTGCAGCATCTCGTGATCGGGCGCGAATAGCAATGCACCATACTTCGTCGCATATGCCGAATGCGGAGGGCCAAGTTCCTCGTCCAAGGTGGCTTCGTGGGATGCGATCTCCGCCCGCATTTGAAAATGGACCTTTTCAAGTACTTCCAGCATTTCATCGGGCGCCGGATAAGCATCTCGGTCTGGTTTAGGTGAAGTCCCTTTCATGAACAACTTCCGAAACTTGCCGGACATCAGCTGAGAATCCTCCAGCTTTCGGCCACGTTGCTGGAACAGAGTCAAACCGTACTCCGACATCGCGATGTGCCCAACTTGCCAAGCGATATGCGTGACGTAACCGTGGGAGTTTTCGGGCACCCAAAACCAATCGTCGGCACTCAAGCCCTCAAGCGAAATCAGCGTGTAGTTACGAGCAAACTCTATCTTCCGTAGAGCAATCGCCAACCGATCGGAGAGCCCTTCAGCCGAGGGGTAAACATGATCAAAAATCTCAGCCATTATTTTTCACTTTTATCAGCGGCGCGAAACACGACACTCTAGACTTCAATTTCAAAGATGCCTTCGACTTCCACCAGCACACCCAGCGGCAAGGCGGCAACACCGACAGCGCTGCGAGTTCCGACGCCAGCATCGTCTCCGAACACACTTTTCATCAGTTCACTACAACCGTTGACGACCGCAGGTTGCTGGGTGAAGTCATCGGTGCAGTAAACCATCCCTAACAGCTTTACCACGCGTTTGATTTTATTGATCGAACCAAGATGATTTTGAAGCGTCGACAGAATTGCAAGACCTGCTTGTTTGGCCGCTTCGTAGCCCTGTTCTTGGGTGGCATCTTTGCCTACGCAACCGGTTAGTAAGCTACCGTCGGGCATCACAGGCAGGTGCCCCGAAGTGTACACAAGGTTGTCAACGGTCAGCGCCGGCTTGTAAACGGCAACCGCTTTAGGCGCAGGTGGCAGTTCAAATCCAAGTTCCTTCAAACGATCTTCAGCACTCATCGATCTCAACTTTCGCAAACAGGGGATGACTCAATTAACGGTGCGATATCAGACCACCAGAAGTCCCCGTTTTCAAGCCCTCGCTCAATTTTGAGAAACCAGATCGGCGCTAATTCCGTGCACGACCTCTAAAATCGAATCTGCCGAGGGACGATCGAAGGGAGTCTGGCAGATAACATGTTTTCGCACGATCCCTTGCGGGTCAATCAGCACATCACCTCCCAGCTGCCGAATATCCTTGCCTTTCTTTAGCGAACCGTGTCCCGCAAATATCAATTTGACGTAGTTCCAAATCGCCGCGGGTCCTCCAAGCGTCCACCAAGAGCCCTTCAACAAGCCGTAGCCACGATAAAGAACTCGTTTGGTATCAAGTAAGATCGGCCACTCAACTCCAGTGTTGTCCAAGTACCACTGCGTGAGCGTTTCATTATCAAACGTGACAATTTTCACCCGCACACCTGCTGCCGCCAGTTCCTCCCCCCAATGACGCAACTGCGTCACGTGCGCTCGGCACGGTGGTCAGCCAAGATGCCGGTGAAACACCAGCAACAACCAATGACCTTTATCGTCAGCCAGTTCATGCCGTTTTCCATGAACATCACGCAGTTGAAATGGGATAGCCGGTTTGGAAACAAAATTCTCGGACATAATTGACCGCGGGAGACCGCACTAAAAAAGTCTTGTATGAATTGCTCACTGAGGATACCGTTTACCGGCACTACTTGATAACTCTATCAACATAACTTCTTTCGCTAACTTACCAACAGGCCGCCTCCATGATCCCAACACAAAAACTCACCGGCGCTGCCGAAATCCCGGTTGTTGGACTGGGAATGTGGAAAGTCGATCAAACTCAAGTGGCGGGACTTGTCGAAAGTGCCGTTGACGCAGGCTACCGACACTTCGACTGCGCGTGCGATTACGGCAACGAATCCCAAGTCGGCGACGGTCTGAAATCTGTTCTCGAAAGTGGCAAGTGCACGCGCGAGGATCTTTGGATCACTTCCAAGCTATGGAATACCTATCACGCCGCCGAACATGTGCAGTCCGCCTGCGAAAAGTCGCTCAGTGACCTCGGACTCGACTACCTCGATCTGTATTTGATTCACTTCCCAATCGCTACGCGCTTCGTCCCGTTTGAGGACCGGTATCCGCCGGAGTGGTTTTTCGATCCCGATTCACCAGACCCAAAAATCGAGTACGTCCCCGTATCGATCCGCGAGACTTGGGCAGCGATGGAGAAACTCGTGGAATCGGGATTGGTAAAGAACATCGGTGTTTGCAATTTCAACTGTCAGCTACTGCGTGAACTGCTGACTTGGGCCAACATCCGTCCTTCGGTTTTGCAGATCGAATCTCACCCACAGCTGACGCAAGAGAAACTGATTCGTTTCTGCGGCGATGAAGAGATAGCCGTCACTGCATTTTCTCCGCTGGGAGCCGAATCGTACTACAGCCTGAATATGGCTGAGGCGGGAGAGTCCATTCTACGACAACCGGTTGTTCAACAGATCGCGACGGCAACCGGAAAAACTCCCGGCCAGGTTATCTTGCGTTGGGGAGTCCAGCGTGGAACCTCAATCATTCCCAAAACCTCGCGCATCGAGCGACTGCGCGAGAATTTGGATGTCTTTGATTTCGAATTGACCGACGATCAAATGCAGAAAATTTCTGATTTGAATCTGAATCGAAGATACAACGATCCTGGCCAATTTGCCGAAGCGGCCTTCAATACGTTCTTCCCGATCTACGAGTAACAAGGCAAGGCTCTGGCGAACGAACACGACGCACGTTGTTGCTAGACAGGTTTCCAATCTGCTATTCAGAGCAAAGTCGCACAGGTTTCTCACCCGCCATTGAGTAGCGCAAGTTTCTCACCTGCCATTGAGTAGGGCAGGTTTCCAACCTGCCGCTGCCATGAGCCTAGCAGGTTGGAAACCTGCTCCACATCGTTTCGGGGGAAGAGCCTCCCCGTCCGGGCAAAGCCTATCCAGTTCGAGCCTCATCTATTCCTTGACCCGGATATTCTTGAACAGCACAGTACCCGCCGGGCCTTTGTGAATCTGCAGACCGAAAAAGCCGCTCGGATAGGAACCGTCATCGGTCCAGTTGGCCATCGGCACACCGTTGACCCATGTTTTCACTTCGTTGCCTTTGGCAGAAATTGTCGTGCGATTCCAGCCTTCTTGCTTGAGCGCTGTTCGTGTCGGCACGTGATCCTTCAACCACAACGGATAAAAGTATCCGCCGCAGCTCTGTCCATAGATACCGCCTGACCAAAAACGTCCTTTGGCAAATCCATCAAACCCCTCCAGCTCAACCTGCGGCCCGAACACCATCTGGTTCACATTGGAAACGGGTTTATTCTTTTTCTTGGGACGCCTCTGCGCCCGAAACATCACGCCAGTGTTACCATCGACCAGCCATTTAACGTCGCAGGTGAAAACAAAATCTTTGAAATCGCTACGTTCGGTCGAAAGGTAGGTGCTTTCCGATCCCGGCACGCAGGTTCCCTTGATCATTCCATTTTCAACTTCGAACTTGCACGTACCACCATACGGCTTCCAACCGGTTAGATCCCGTCCGTTAAACAGGTCAACAAATCCATCCGTTAGATCCGGCTCTTGATCCGTGTTCAACAACATCTCGGCAGGATCGGGCACATTCTTCTGTGTTTTATATCGGTCATACCAGTACGCTTGATCTGGTGCCACGTCCGGCGGCAGCGAATCGGCGGACAGAACCTTTAACACATAAGCGTATTCAGAAGGACGCACCTTTGGCAATTTAACCTTCAATCCATCGGCGTCGCGCGACCACTGCAGCTTTTTCTTCGAACCTAGCATTTCCACTGAAACAATTTCGTCGGGGTAATGTGCCGAACCTTTGGCCAGCGATTTGACTGCGACGCTTCCACTCTCGGGCCACTTCAATCCCGTCACATACAGCGTCTTGTCCTTTACGGTAAATCGCAGGTCCTCGGCAGTAAAACGCTTGTCATTTTTCTCTGCCACATGGCCGGTCGAAACGCCGGTCGGACCTTCGCCAAACGTCTTCCAATACGTCGTGTCATAGATCGCTTCGCCATTGATCTTCAACCAATCGCCGATGCCCTTGAGAATTGCCGTGTCTTCTTCGGGAATTGTCCCATCAGGGCGCGGCCCCACGTTAAGCAACAAACAACCGTTCTTGCTAACAATGTCCACCAAGTCGTCAACCAGCCGATCGGCCGTTTTGTATTTTTGGTTCTGCGTGTATCCCCAGGAACTGGCGCTAACGGCCGTGTCAGTCTGCCAGAACGGTTTGCGGATCTCCGCCATTTTGGAGCGTTCCTTGTCCAACACAGCGGCGCCCTCAGGGTACGCATTCCATTTGTAATTGATGATGCCAATCCCATTTTCCCACTTTTGAGACCGGTTGTAGTAGTACGCGGAAAAGCGTTTCAAATGTTCGGCAAAATGGTTCTGCTCGTAGGTCGCCTTTCGATTGGGGGCGATACCAAAATCAAACCAAAACACATCCGGCTGGTATTTATCAACCAGTTCACAACAGCGGGCCAGCCAGTCGTCTTTGAACTGATCGTCTTGCGGCGGGAAAGATTCCTGATAGTTCCAAGCGTCCGGCCCGTAAAGAAACGGCATCGCCCTTCCGTAAAGATCGGCATACTGGGTATCAACATTGTCGAAGTCTTCGCTGCGAACGTAGAACATCCAGTTGAACGCGCGATGACTGCTGACACCGAACTTCATCCCCTCGGCACGCACGGCCTCCGCCAATTCTTTGACGATATCGCGTTTAGGGCCCATTTCCGTTGAATCCCAGCGCGTGTAATCAGACTCGTACATCGGGAACCCATCGTGATGCTCGGCAACGGGAATGACATACCGCGCGCCGGTGTCCTTAAACAACTTCGCCCACTTTGCCGCGTCGAAATTCTCAGCCTTAAATTCTGGAATGAAATCCTTGTAGCCAAATTCCTTCTGAGGACCGTATTTCTCTTTGTGGTGTTGAAAGAAGTTGTCGCCACGACGCTTGCGGTCGATATACATTTGCCGCGGATACCACTCGCTGCCGAATGCCGGCACGCTGTAAGCGCCCCAGTGAATAAAGATTCCGAATTTGGCGTCCTTGTACCATTGAGGGATTCCGTAACCCTCCAAAGATTCCCAATCCGCCTTAAACGGCCCTGCCTCGACAACATTGTCAATCTTGGCT
>CAYTPS010000181.1:0-9902 GCA_964439245.1 uncultured Pirellulaceae bacterium | reverse complement strand
AAGCGCCAATTGGTCAGCGACACAGCCGCGGTACCCGGATTGTGAATCTCAATAAACTCTAAATCGGAAGCCGTCATGTTTGGGTTAATTACAAGTGCAGCAAACGAAGGATCGGTCGGATGATAATTGACTTCGGAAATCAAGACTGGGCCAACGTGAAAGTTTCCGTTGGGCTGACCAAGAGAGGTTTCCGCAAGTGGTGCCAAACGGCTACCACCAGGGATCCTACCGAAGGACTGATTGTCAAATGAAGCTCCAAATTCAACACTGTCAACAAACGCGCTAACGCCTCCCATGCCGTCGGGAATGACTAGATAGACTTCATCACCGGCAGACGCACTAAATGCAAAATGATTGGCTGCTGGCGTCGCGGGCGTCGGATTGAAATCACTTTCGTCAAAGACAACGTATTGACCGGCACCCAGGACTGTACCCACCGGAATTTCGAACTTTAACAGGTTTCCACCCGCATCACTTAGGAACCAACCGCCGATGTTGATCGAGCTTGTCGTCGGGTTGTACAACTCAATTGAATCTGAAGCCAATCCGTCGGAGTTGGCGAGTATCTCATTGATGACAACGCCTGAAGATGGCGTATCGCTTGCTCCGGGCGTACCACCGTAGATCGTGCTGGCCCGCCATGAGTAATACTTGTCCGTTAAACTTGCTGATGTGTTAGCAGGGTCTTTCAAAACTAGAGACGCGCCGGCACCATCGGCTGAGACAGGAAAAGGGTCACTGTCGTTATATGTGACGTCAACAAGTTCGTCGCCGTTGGCAGCAATCAATTTGACACGTTCCCCACTGTTGGAGAGCCCACCGGCGAACTCACCAAGAATGATGGCGGGATCGACGTTGGGATAAGCGGCCTTAAATGCAAGTTCATCCGATACTAGAACGCCGTACTCGCCCGATCGTAAAATTGTCCCGTCGGCAATCACAAACGGCGAGCTTGGACCATCGGTCAATTGCACTCCTGCCAAATCGATCGTTGCGGCGCTCGCTCCGGTCGTAGAGTTCCACAGTTCGATAAATTCAGCACCTGACGCCGGGTTGTAATTGATCTCGGTGACTTTTAAATTCGCCGGAGCCGCCGGGATTGCTTCGACGACGAAGGTAGCGGCTTGTAGGGCAGACCATTCTCCAGCGTCGAACGAGCGTGACTTGATCTCAGTCGTTTCGTTCAGCGTTACAGGCGTTGAAGAGGAGGACTGTGTTGTGAGAATCAGTCGGGCATCAAAAGAGAGATCGCTGCTGGTTGGAGAAATTTGATGAATTTCGATGGCAAGCGTGTTGTTTCCGACATTCAACAAGCTTGGGGTGATCGCAACATCGAGCCATGCATTCCCATCATCGGAAGCGAAAGAGGTTGCAAAAGAGTTGTAGCCGACGATCCCTGAAATGTTGTTGCGTCCGATCTCAATACCATTGAGATATACAACCATAGCGTCATCGCGCTTGATTTGCAGCGTGGCCGCAGTATGGTTGCCAGCGGGCACAGTGAATGTTTTTCTGAAATAGGTCGTGGGTTGTTTGTTTGAGGCGTTGGAACCGAAAGAAACCACGGTTGCTTCGTCCCCGTCACCGTAGCCCAACTGAGACGGGCCTGACGCCCATGCAGAATCGTTGTAGTTGCTAGATCGCCATGACGTGCCGAGGTCAATGCCTTGGTCATGGTATTTCCAGATGTCTCCGGTAGTAAATAGCGTCGATTCAGTTGTCCCGGCACTGAATGCGATTGCATTGGGATTGATCCCCCCACCGACCAAACGCGGGTCGCTACCGTCAGTGGTGTAGTAAACTAGTCCTCCCTGATTGGCAAATGACAATTGGCTGCCATCGTCTGCGTCACCTCCGTTTTGAAGGCTTCCGTCAAGCAAGTAGCTGGGCGCGGCGACCGACGGGAACAACGGTGAGTCGATGGAGATGGAGTAGTTGCCGTTGTTGTCCTTCAGTAGTTGCGTCGTGTTTTGGTACTGGTTCAGAACGACGCCGTGTCGCGTGGTGGCGTAGTTCTTTAGATCGTTGAGCCTGTTAAGCCAAGTTTGGCGCAATTGAGGAAAGGATCGTTTGGCATCTCCCCATCGCGCGGATTCGGCATAAATCGCCACGTCCAGTTCCGCCGCCAACTCGTCGATGAGGGCGGCCTGTCCTTCTGGAGTAAATATTCCACCGTTGAAATAATGCTCCTGAACCGCATCACCAAACGCCGTTCTGTATTCTTCATTGGCCATCAAGCGCTGGTGCAATGTATGCGGATTGAAGAAACTAGCCTGTTCTAAATTTGGGTGAACAAAAGGGCCGTTGCGATCTTCGTTTACACTTCTGTAGGTGTGTTCAGCATCATGACTGAAGAACTTGAAACCTTCGTCCGCGTTTCTGTTTCGCAGGAGAAAGAAGTTGTTCAGCGCGCTGTTGGCTGGATTTGAATACATGCCGATTGGGCCATCACGGTTTCCTCCGTTGAGCGTCAGCATCATATAGGTGATCAAATTGTCGACATCGAGTAGCACTTCATAGTTCGGATTTCTGGTGCCATCAACGTTCAATCCTTGGGCCTTCAAATAGTTTGCTTGGTTCGCGAATGCTGGAGTTACCCCGTCAGCCAAAGTTGCGAAGGCTTGAGCGTGCAGTCGGTGGTAGGCCTGCAAGTTTCCGTCTACGGCTTGGGCTCTTCCATTTTCCGCTTTAATTACATCGTAGTCGTCAGGTTCGCCGCCAAAGTATGAGGCTGCAAAATTATCGTCGTGACGTTCCTGAGTTTGATACAGCCCCCAATACTGCCCATTGAGATAGAGATGGAACCAAGTGCTAAGTGTTGAGGGTTGGCCCAATCTTTGTTGACTGACACGATTCATTTCATCAACGATGAAGGAGGCCTGATCGGTGCCGTTGAAGCTCCACGACCAGTTTTGAGCGGTCCGGAGGTCAAGTTTCTTGAAGTAGTCTACGCCCTCGTCGCCGTGGACCGGGTAGTTAAGCTCCGAGTCACCGTACTCGTTGCGCATGTAAATTTTGAACGAGTGCTTGGGGTTCTCTGGCCGGCGGCTGTAGGCTCCTTTGATCCTTAAGCCCGCATTAACCTGGAAGCCGCCTGTGCCATCGCCAGAGTCAATTTTTTCGATAGAGGCGGGACGCTCCCAAGCCTCTCCGCGCCGCTGAGCGTTGTAGTAGATACCGGTCTGCGGGTCAAACAAGTTATCTAAATCGGTTGTGATCGACCAAGTAGGAATCGCCATTAGAGCATCACGCACAGCCTGTGTGCCCTCAATGGACAACACTTGAGGATCGATTCCGTAGTCGATCGAGTATCCATCAGCATTCTGTTGCGACGGCCAGCCGTTGGGAACTTCGCCGTTAGGGGATTGCTGCAGAATGTCATCGAGAAATAGATAGGACCATGTTCGCGCTGGAACCGACAGGTAGCTGAATCTCGTTGCAACCGCTCTCAAATTTGTCGTGCCGGAAATACTGATCGGGGAAGTGTAAAGCGATCCGTTGGTTACCGATGGAGTACTTCCGTCTGTGGTGTAGTAGATCTGTGCCGCTGGCGAAGAAGTCGAAAGCGTAACCTGAAATGTTGAGTCATAAAAACCGGCCGCAACGTTGGACTGAACGCGATCCAAGACACCCGTGACGGCGCCCACGTTCTGTTGGCCGGGAGTTGGAGTTGCAAAATACGAAACTTGGTCAAAATTCCCGGTCATGACCACGCCGTACGAAACGTCGGTGTACTGCTGCGGATAGTCGGAACCTGTCGAGTTGAATTCGGAAAGGATGTTACCCGTGTCGTCGAGCAGTGCTAAGTATTCTCCGCCAGCACTCAAGGAGAATCCGGTGTAGAGATCTGATCCAAAGTTTGGATTTTCATCTTCGCCAGCAAACACGACCAGATACTGGCCCGGGAAAAGTTGGCCACCATTAAAAATGTACTTGGAAGAATTCGACGGATTGTCCGTCAGCCGATAGCCGTTCAAGTTGATGGCTTGGTTGCCGCTATTGTAGATTTCGATCCAATCGGTCGAGTTTCCGTTGTCGTCTGTCAGCGAACTGTCGTTGGACGCAACAAATTCAGTGATCACTGCCGCCAGTAAGTTCCTTGGTTCCAGTTGCTGGTAGCGAATCGATGGTTTTTGTTTTCGTATCGAGGAACCTCGCTGGGAAGAGCGTCGAGTTCCGTTGTCGCGGTTGGACATCAGCTGCTTTCAAATGAAGTAATCTTCACAAAACGGGACGGATTCTATTGTACCCTTAAGGCATGGTTAAGGCAGTGTTGATTTGCTCGGTATTATCCGGTTTCCCGCCATTTATAAGCCGTAAATGTCGCAGAATCGGCTGCCAAGCATTTGGGAAATGGAAATGAAGCCAAGACGAAAAACGTTCCAGCAAGCCAGCGGCGAAAAGTGAATTTTGACACCGAAGCACTGCTTAGCGAAGAAGTTTACCAACATGTGATGATAAGTAGCTTGAATCTTTCATCTCTCCAACGCACGGTGCGCGAATTAACGAACGACCTTCAACAATGCTAGCAACCGAAAGATGACGTGTCCAAGCGAGCAAAGTGATCTAGGTAGATGACGCAGGGTGGATTAAATTTTGCTTGACTGGATGTTAGTAAACCGGAGTTAAGCAATGAAGCTGACCAATCTCGCCATCGATGGCTACCGACAACTACAACATATTTCTCTTGGACAAATCAGCCCGACCCTAAACGTGGTATATGGAGAAAAAGGATCCGGGAAGACTCGGATTTCTGACTTCATTAAGAGCATCCTTTTTGGCGACGCGGGCAGTTGGCTGAATCAGAACGAACCAGCTCCCGGGTCAATTGACGTCGCTCATCCGTCCGGTCAGTATCGACTGACTCGCGCCAACAATCATCGTCTCGACATCCAGTCACTAGACTCCGGTCCGCTGGGCACGGCCGGCGCCACCAGTTTAAACGGGAACGCTTGATGCCGAAGTATATCAGCACGTCTTTGACGTATCTTTCAGTCAAGATCATCTCGATGAGAAAGTTTTTGCCAGCTTCCTTAACCGCCGTATGAATGTTCCGATTGGCGTAGAAGCCACCGGTGACCAATCGGCATCACAACGCAGTCGTGAAACGGCAATCCGCCTGAATAACGAACTTGAATCGGCCCGCCAGCAGATTGCACATCTACAGAATCAGCGTCATCAATACAGCGACCAGATCGCGCGTATCGAATCTCAAGTCACGGGGCAGCTTAACTATGTTGATGCCGAAATCACCCGCGTAACAGCGTTGATTGCTCAAATGTCACCCGCGTCATATTCCACTCACGCGATCGACGCAGAAATTCGAGACCTACAGTTGCGGATCGATAATGCCAAACCAACCTACGTCCAGCAACCTGCATCTCAACAAGAATTGCTCTCCGGGCTGTATTCGCAATTGGATGAGGTCGATACGCAGCTTCGTCGCTGGATAAGTGTTCAGAATGACGTCCAGCAACAACGGATTCGGCTGAAAGACGAAATGCTAGTGTGGAACCAGATGACGCTGGATTCCGAATCGCATCCCTACCACAAGGCGCGCGAGATTTTGATGGATTTAGAGAGCAAAGTCGATCATGCTCAATCGCATACCGTCCAGTGGCTAGAGTCTCACGGTCCGGTAGACTCACAACAGGCCGCTACGTTCGTGGGAGATGTCTGCAATGGTATGCGCGATGACCTGTATCGACTTTGTAATGAGCTTTCACAACAGTACAAACACATTCGTCACAAATCGGCTGCTACAGAACTCAAGCAGTTGCGCCGTTGTTACGAAGAGATGGGAGAAAACACGCAACGTCTAGCTGATCGGCGCGATATCGTGCTGGCCGAAATTCGGAAACTTGACCCTGCCGGCGCCGATGTTATTGTTCGTGGCGAAACCGATTTTTGTAACTGTGCACATCATGAAGGTTACTTGAGAGCACGCCAGCGGTTTGCAGGTCAGTTTGTTCCGCCGACGGTCAGTCAGACGATCGCACCTGACGTAACTGCCGAGAGAAATCGAATAAGCATCTTGGAAGCTCAACGTGCTGAAATTCATCAGCAGTCTTCGAGCCAAGCCGCAGAACTGTCGCGCCTGCAAGCCGAAGAACTATCGCTGCGAAACCAGCGGCAGGGCATCCTAGATTCAATGGAAACGGATTATCTCAAATCTAAACTCTCAGCAACAGAATTAGAACTGCAGCGAACACAAACGCAAATACACTCACTGGAGCAAGAACTTCAACGCATTCCAGATGTTGCGCCAGTTGAGCCAAGTCCAATTCTGATCAGTGCCGCCAAATCACTCGATCGTCTTACTGGAGGTGAACTGACTGGCGTGTGGTTGGACGCTGCAAACTCCTACGCTGGAACAGTCGATCTCCAAGTGCGAGATCGCTACGGAAAAGTCTTCAACTCATCAGCGCTAAATCAGTCGCTGAAAAATTTAACTCGCATTAGTCTCGTGTTGGCTGCAAAACAGCAGCTCGCCAACGCCGGCGTGACAGCTCCACTAATACTAGACGAGCCTTTCAATGCCATTGAGAATGAGCGGATTGGCAACACTTTGGATGTGCTCTCTGATTTTTCAAACGTCGGCCAGCACCAAGTGTTGTTGTTGACTCAGCATCGTTTTTTGATTGATCGGATGTCCAACGCCAAGTGGTTTGATATTGAAAATCGCTTTGTTGC
Organism: uncultured Pirellulaceae bacterium; assembly: GCA_964439245.1. Lineage (GTDB taxonomy): Bacteria > Planctomycetota > Planctomycetia > Pirellulales > Pirellulaceae > Mariniblastus. The sequence continues at coordinate 3,209 of CAYTPS010000181.1, read as the reverse complement.
TTCTCGACCGCCGGCTCCCGTGGTGCCGCCGCAGCCCGTTGTTGTGCAAACGGCTCCCGTGGTGAATCGTCCAATGCCAACCGCTCCACAACCTGCAGCATCAATCGCACCCGTCGCACGACCGAGCGTCAGCACTGTCGGGATTGCAAATCCAGCGGTTACCAGCATTGGAGCTGACCAGATCGGTGATCGACTAGAGTATGCGGTTAGTTACGATGAGGCCTCACGGCTGTCGGACATTCCAGTTTTTGATTCGACGCAACTAAGAGCGTTGGAGACATCCGGCGTGGCATCGGTTGCTCAGTTCCTCGCGTTCGACCTTTCGGAAATTCCACGGCAGTGGATTGAGGTTGGTCTGAATGAGGGTGCCGTCGAAAATCTACAGGCAGAAATCTGGCTGTTGACTTGTGTGCCGGCGCTACGTCCATCGGACGCTCATGTGCTGGTCGCTTGCGGAATTACGGAGCCCCAACAATTGGAGACATCCGATGCGCAGGTACTGTACGAACGCATTGAGCGGTATCTGAATGCCCATGAGAATGGGCAAAGAAATATCGAACGGATCTCGCGTTCACGAATCTCGGATTGGCATCGCGGATTGAGCCGGACTCGCCATCGCTGGACGAACCGTCGAAATTACGGCAGAAGTACATTTCGATCAGCAAACGGAAGCACAACCAGCAATCGAAGCTCAGAGCGGCAGCGACAATATGGAGACTCAACCAACCAGCGGCCACAAATCCGAAAATTCTCTCCCGATTCAGATCGTGACAACCGTGCGCGGGATTATGACCGATCTCGCCGTGGTGATTCGAATCGATCGCGTCGGTCCAACTATACCAATGAAGACCGCCAGCGTCGCGTAGCGGCTTTTGATATGCCCAACAGCAACGGAGAATTGGAGCGGCAGTCCGATTATAGAAATTACGACTCAGATCGTGATCGATCGCAGCGCCAACGCTCCCAGGGCTATTCTTCCTCACGACGCAATGGGCGTGATCGCCGTGAAGAGCGGGAACCACGGCAGGCACGCACCCCGCGCATCCAGACGCCAACATCAGATACCGTGCGCAGATCAATTCCAGCCTTGGCACCGGCCGAAACGCATACCCAAGCAGACCCTCAACCGACGGCCAAGCTCGGAAAAACCAAAAACAAAAAGAAGGACAAGTTTTATCTGGATCTAGAGGATCATATCGAAGCTGCACCTTCAATTGGTCCTAAAACGGCAGAGCGGTTTGAAAAGATCGGCGTCAAAACGATCGAACAGTTTTTGAATCAGACGGCAGCATCGATGGCGGCCAAGTTGAATTATAAACGGATCACAGAAGACGTCATTCGCAGCTGGCAGCAGCAAGCCAGACTGGTTTGTCGAATTCCCAACTTGCGAGGACACGACGCCCAGATTTTGGTGGCGTGTAAGATGCTTGAACCCGAAGAGATTGCCGCAATGCGACCTCAGGAATTATTCGATTTCGTGAGGCCGTTTTCAGAAACCAAAGAGGGTTTGAAGATTATTCGTTCGGGCAAAAAGCCTGACCTCGCCGAAATTACGGACTGGATTTCGTGGGCCCAAAAGAATCGCTCTCTTCAAGCCGCCTGAAGAGAAGACTGATACTCTTCGATCAGTGCTAACGCCCGGACCCGCGTCGTCCTTCACGTCGAGTGCCACCGCCGCGCTGTGGACGCTGATCGATCTTTCCGTCGCCGTCTCTATCTTCACCATACGGAATCTCACTCTCGTATTTGATTCCTGCACGCTTGCCTGCCATTACATGAGAGGCGTACTCTTTACGCTCTTCGGTCGCCTTGAAACGTTTGTTTTGAGTCAATAAAGCTGTTTTGATTTCTGCTGAATCGGCCGTCAATGGCAAACGCTTTTCGATTGATCCGTCCAGGCCAAACTTGCCAGCGCGAATGATGTTGATCGCTGATTTTGATTTGGCGCCTTTGATGGATTTTTGCCACTTTGAATCTTTTTTGCCCGCGAAATCGAGATGGAAGCGGCCGATGATTTCTTCATCGCTAAAGACCTGTTTAAGCGTGGGCGATAACTTTTTAATTTCAGCCTCATCAGCGTCAACGAAAACCAGCAGTCGTTGATCAGCTGATGCGACATTGAGTGCTTGTTCAAAAGAAAGGAAGTCCTGAAGGACCGCCCCCTTGCCCTTTCCTCTGCGGCGATACCTGGACGCAATGTCTTTCATCGCATCGAGGATCTCATCGTTTTCGTCGGATCCCTTACCTCCGAGCACTTGATTGGGCGAACGTCCTGTTCTGGACAGACGTTGCTTTCCATACGGGTCGAAAATACCAAACGAGGTATTTGCGAACCGCCCGTTCAACAGTGAACGAACGATCTCTTCGGACCTCTTGTTTTCATAAGTCTCGATGCGGATGCAGACAAAATCACGTGATGCTTCAATGAATTCTTTCGTCGAGAACAAACTGTTCTGCGTATGTGAGTAGCCCGGTCAGAAAACGCCCGAGATACCCGAGCATTGGGTGGCGGCAGACATAAAGAAGATTGGACGATTGGAACGTTTCGCTTCGGCTAAACCTGTTTCCCAAGTGACGTACCAATCGACGCCCGCCTCGCCGACGGCCTGCGGGTTTTTCTCGACTGCTCTTAAGCGACTGCCTCCAGAACCGCTTCTTCCACGCTGCCGTGTTCCGTTGGACTGACGCGCGTCTTTGGCGACCGGTTTAATGAGCGGCTTCTTTTGGTTGTCTCCGTCAAATTTTGCTCCCTCGGCAACCCACTTTTTTAGCGTCTTTAGTTCCCCATTGCTAACTTTTAGTCCGCCTTTGGGCATCTCTCCAGATTCGATCACCGCGATAAAGTTGCTCGCCTCAGGATCTTGCGCGACGATGGAGTCACTTTCGATCAGCGCATCGTAGGACTCAATTCCATAGCGACCCTTCGCATTCGAAATATGGCATTTGCCGCATTTGGCAGCAAGAATTGGCGCCACTTCTTTGGTGAAACTGACTGAACCAGTTTCCCCCCAAGCGGCTGAAACGCTTAAGGAAACGAACAGCAGAAAGGTTGTGTGAATTGGGTTTAACATATCAGAACTCCCGATAGATACATTTAGTCCCATTCACGAGAAAACATGTGCGCTAAGGACATGCTGTTCGCGGGAAACCGGCAAATATCAGCGCTTGCTGGGCAAAGATAGGCTTGAAGCCACAACCAACCGCGGCAC
>CAYTPS010000180.1:0-9939 GCA_964439245.1 uncultured Pirellulaceae bacterium | reverse complement strand
CGATGGCCTGTCGCAAAGATTGGCAAGCAGGCAATGGAACTGACCACCATGACAGGAATATCGAATTGAAATGCCTCGTTGGGAATGGCAATGTTTGGAGAGAATAGGATCGTCCCACCGCCCACAAAAAGAAGATTGAAAATATTGCTACCAATCACGCTGCCCACCGCCAGTTCGGGGAAACCACGTTTCGCTGCCATCAAAGCGGTGACGATTTCGGGGGCAGAACTACCAACGGCAACAACAGTCAAACCGACAATGAGTTTGCTAACACCCAAGCTTTCCGCTAAACCTGACGCTCCCATCACCATTCTGCCCGCTCCAAACCAAAGGCATGCGATTCCAACGAAAACCACCGCGAAACTTAACCAGCGCGAATAGCTACCACTCGTAACCGATATATCGGGATTCTGCCCTTCGCGTGACTTATCCATGTTCTCAGGCTTGTGTTCTGAACGAATTTGCCAAATAAGAAACATGACCATTGCTCCCAGCAGTATCAGTCCGTCCGCTAGACCCAAAATTCCGTCATAGCACAGCAGCAGAAACAACACAGAAACAGCGATCATAATAGGGACTTCTCGCTGCACTATCTGGCGGTGGATAACAACTGGGTAGAGCGTTGCTGTTAGCCCGAGTATCAACAGCACATTCGCAATGTTGCTTCCGACGATATTGCCTAAAGCGATTTCTGGCTTACCCAACACAACGGCGTCAAGACAGATTGCCAACTCTGGAGCGCTAGTACCAAAAGCTACAACCGTTAAGCCAACCAATAGCTCGCTCATGCCAAGCTGCCGGGCAATATGGACAGATCCTCGAACGACAAATTCTCCACCGATCACAAGAAGAGCCAAACCAAGTAAAAAAGATGTCATATCAGTTATTTCTTTGCTTTGGAAGAATTCGGGTTTTCATATTGCGTTTGGAGACGACGCTCAAGGGACTGAAAACACAAAACGACTCAGCAATTGCCGTGATGTTATTCCAGCTTCACCGGTGACTCAAGACTTTTTGGTTTGACCGTCAATACAGAGCAGTCGACTTGCCCCAAAATCATCTCCGCGGTGTTGCCAATGAAGAAACCCGGAATGCCGGTGCGACACACAGTTCCCATTACCAACAGTTCCGCGCTTTCGCGTTCCATCAGCTCTGGGATTGCAGTTCCAGGCCTCCCCTGAATCATGTGAACAATTTCGCTTCCGTCGGATGTCGATGCCAGTAGTTGGTCGAGCCGTTTTTTGTGGTCGATGGCTTCCTGTTCGACAAACAGCCGAATCTCAGCCTTGGTCATCCAACGACGACTGCGTATTGCTTCTCCTCCAAGCGAGTTCCAAGCGTGAACAACATGAAGCTTTGCGTCGTGAATTTGAGCGATTGTCAAAGCACGCTTAATGATCTCAATATTTAGCGCGTTTCGCGTAGCGTCTGTCGGGTCGGGATCGACGGCAGCGAAAACGTTTCGTAGCTTTTTCCGGCGAGTCGGTTTAATGATCCAAACTGGGCAAGGACATTTCCGCATCAAGTGCGATGAGAGCGTACCGAATAGTTGCTCGCGAACGTTGGTAATTCCGTCTGCCAGCATCATGACCAAATCGTGCTTTTTGGAAATGACTTGCCGAATGACTTCGATGAACGGCTGCCCGGAAGTAACAACGGTGCGAACTCGAAATTCTTCTTCCTTCAGCTTCTCGGCCACTTCATCAAGCTCGGCTTTCAAGTCTTTGACCAATAGATTTTGCAAGTCGACAGTTTTACCAGAGTCCGTTTCAACCAGAGAAGATTCGATTAGTGGTGCAACCGACATCAACGTTAGTTTGGATTGGCTGGTTCTCAGAATCGACTCTGCTTGCCGAAGGAGCTGTTTGTCGATCGGTGCGATGAGCAAGATGTTCTTAAACTGTTTCATGCTTAATACCTTTATCTATTATTAAGCTGACCTCATGGGCAATCCGTTTAGACCTGTGACCGAGAGACAAAATGTCCCGAAGTGCCGAACTAGTCGACAACAACTAACGATAAACGGCAAAGTTCAGAGTGGATTTTCGATCTGCGTTACGAAGAGACCGCCGTTGAATTTTTCTGGTTACTGAGCGTTGAGCACGATTGATCGCCCGCGAGATCGCCTTGGTAAAAGATTCATCTCTGACCGTTGCAATGGCATCGTCCATTTTTCGCAAACGGACGAGCAGGCGGCATTCTTTGTCCACGCCACCACGCGGACCATTGACGTCCTCTGCTGTAAGTTCGACAGAGATAACGTCGTCTCCGAATTTTGAAAAAGCAGCATTGATTTTCTCGCATGCCCTTTCTATCGCTTCGTCCGCCAACTGCTTTTGTTTGTTATTTACGGTGATTTTCATTTCGTATTTTCTCCACGTTAAAACTTCGAACAAACGTCGCAAAAATCGTTGGTTTGCATCTTAGTTTTAGATGCTTTGTGTTTGTTTTTAACTCGAATAGTCCGACAAACGGTTCACTGTTCGCAAGCAAGTAGTGAGATCCGCGAGAGTTCTTTTCTGACGAAAAAGCAAAGGAACTAAAGGTTTTGCCAAACCCTCTAATTCGTCATTCTTCATGGTCTACCTACATTCGTTGAAATGAACCGTTTTCGCCTAGGAAACTATACGGCGGAAAGGTATCATTGATCCAATAGATAAAGAGACATTTACAGATTGAAAAAACAAATAGAGAAAACTCATGGAATGGCTGAACTATCACCACTTGCTCTATTTTTACACCGTGGCAAAAGAGGGCGGCGTTTCAAAGGCGGCCGAAGTCCTGCATTTGGCTCAACCGACACTCAGCAGCCAAATCAAAAAGCTTGAAAAAACAATCGGGCACGACCTCTTTGAGCGATCCGGGCGCAGCCTTGTACTGACTGAAACGGGGCAGCTTGTTTACCGTTACGCCGATGAGATTTTTGGGATCGGGCAAGAGTTGACGGATGTTCTGCACAACCGAACCGAGGAGGACAGATCTCGATTTTTGGTTGGTGTACAGGGAGCGCTTCCCAAACTGGTTGCCTACGAACTGCTCCGTCCGGCACTGGAATGTGAAGAGAACGAGTATCAGATCGTATGTTTCGAAGGCAAGCTAAACGAACTGCTTGCAGAGTTGGCGATGCACCGGTTGGATGTTGTGATTGCTGATCGGCCTCTATCGCCAGATAATCACGTACGAGCGTTTAATCATTTGTTAGGTAAATGTGGCGTAACCGTTTACGGGACAAGCAAACTGGCACGAAAGTATAAACGGAACTTTCCTCAGTCACTTGACTCTGCTCCTATGTTATTACCAACGCAAAACACGTCGCTTCGTCGACAGTTGGAACAGTGGTTCGACGATAACGAGATCTATCCGACGATTGCTCACGAGTTCGAAGACAGCGCGGTTCTGAAAGTGTTTGGCCAAGAAGGGCATGGCTTGTTCGCAACCCCATCAGCAATCGAAGAAGATGTTTGCAAGCAATACTCGGTCAAAGTCGTCGGTCGGTTACCCAAAATTGTGGAACGCTTTTATGCGATCTCGATCGAGAAAAGGCTAAAACATCCAGCGATTGTCAAGATTTCGGAATCCGCTCGCGATAACCTGTTTGGTCAGCTTTAAAGGCATGGACTCGGTTTATCTAAAAAGTTTCCTTCAGATTTCGATTTCGTGATGGAATTCGGCTGAATGGTATATTCGAGGAACGGAATTTCCAGCGAATCCACAAAATTTCAAGTAACTTCACCCACTTCCGAACAACATAGCCAATGCCAAGTGCCAACAAGACGCCCGCCGAGAAGGGAATCAGCCAAGCCATTATCAGGTTTGAAAAAGAGTTTATGGGACGAGGCCCACTTAATGCTCAAACTTATGTCATTGACGATTTAGTCATCGTGCGACTGAAAAACGTTCTTACGCCTGCCGAATTGAAGCTCGCCAGCAGCGCCGGCAGTGATCGAAGTCGGCAGCTCATTAAAACGGTTCGACAGGAATTGATCGAACAGGGCCGCCCCATGCTTGACGCGGCGATTAAGGAGATACTTGGTATCGAGGTCGTGAGCCTCCACACCGATATCAGCGCAAAAACAGGTGAGAGAGTCATCGTGTTCACGCTCGCGAGCACACCCACCAAAGGCTAAGCAGCTCAATGCTAGTCAGGCCGCGCAACCGGTAAGTGCGGCAGTGGAATTTAGAATTCCGTTTCGCACGAAGGGATTTCTGGCGAAATCCACTACACAAGACTGCGAAAAGCCCTAACCGAGGAATATTCCCTCATCAATTTTTGAAATTCTACCATTCAAAAAAACTATAGGTACTGCCAAAACGCGAGACTTGCTGGTCCAAAAGTTGTAACAGCTGCTCTGAACGATGTTGCTCAAAACTTTGTTGTTGACAACGCTCAACTCTGCCAATACTCTTTCCGATGAGTCAAACGTCGCTGGAGACTTTGAGTTTCGGCGGTCCACTCCCTCAAAATAAAAACGGTTTCGTTTCACAAGACTAAGTGCTTGTGCGAAAGGCCGGAAGATCAGTCATTTGGTCTTCCGGCCTTTTTTTTGTGGACCAACTTTCATTCAGTAAACCCGAAAGCAAGACAAATGAATCTCGTTCCAAAAATCAAAACCCTTTTTTCTTTGCTCATCGTGATGGGAAAACGTTCGTACGCGACCACGATCGCCCCCGAGAACGGTGGAGAGCCCTTGCCTCCCATTCGCTGGGACGGCGATCCGGCCGATATCTACACCGCCTGAACCTTTCTCACGACAAAGACCATTTTTAGACGTCCTTCAATATTCAAACATCACTCACAAAGGAAACTCAGATGATTCAAACAGGTACAATCGCAGCCAACGCTCACATTGAAAACCTTCAACAGCAACTCGAACAAACAGGCAGCCAGAAGCTCGACTACCTTGTCCTCGCGCACCCCGATCAACTGATGATCAACCAGCTTAACAAGGCATTGCACAGCAGTAGTGTCGCGGTCATCGGCCTGCCTCAAAACTGTTGGTCAATGGGCAGCGAAAGTATGAACGAATTGGTAACTTGGGCTCTTACTGAGACCTCGGCAAAAGGCATTCTGCTTGTCGGGCACTCCCAAGGCGGGACTCCCGATGAAGCGGTCCAAGTTTGTGAGTCAGGTAAAACCGCTCCTGCTGGCTCCGAGCCCACAAACGGTGCCGGTACCACCATGTCGAATCAGGCCGAGTCGATCTTGGAACGAGTCAAAAACGCTCAAGCGGCGTCGAAGAAGAACGAACAACACTTTGTCGCGGAGCTAAATGAATTGAAGGGGCAAATTTCGCTTCATAACGGTCGAGTCACCAATCCAGACCTTGTGAAAGGCCTCTTCTACCGTGCTGAGAGCGGCGTCTTCTGTTCCTACGACGACCGCGAGTGTCAGTTCGAAGCGTTGATCAACGAGTCCTTGATCGGATAGATCGACTGTTCCCAGCGGGGCAGCCGCGTTTTGCCCTCCTGCCGTCTCAAGCTGAGCTGAGCGGTTGCCCCGCATTTCTTTTTTAGTCAGAGAGATTGTATATGTGAATCTACGCGCATTCGTCGTAGTTGGATTCACAAGAATTTCGAAAAACAGTTTCAAACCGCAACAACCCAAAATCCCCCGACACATAGGAGCAACCCAGCCATGTCTTCATTTGAAGGCCTCATTAGTCCGCCAATCATGTTTTTCTTCCTCGGTATGGTTGCCGTTTGGCTTAAATCTGGTCTTTCGATTCCAGATCAAATCTCTCGGTTTCTTTCGCTGTATCTGCTGATCGGGATTGGTTTTCATGGCGGATCGGAACTGGCGGCCAGCGGTATCAACGTTGAAGTTGCCGGCGTCATGGCAATCACGGTGCTTGCGGCCATCCTTGTTCCGATTTGGTCATTCTTCATCCTGCGTCTGCGTTTGGATACTGAAAATTCGGCAGCCATCGCAGCCACCTACGGCTCGATCAGCGCAGTGACATTCATAACCGCAGTCGGAGTATTGCAAAGTCTTGACATTCCCTTTAATGGGCACATGGTCGCCGCGATGGCGCTGATGGAATCGCCAGCGATCATCGTAGGAGTAATTTTGGCCAGATCGTTCCGTGAGAAAGGCGAAGCAGATGCATCACAACAGGATGAGAAAACGCCTTGGGGCGAAGTTGTCCGGGAAGCCTTTGCCAGTGGCCCGATTGTTCTGCTGCTGGGTAGTCTTGGCATCGGTCTATTAACCGGCAGCAGCGGCTGGGCGTCGATAGAGCCAGTATTCGGCACGCCGTTCAAAGGTGTTTTGGTTTTGTTCCTGTTGGATATGGGCATTAGCGCGGCAAGGCAACTGCAGAAGCTGCCGGAGTCAAGTGCGTTCTTGGTCACGTTCGCGGTCGTCGCAGCCCTGATTCACGCTGGCATGGGCATTGGATTAGGCCGCATGCTGGACCTTGGCAAAGGTGACGCGCTGTTGCTGGCGGTACTGTGCGGCAGTGCAAGCTACATTGCTGTACCGGCGGCGGCAAAACTTGCACTTCCCAGAGCCAACCCCGGCATCTATGTCCCGATGTCGCTGGGGATCACATTTCCATTCAACGTGGTTGTCGGAATCCCGGTCTATCTGGCCATCATCAATTACCTCTGGGGCGCGGCATAGGCGTGCTACTGGTGTCGAACCTCTCAACGTACCGAAAAGCACTAAACACAACACACGCCATTTACCTATCCCACTGAAGACTATTTTTAACCAAGATTGAAACACCCATGGCAACAACGACAAAAAAAGCGGTCTCCGCCAAGCGGCTAAACCACCTTGCCGAACTCGAAGCCGAAGCGATTCACATTCTTCGAGAGGTCGCAGCCGAATTCGACACCCCAGTCCTGTTGTACTCGATCGGAAAAGACTCGTCGGTAATCTTGCACTTGGCCCGCAAAGCGTTTTATCCCGGCAAGCCACCGTTTCCGCTGATGCACATTGACTCGACGTGGGAGTTTCAGGAAATGATCGACTTCCGCGAAAACTTCGCCCGCAAAGAACTTGGGCTCGACGTGATCGCGTACGTCAATGAGCAAGGGCGAACCGATGGGATCAACCCGTTCGACCACGGAAAAAACTACACCGACATCATGCGCACGATGCCGCTGAAGCAGGGGCTCGAAGAATACAAATTTGACTGCGCGATCGGCGGTGGACGACGCGACGAAGAACGGGCTCGAGCCAAAGAACGCATCTTTTCATTCCGCGATAAGAATCACCGTTGGGAACCGCGTGACCAACGCCCGGAACTATGGAGTTCCTACAACGCTTGGCAGAGCAAAGGCGAGTGTATGCGAGCGTTCCCGCTTTCCAACTGGACGGAGCTGGACGTTTGGCAATACATCCTTGAAGAAAACGTGCCGATCGTCCCGCTGTACCTTGCCAAGAAGCGTCCCGTCGTTAAACGTGGCGAGGATCTGATCGTCGTCGATGATGAACGGATGCGATTGGAGCCCGGCGAAGTTCCGGTTGAGAAAATGGTGAGGTTTAGAACGCTCGGCTGCTACCCCGTGACCGGCTGCGTCGAATCGGAAGCCGACACGGTAGAGAAAATCGTTCACGATCTTCTGACCACACGACACTCCGAACGCAACGGCCGCGCCGTCGACCGCGAAGAAGCCGCTGCCATGGAAAGAAAGAAACGCGAGGGATATTTCTAACGCGGCGTAGTGGGATTCGCCAGAATTCCATTCTTGAATCTCTTTATCTCTCAACACAATCGCAGCACAGGGTTTTCAGCAAAACCCACTACCGGAAACAATCAACCATGAACATCGCACAAGCAACCCACACGTTTAACGCAGACGTCAATCTCTTACTCCAAGAGCACTCCAAAAAGGAAATGCTCCGCTTCATCACCTGCGGTAGCGTCGATGATGGCAAGAGCACGCTAATCGGCCGGCTGTTGCTGGAAGCCGGAGCTGTCTACGACGATCAGATTTTGGCACTGCAAAGCGACTCCAAAAAGCACGGCACGATTGGCGAAGCCATCGACCCGGCGCTGCTGCTGGATGGACTCGAAGACGAACGCCAACAAGGCATCACCATCGACGTCGCCTACCGCTACTTCACAACGCCCAAACGAAAATTCATCATCGCCGATACTCCCGGCCACGAACAATTCACGCGCAACATGGCAACCGGTGCATCCAATGCTGACCTTGCCGTGATCCTCGTCGATGCAACCAAAGGCATTCTCACTCAAACCAAACGTCACGCTTTCATCGTCTCGCTGCTGGGCATCAAGCATGTGATCGTGGCGGTTAACAAAATGGATCTGGCTGATTTTTCGCAAGACGTGTTCAACCAAATTTGCGAAGACTTTAAGACCTTTGCCGCGAAACTGGAACTGCCCGACATCCGATTCGTGCCGCTGTCTGCGTTGGGAGGTGACAATGTCGCCCAACCGAGTGCCAACACGACATGGTACGAGGGGAACTCGCTGCTGCATTTGCTCGAAACGGTCTACATCGGTTCCGACCAAAACCTGAAAGACTTCCGCTTCCCCGTTCAGTTCGTCAATCGCCCCGACCGCACGTTCCGTGGCTTCAGTGGAACGGTGGCATCGGGAACGGTTCGAGTCGGCGATGAAATCGTCGTCATGCCGTCTGGGAAATCTTCCAAAATCAGGTCAATCGAAACGATGACTGGCCAGTTGGAAGAAGCATCCACAAAGCAGTCCGTGACGCTAAGGTTGGAAGACGAAATCGACATCACACGCGGTGACGTCATCGTCCGCAAAGACAACGTGCCCAACGTCAGCCGCAAAACTGACGCGATGGTTGTTTGGATGTCTGAAACGAAGCTTCAACCCGGTCGCAAATACTGGTTCAAGCAACTCGGTCAGAAAACGTCCGCCGAGATTTCATCGGTGCGTTACGGAATTGACGTCAACACGCTTCATCGCACCGCCAAGGCTTCTCTGGGGCTTAACGAGATCGGTCGCTGTGAAATCGAGACGCACGATCCAGTCGTGTTCGACCCTTACCGTCAGAACAGACAGACTGGCTCATTCATTTTGGTCGATCGCGTCACTCACGAAACCGTCGCCGCCGGCATGTTTGTCGACGCGGGATCTGACGACCGACAGGCCGACAATTGGAACAGTCAAACGCTGGCAGATTACTCGGCCCAACCAGTGAACAGCTTGGTCACGCCTGCTGATCGCCAGTCGTCTTATTCTCATAAACCAATGACGATCTTGATTTCGGGTTTGAGTGCGTCGGGAAAAACGACGTTGGCCAAGCAAATTGAAAAGGAGATTTTTGATCTGGGCGGAACGACCGTATTGCTGGATGGGCAAACGATGAGGACCGGGCTTTCGCGCGATCTTGGTTTCTCGGCCGAAGAACGATCCGAGAACCTTCGCCGCGCCGCCGAAGTTGCGAAGTTGCTCAACGAGTCGGGCATCATCTGCGTTGCTTCATTCATTGCTCCGCACAAAGAGGTTCGACAAAAGGCGAAACAGCTTATTGGTGCGGAGCGATTCTTTCACATTCACCTTTCCACACCCATCGAAGTTTGCCGCCAGAGGGACAAGTCAGGGATTTACGCCGCAGCCGACCGAGGAGAAATTTCTGGGATTGCTGGCGTCGACAGGCAGTTCGAATTTCCAACGGATGCCGACATCACGATTTCGCTCGACCAGTCTCCACAGCAGATCAACGCGATCGTTAACGCAATTCTGCCACGCGTTTTTGAATCGTAGCAGTTACAGGTCCGCTGAGCCCGGAGCCCCGTAACGTGATTCGCCCCTTCGCCGGAAATTCCCTTGCTTTCTGAAAGACCGGACTTCTGGGGGGATCCGCTGCTGGAGCAGTGAAAGGGTGCGTCGGGAATAACGTTTATTGAAATTCGTTGGTTCGAGGATCATAAATTGCGATCCGATTGTTAGATGTCCACGACCATGCATGCAGACGTACTTCGATGTCATGACT
>CAYTPS010000179.1:6283-9942 GCA_964439245.1 uncultured Pirellulaceae bacterium | reverse complement strand
AACAAACTCGCCGACGTTTCCCGGCTAGAGAAAGATCGGAAGGAAAGAAAGCACTGTGGTGATCGTAGAACCAAGCAGCGGAACAAACAAATGACGTACCGTATGGTCAATCGCATCGGCTGGGGAAAGTCCATTTCGCATTTGATAATTCACGTCGTCGACCACGACGATCGCGTTGTCGATCAACAGTCCAATGGCGACGATCAATCCGAACATCGACATCTGATGCAAAGGAATACCCAGCACTTGTAGGCTGAACAGAACTAAAGCCGAAACCAATGGCAAAGCCAATCCAACTAGGATCGCACTGCGCCAACCCATCATGAAAAAGATAACAAACATTACGACGCCGGCACCCAGCAACAAATTCATGCCGAGTTCACCAAGTCTTTGGGCGGTATATTGTTCTTGTTCAAAGACTCTTTCGATTTGTATTTGATCCGAAACGAGTCTGTCAAATCGGGCGAGAGCATCTTCTGCGGAATCCATCCAAGACGCCACCTGTTGCCCTTCTTGCATTCTCGCCGCTACAAAAATCGCCCGCCGTCGATTGGAATATGCGATCGCTTCATTGGGGTCTTGCCAAGTTCTGCGAACGCTGGCAATGTCTCCCACACGTACGACTTTATCTCCAGCGCCCCCAAGGAGCGGAATTTCACGAATTCGACTAATGGTTTCGAAGGCACCTTCGACCTCGATCACATAATCGCTGGAGTCTGAACGAATTGTTCCCGCAGCGACTTTCGAATCCGCGTTACGAATCCGCGATGCTATTTCGCCGGGTGTCAGGCCAAGTTCTGCAGTAATATCGCGGTCAAGCTCAATTGTAATTTCTTCTTCGGGTTGTCCGTAAATTCGAACAAGTTCGGCTCCCGTCAGGTTCCGCATTCGGTCGGCAAGTTCTTCTGCAGTCCGGTTGATCAGGTTGAGATTAGGTAGTGAGTCCTCACCGTTCCAAGTCACGCCCATGATCAAGGTGAACGCTACGGCTCCCCGTTTGTCATCCACGAAGGGAAACGAAGCTTCGCTAGGGAGTTCATCTCGAATGTCCGTGATTTTGTCGCGTAGTTTTGTGAAGGCTGACTGAGTGTCATACACGAAGTCTCCAAATTCAATCTGAATCGAAGAAATGTTTGCACTCGAAGTCGATTCAATCGTCTTGATTTCAGATAAGTCACGAAGTGCAGTCTCGATTTTTTTGGTGACCTGCGCTTCAACGCGCTTAGCTGTCGCGCCCGGTAAGGTAGTGACAATGACCGGATTGCGATTTGAGATCCGAGGATCTTCCTGTCGAGGTAACTCCAATAGCGCTGAGGCCCCCGCGACCGCGATGACGATCAGACTCAAAATCAAGAGTTGCCGATTATTGTAAAAGTAGGTCGTTAACATTAGTGCGCTCCACCAGTCGACAGACTCGCTCTAGCTGACGTATGAGGCACTTGCACAGCGATCTCATCAAAGGTGGTGGAGTTAGAAATAGGCATTGCTTGTACCACTTGGCCGTCAACGATCCGGTGTACGCCAGATACGATAACCTGATCACCCGGCTTGATGGCTCCAGCGACGTAGACTCGATTGCCCTGTTGATGCAGCAATTCGAGTTCAAGTAACTCTGCTTTCACTTCCTCGCCTAGTCCTGAGTCTTTTGCGATGAAACAGCCCCAAAGACCTCGATAATTTTCAACCAGTGAGTCAGCCGGCAACCAGAATCCGGTTTCTTTAATTTCTTGATTACGCCTTAGTTCGATTACGTCGCCGATGATCGAAGGCGTTGTTTGGTCCTCTAGCGAATAAATCACATCGACAGTTCTTGTGGTTGGATTCTTGGCAGGACGAACCGTTTTGAATGCTGCTGAAAAGGTTTGATCTCGGTACTTAAACTCAATGGCGGTGTCGATTCTGGCTTGTTGAACAATCTGAGCCGGCAATCCAACACGTGCTTCCATATTTTTGTGATCAAACATTTCTAGGACGACTTGTCCCGTTAGCAGTACAGCGCCTTCGTCGAGGTTGCGTCTGGAAATTGTTCCTTTGTATGGAGCCAGCAAGTTTGATTTCTGGATCTGGATTTCTACTGTTTCCTGATCAGCCTTGAGACGTTGCCAAATAGCTTGTTGCGACGCTATCTGTTCTTGTCTTGTGCCGTTATTTAATTCTTCCAAACGAGCTTGGGCGGTTGCTAGTCGAGCTTCTGCAGCTTGTTTGCCAAATCGTGCGTCGTCGTATTCTTGTCGCGCAATTGCGCTAGATTCGACCAGTTTTTGAAATCTTCGTACTCTTGATTCAGCCAAGTTACGCTGGGCCTGCCAGTTTTCAACATCGGCCTTCGCGGCAGCGAGTACTTCAATGCGCGCACCTTTAACTAACTCATCAAGTTTCGACTTGGCTGCGGCAACCTGAGCCGTCAATGAGTTCTTCTGAGAAACGAGAATTTGCGTGTCGAGTTCAGCCAACAACTGGCCTTTCTCGACCATTTCGCCTTCGTCAACATGAACCACCAGTAGTTTCCCCGGAATCTCGAAACTCAAAAGGCTTTGCCTCTGCGATTCGATTTGACCGAGATAGCTTCTCTTTATTTCGTAACTATCAGCCTGTTGAGCGGATATCGTGGCGACAGGTATCGGACGCACTTGAAGTTCGATTTCAGTTGCGGCAGCAGGCGGACCGATGCCCCCCCCAAACCATAAGATGCCGACAACAAATAATGCAAACAGCAAGAAAGACCACCAACGGTTTGCGAGCGAAATCAGCTTTGCTTTAGTGTTCTTCATAGAAATCTTCATTCATTTCCGCGTCGGTCGATTACTTGCACTTTGCAAGTAATGATACTTGCGTTTTGCAAGTGAGGTAGTAAGATTTATCGTAGGTCAACCAAAAAAACGAAAAAGATGAAGAATAGATCCCCAAACCGACCATTGCGCTCGACTTGTCCCGTTGCCTGCACGCTGGACGTGATCGGCGACAAATGGACCTTGTTAGTCGTTCGAGACTTGTTTCTGGGCCGCTCTCACTTTCGTGAGTTTATCGCTTCTCCTGAGAAGATAGCGACCAACATTTTGAGCAACCGGCTTACTCGTTTATTGGAGTATGGTTTGGTCGAGAAGTATCCGTCAACCGAAACACCGGGACGCGACGCCTACCGGTTAACCAAAAGGGGAAGATCGCTCGAGAAGGTTTTAAGAGCGATGGTTGAGTGGGGAACGAAAAACATCGAGGGCGCGAAAGTCCAAATGAAGCCAAAGTAGATTCTGATTTGGCTGGCCAAACGACAAAGCGCTGAAGTTCAGCTTATGCTTCGTATCGGTCCATAAACATTTGAACCGTTTCGTTGACGATTTTGTTGCGGCGACGGTTGCTCAATGTCAATTCTCCCCGCACGATAGGCGGCCAAAATGCAAATGCTTTCAGCTGGCCCGCAAACTGTTCGGCAGCAAATTCAACGTCCCGCATCTTTGTAAAATGACCTGCCGCCTTGGCCTGCTTCAGCCAGCCAATGAATCGTTTGTGAAATCTATCGTGGTCAATTGTACGGGCCGCTTCTGGTTCACCAATCACCCGTGAAAGCCCCGCACGCGCGAGTGCCTGAACAGGTTCAGAGGAGATGAACTCAATCTCCGCCGTGGCGACTGCTGCCAATTGCTCGGCAAGGTCTGCTGTGG
>CAYTPS010000179.1:2990-6273 GCA_964439245.1 uncultured Pirellulaceae bacterium | reverse complement strand
GTCGTACGGGATCTGGTCTACGCGCAGCATCAGTTCTTCGACGATCGCCTCGAATAATGCTTCCTTGCTGTCGAAATGCCGATAAAGCGTCCGTTTGCTGACTTTCGCTAGTTCGGCAATCCGGTTCATGCTCGAGGCGTAGTAACCGCGATTGCGAAATTCCTCGACCGCAGCTTCCACAATAGACGCGCGCTTTCGATCGGTCAGCTTGAGTTCGATTTCGATGCTCATCAGGATCGTAAGTGGTCAGGAAAAATGTCGCCTTCGAAGTAAACTTTCGAGTTTACTTCGTCGATAATTGAATTAAAGTATACTTTGTAGTTTACTTTTTGCAATTCGACCGTTCGACGAATTTCCATGGAAAATAATCGGCCTTTTGGTCACTCGGTTTACCCATCAAACAGTCATTGGAGCTGTTTTGCGCTCTTGGTACGGCTGATGGTTTGTGTTGCACTGATTTTTCCGACGGGCTGCCAGAGGACGCAGGTCAACGAGAAAGGCAATGTTAAGCCGCCCAAACCCGTTTCGGTGATGACGCTTAACCGTACAAAACAAATCCAGCGGCAGATGATCACCGGAACCATTGCACCTTGGAAAACGGAACAGATAGGTTTTGAGGTTTCTGGCCGTGTTAGTTTTGTCATTGAGAAGAACGACGAAGTGCAGCCAGTTCTCCCGTCCGATATAGGCGCGCCGCCGACGCCATTGGCAACGATAGACTCCGAACGTTTTAGCATCGCGGTACAAACCGCTGAGGCCGATAAGCAGGTTGCCGAAAAACGACTAGAAGCCAACCATATCGCGATCACGCAGCGTATTCCAGCCGCAATTGAATCAGCAGAGTCGGAGTTGAAGTTTGCGCAAGCTGAATTCGAACGCGCGACTCGGATCGAGGACGCAATCTCGAGATCTGAGTTCGATGCCGCTCGAAACCGATTGAGAGTCGCTCAGTCCTCGTTAGCTTCCGCTGAAGCAGAACTCGCCCAAGCCCGTGCTGAGCAAGCAACGCTTGAGTCTCAAGTACAACGACACAGCCAGGCGATTAAGGAAGCCAACCGAAGTCTACGTAACACAACGCTATACAGTTCCTTCCGTGGAATAGTCTCTGAAGTTCATGCGGTTGCCGGTTCCTTCGTGAACCCGGGAGATCCAGTAGCGACGGTACAAATGATGGATCCCATGTTGGTTCAGTTTGAAGTCTCACCTAACGAGGCGCGAAGATATGCCAAAGGAGATATTCTCGACGTTCTGATCACAAACAATAAGGGTAAACGTCAGTCCGCCAACGGAATGGTGTATACCGTTGACGCAGTGGCCGATTCGAACTCACGAACATACACCGTCACGCTTCACATTCGCAACCATAAAGAGTCGGTAGTACATGCCACCAACGTAAATGGGACCGAGTCAAACAAGAGCATAGCGCGAACAAGACGTATCTTCTCCCTCGATGTTGCCCCCGTTGTTACTGGCGGCCAGCAGCAACTGATCGAGCAGAGTTGTTTACAAAAGATCGGTGAGCAGACTGTGGTCTGGAAGATCACTAACCGTAAAGCGAATCAAGCCAGCGATCCAAAAGATCGAGTTTTGATGGTTGAGCCGGTCAAAGTCACCAGTGGTACCGAAGAGATTACGTTGTTGGGGCAGTGGAAATTTGTTCCGGTTGAGTTCGCCGACCCCTCTGCCATTGATCTCGAAAATGATTTGGTGACGGGCAAACTAGTTTTCCCAGAGGAGACTATCGACAACTCAATCAATGATCTTTCGACGGCGGTTGATCCGTGGGCACCGCGCGCGGTGATGCTTGAGCAGCAGCGATGGGCACTGCGAGCAGGTGATGTGGTGCAGGTGGTTAGTTCAGATGGTAGTCTTCAACGAGGCCACTACATTCCGATGAAGGCCGTGATGAACGAAAATGGAAAAGCGTTTGTCCATGTTGTCGAAAGAAATGATCACGGAGAACAGGTCGCAAGGAGAGTTGGAGTTCAAGTTCAAAACCAAAGTGTATTCTCCGAAGACACCATTCGTGTTCAGGTCTTACCTCTGCTAGAGGATGGCTTGGTAGATGGCATGCAGGTGGTCATCGGTGGCAGTCATTATTTGACCGACGGAGCGCGAGTGAATGTGGTTGAGGGCGCGGCGAGATGAATCGGCTACCTGAATTTGCAGTCTCCAGACCGACAATTGTCGTGACCTTTGTCACGTTGTTGGTAATTGGTGGCATTTATAATTTTCTTACGATGCCGCGTCGGGAGGATCCTGAATTTACGCTGAAGGTTTGCGTCGTCACCACCCGCTGGCCGGGTGCTTCGGCCGAACAAGTAGAGCGGCACGTTACCGATCCGCTGGAAAAAGCTTTTCAGGGTTTGGAAGAAGTCAAACTTATTCGCTCCAACTCATTAAGCGAACAGTCAGTAATTTTTGTCGAACTTGAGCAGTGGGTGCCCTCGGCGAAGGTCGATGACGCCTGGGATCGCATTCGGGCTCGGACACGCAGCGTGCAGATGCCAGATCCCGAAATCGTCCCTTTCGTTAACGATTCGTTTGCCGACACCAGCGTGATTGTCTTTGCTGTTCACCAAACGCCCTTGGAAGGCAATGATTCGATCGACAGCCGATTCGAATATTCCAGTCGAGAGCTGGATGGCTTTTCTGAGCGTGTGCGTGATGCGCTGCTTTTGCTACCGGGTGTGGCCAGTGTCGAGAGGCACGGCGTTTTGGAAGAGGCTATTTATCTCGAATCGAGTTCACAGAATTGGTCGCAGCTTCGTTTGACGACCGACTACGTGCAGCAGCTTGCCGCCAGTCAAAACATCGTCGCTCCCGGCGGGGTGCTTGAAGCTGCCGACGGGAGAATGTTTGTCAAACCCAAAGGTAACGTAGAAGCCGTCGAAGACATCAAACGCATGGCCGTAGGAACCATCGAGGCACAGAACGCGCAGAATCCGGTGACGGTTGCCGACCTTGGTCTAACCGTGCGCCGGGGCCCGATTGATCCTCCACGACGAATCGCCCGTTACAGCGATTCGGATTTCTCAACCAGCGCCAATACGATCTCGGTAACGATGAAGTCTGGCGCGAACATTATTGAAATCTGCGAAAAATCCAAGCAACGTGTCAGTCAACTTAAGGACAGCGGTGAGCTGCCACCGGATTTGGCTATCTCGGTTGTGTCGGATCAGTCGGTAAGTGTCAACGAGCGCATTCGCGATGTTCTGGTCAACATCTGCCAAGCCGTTTTAATCGTGGTGGTGGTCGTCTACTTGTTTGTAGGATTCCGCAC
>CAYTPS010000179.1:0-2980 GCA_964439245.1 uncultured Pirellulaceae bacterium | reverse complement strand
CTGCGGCGGTAATGGCCGCCAACATTCCTTTTGTTGTATTGGTTTCGCTGGCGATCATTCCATTTTTTGAAGTGCAGCTTGAGCAAATGTCGTTGGCGTCGATGATTATTTCCTTGGGACTGCTGGTGGACAACGCGGTACAGGTCTGCGATCAGGCAGCCGTGAACCAACGGCTAGGGATGAAACCACGCGAAGCTGCAGTAAAAGGGGCGCAGCTGTTGGGCCCTTCGATGCTTAATGGAACACTGACTACCATCGCGGCATTTATGCCGATGTTGTTCGCGCTTGAGGGTTCCAACGGCGAATTTATCTATAGCCTTCCAATCACATTATCGACCATGTTGGGTGTGAGTTGGGTGATCGCGATGACGTTTTGCGTAATTATGGCCTCGGCATTCATTCGGGTCTCCGAAGATCCAAGACAAACCAATGCTCCGATTCCATGGCTCTACCAAAAGTCGAAACCCCTATTTGCGAAGTTAGCATTACGTTTTCGAATTGGCAAAATTCAGCAAAGTGGCCAAGGGGGAAACAACGGTGTAGATTTGAATGACAATTTCTTCTTCCGCACTTACGGCCGCATGCTGGGTTGGACTCTGAGGCACCGTTTCCTCACACTCGCCGCGGCGTTTGGACTGTTGGTGTTGCTGATGCAGTTGTCGGTGGCCCAAGAGTTTTTTCCACTGACGCAGCGGAATCAATTTGCGGTCAAGGTTTATCTACCTGAGTCAGCCTCGTTCGATCAGACCAATGAAGTTGCTAAAGAGGTTGAGGAAGCGATCCGCAAGGTGAGTGCGTACACCGATTTAGAGGGAAACGATGCGCACCGGCTTCTGAATATGCGCACGGTGGTCGGTGGTGGTGGGTCGCGGTGGTATCTGAGTTGGGAACCTGAATTCATCCAACCAAATTTTGCTGAAATCCTAATTCATACTACCGACGGAAAATTGACGCATGAGTTCGCCGAGAATCTCCGAAAAGCCGTCCAGGAAGGCAATGAAGAATTGGGGATCAAGCCAATTGTCGGTGCTCGAGTGGTTCCGATTGAGCTTCTGTTGGGCCCTCCAGCAGATCCGGTAGTGCTACGGGTCATCGGTGACGGTTATGCGGACATGAGCGTGATGCGGTCGGCGGCAGATCGAATCAAAGCGATGGTCGATTCAGATCCAGAAACGTGGGACGTCAACGATTCATGGGGCGTGGCAACTCAGCAGTTATTCATCGACGTCGCCGATGATCGAAGCGGCGTGACGGGCGTCCGAAATTCAGAGATTGCTTCCTCACTGGACGCGTTTTATTCAGGTAAGTTGCTTACCTATTTTCGTGAAGGTAATCGATTGATTCCTGTATACTTTCGGCTGCGTCCAGAAGACCGTCAGTCAGTGGCGGATATGCCCGCGACGTTTATTGAAAGCAGTTCAGGTAAACTTCCACTATCGGCAGTCGCTGATATTGTGCCTCAGTGGCGCGCTTCAAAAATTGATCGACGTAATGGAAACCGAACGATTGAAATCCGTGCTCAGGTTCTCGCCGGCGCCTCTGGCAATGACATTACTCAGCGCGTTTTTGGAAGCGCAGAAATGGATCAGCTACGTGCCGAGCTTCCAGTGGGGGTTAACGTTGAGGTTGGCGGGGCGCTGGAGGAGGCGCAAAGCGCGCAAGGCCAAATGCTTGCTTCGTTCGGGATGTCGTTTGTGGCAATCATTGTGTTATTGATCTGCCAATTCAGCAGTATCTTTCGCACCTCGATCATCATTGTGACGCTACCGCTTGCGCTTGGCGGCGCACTAATGGGACTTTGGTTGACGGACCAGTCTCTAGGGTTTATGCCGCAGTTGGGTATCCTGGCCCTTTTTGGGATCGTTCTAAACGCTGCGATTTTGTTTGTCGAGTTTGCCGATCAATTGATTCGTCAGCGCACTGGCCAGGCAGACTCGTTTTCGAAGAAAGATTTTATCGCTGCCATTGTTGCCGCAGGCCAGCAAAGATTCACACCGATTTTTCTTACCACCGCAACAACCGTAGGCGGTCTGATTCCACTGGCGACCGCTGGCGGGCCGTTGTGGGTCGGCATGGCGTGGTTGCTGATTTTCGGGTTGATTTTCGCAACGCTATTGACCCTGTTTATCATTCCGGTCCTCTACAGTTTCGCGATGCGAAGCGGGTAGTTTTTACAACGACCCGCGAGAAAACAGGAAGTGTCTTCGAGTTTCTCCACAAAGTTGTATCTTGTCGCGGTCTCTGATCCAGATGAGAGAAAGATGGATGGCGACTTTGCGAGTGCCGCGAAGAACTTATTGTTTGACAACGATATTGTAAAACTTAATCGATGGCTGATCCATGATTTGCATGTACTGGCCCATCAGTTGGTCCTTCATGCCTTTAGCCTGAGATGCTTCGACGCTGGCAAGCGAATTCCACAGGACTTGGACGAAAATTGTCCCATCCTTGGTTACCCCTGTGTGACGACCGATAAAGCCCGGTTGTTTGACGACATATTCGTTTTTGATTCGTAAGTCCATGGCAAGAGCATCTTCAAGTGAGACGCCTTGTTTCGGCTTGTAAGAAATCAATTCGATTGCGCCTACCTTTGCACCATTGGCTTGATGCATTTCCGGTCGAACGAACATTCCATTGGTATGCGGCATGTCGGCCGCCGATGGAACCGGTTGAAGAACGTCCCAATGTTCGACAAGCTTTCCATCGCGAACTCGGAGAATGTCAACGACGGCCATCACGTTTGATTGGACTGTAACTTTCGAAAAGACAACCACTAAGTCGTTTTGGGCGGCGATTAGCTGGATGTCATATTTAAGCGGCGGAATTTTTCCCGCATCAAAAATGGCTTTGACCGGCGCTGATCCGTCGGGTACGACGGTGTCGAACACCGACACGGTGACGGTGAACGCCCCATCTGACGTGGCGATCTCGATGGTGAAGAGCGCCGACGTCGCCGAGGTGACAGCGGCCGGACAGCTCA
>CAYTPS010000178.1:7032-10025 GCA_964439245.1 uncultured Pirellulaceae bacterium | reverse complement strand
CCTACGACAAACGGATTAACAGTCCGTTGCTCTACCAACTGAGCTACAGGGGAATGTGGTGCTTAATTAGACGATATCGCGAACAAAATGTCCTACCGCCCTTTTCGCAGCGACACAGTGTAAGTAACCCACTTTGTTTCGGCAAGTGCGTTTCTAAACGCTTTTCAATATCCAATTTTCGGCAAAATTTAACCAAAAAAACGGGCTCTCCGCACGACTGAATCTTTTCCGGCAGACCTCGGGCGACAAACACGATATCGGGTTGGTTGTTTCCAACAGGAATTGCCCAACCGGTGCAGCCGGCAGCTTTTAGGCAGCTTTAGGTTTGGGGATTTCACCGGACGGATCTTGAAGGTCTGTTTGCGAGCCGCGACACCAGATTCGCTCAAAACCGGAAACCATCAACGTCATAGCAAAGAACGGTATTCCTTGCAGGAGATATCGTTTGGCAAGCCGCCGCGGTTCGGCGATCAAACGAAAGAACCACTCTAGGCCACTCTTTTTTGCCCATTCAGGAGCGCGTGTGATTTCGCCTCCAATGAAGCTGAAACTAATCCCAACGCCTAACCACCAAACGTTCGGCAATTTCAACCGCAGCATGTTGATCAGAACGTCTTGCTTCGGTGAGCCTAGCCCAACAAAAACGAAATCCGGATCGGCGGCTGTGATGATCTTGGCAATCTTCTCGACGCTCTCTATGTCGGTTTCAAATCCGAACTCTGGGCAGTGACAGCCCGCGACTTTCAGTCCGGGAAAATCCTTCTCCAAAGTAGCTGCCGCCTTCTCAGCCGAGCCCGGGTTACCACCGAGGAAGAATACGGACTTGCCTACTTCAGCCGACGCCTCGCATACATCAACCATCAGGTCAGTGCCATTGACTCGTTCACTCAGGGGCTGGCCTTTGATACGACTGGCCCAAATCAAGGGCATTCCGTCGGGGACGTTGAGGGTCGACGTGGCCAACAGATTTCGGAACGAACCGGATCTTGTGTACCGCCTGAGAATATCGAGATTGGGAGTAACCACCCAACCGCCAACATTCTTCAGCGAACAATCAATCAAGTGTCTAGCCGTTTGTCGTCTAGTTATCGAATGAATCGGCATGCCGCGAAGCTGAATGGTTCCGAACTGGACTGACGGGATGAACGCGCTCTCCTCGGCTGAGGAAAATTTCTCGTGATCCGCTAGAACACCTTCAGATGTTTTCGTTTCATTCAGCTGCGAATAGTCAAATGTTGAACTTTCGGTGGGTTTCACGATTCGGTGGACTCAGGTTTGGATTCGGTAGACTCAGATTGAGAAGACTAAGAAAGAAATAGCCAGATTAGGTGAGGAAAAGCAGGCCACAGTCTCAGCTGATCTGCACAATCAGTATATTCAAAGTCTCCCGAACGGCATGAGAGAAAAAGAGGCAAGTGCCTGAATTGTAGTACTTTTAACAGATCCTTCTGGTTACTATTGAGCACAGGTATTTTGCCGTTTTCTCGTTCGCTTATCTCCAAATTTAGACTTGGTCGTGGATTCCGAATTTATCAAATCGTTCTCTCTCGAGACATTCATCACCGCGTTAAGGAAACATTGGTTTCCCGCTGCAATCGTTTTTGGTGCGACTGCGCTGGCAGCCGTGTTGGCGATGATTTTCCTGCCTCGCACCTACGGCTCAGGGGCGATGATCTTCGTTAAGCTTGGCCGGGAGACGGTTTCGTTGGACCCGACCGCTACAACCGGAAGCACCATTTCGGTACTTGATACACGAGACAACGAGATCAATTCCATCCGCGATATGCTTTACAGCAGAGGTATTGCTGAGCAAGTGGTCGACCGAATCGGTCCAGAGGTGGTCCTTGGTGACGCCCCACTGACCGATGAAGTCAAAAAACCGACGAAGTCTCAAATCAAAGACTACCGAAACTCGCCTCGGCAAAAAGCGATTCGACAACTAATCGAAGACACGTTTGTCGTCAGTTCTAGAAAATCGAGCGTACTAACACTTAACTCGGAAGGATCGTCGCCAGAATTGGCCCAACGGATCGTCCAGGAATACCTCGATGTGTACCAATCGATGCACACCGATGCGCATCAGACGCCGGAAAGCAACAGCTTTTTCAAGGAGCAGTCGCGGTTGTTGCGTGGCCGTTGGAAAGAGTCAATGAAAGCCCTTCAGATCGCCAAAGAAGATGCAGGCGTGGTCTCGATTGAGGGGGCCCGAGAAAACCTGAAAGAACAAACCAACGCTATCCAATCCGCCTTGATGAGTGTGACCAGTAGGTATGTTTCCACCGAGGCCAAGCTGGAAAAGTTCAAATTCCTTGTCAGCAAAAACCCGCTAGATCGTGCCAGAGTGACGCAGGAACGCCTCAATGCCCAAGGTGATCTCTCCGCAATGGCAGCTCAGAAGGAAGCCCTTACCTCGCAACTTGATGAACTGCTCGACAGGGCGGCCAAATTAAATCGGGACGAAGTGATGATCGGCCAACTTCAAAAAGCAGTCGATTTGAGCGCCAACAATTATGCTCAATACCAGGAACTGTACGAGCAATCCCGAATCGAAGAAGCTCTGCATAGCAGTCAATTTACAAACGTTCGTGTCGTTCAACCGCCAAGCTTCGTTCCCAAACCAATCAGTCCCAACCGAAAACTGATTGCGGCCGCCGGATTGGTTGCGGCGACGACAGGAGCAATTCTCACCGTGTTCTTTTTCGAACTGTTTTGGGATCCCAGTCGTTTAGAAACAAAAGACGATAACAGTGATCTCGAAACGGAAATTCTAAAGAATAACGAATTTCTGACTGGGTCTCCGATCACAAATGGGTAGGTCTCAGTTACCGATCAGAAACAGATTACTGAAATCTGTTCTGTCAAAACAAGATGCTCTGGTGTGCCTGTTTAATCAGGGAATCGTCAGCGTTGCAGGTTTCGCCACCAGTGTTTTAATCGGTCGGCAGGCTCCCGCTGAACTTGGTATCTATTTTGTCGCTTTGGCTCTGGTCGTA
>CAYTPS010000178.1:0-7022 GCA_964439245.1 uncultured Pirellulaceae bacterium | reverse complement strand
AACTCGGTGTGTACTACATCGGGTTGTCGCTGGTGTTGTTTGCTCGCGGTTTTCAACAGCAACTGGTCTCGACCCCGTACACGCTTTATCACCATCGCCAGAACGATAGCGAAATGGCCGGGTATCGCGGTAGTTGTTTGGTGCAACAACTTTTCTTCCTCGCCATCACACTAGCCTATTTGATCGTACAGATCGCGGCAGCTTGGGCAGGCTGGGTTTCGGCCGAGGTCGTCCCATCGCTGATCGTGCTGATGATATTTATTCCAGCAATTTTGACGCGTGAAGTCGTGCGGCACTATTGCTTCACACATTCAAAAAACATGAGTGTGTTGGGAATTGATATCGCAATCTCGGTACTTCAAATCGGCGCTCTGTTTGCGTTGGGATCCATGGGAATTCTCTCAGGAGCAACTGCTTGGGTCGCGGTGGGCGTTTCCTGTATTCTTGCGATTGGCTATTGGTATTTTCGAAGCGGCCCCACCATTAAGTTTCAAAAACAACGTTGGGCCAAAGATTGGAAATTAAATTGGTCGTTCGGCAAGTGGGCCGTTTCTGGTCAGTTTGTCGGATCGCTTCCAACGTACCTGTTGCCGTGGCTGTTGTTGATTGCTGCGGGTGCCAATGGTACGGGATTTTTTGCTGCTTGCATGACTCTGGTGGGAGTTGCAAACATCTTTAATTCAGGCATGCTGAATTTTCTAACGCCTAAAGCAGCCAAGGTTTACGTTGAAGAAGGAAGCGACGGCCTGCAACGACTGATGTTGCGAATGTATCTGCTGTTCTTCGTTGCCGTTGGCAGCTTCGCTTTGTTACTGTCCGTTTTCGGCGACCTGATCGCCGTCAAGTTGTTCACTTCCACCTACGTCGGTTTGCAGACGGTTTTGACGATACTGGCGGTTTCGAAGTTGTTTGAAGGATTCTCGCATACCGCCAGCGGTGGATTGTTTGCGATGGAACGCATCAAAGAGAACTTTTGGGTCGATGTGATTCTGATGCTGGTCACCATCGCTGCCGGCGTTCTTCTGATTCCCGCAATGGGAGTTGTTGGAGCCGCGTGGACGACGTTGATAAGCGCCATGACCAGTTCGATATTGCGAACCGTTCTGCTGTTTAAGTTTCTCGGTGAGAAGCCTCTTGTCGGAGGGCTGCTCAATGGCTGAATTGGCTCTTGATTCACAACGCTCGACGAACTGGTTGTTTTCGCCGATTGTGAAAACAATCTTCCTGGCGGGGGTGGTTGCCGTCACGTTCTTTTCCGAACAAGACCTCACCATGTCCCTAACCGAAAATTTCGTCGCGGACATTGAAGACCAAGAAGGCTGGGTTTCCGGTGGCAACGCATTGCGCCGTATTGCGTTTCTTGGCTGTGCGGCGATTGGAATGTTCAGCCTGTTGCTAGAGCGTGGAAAAGCGTTTCGCTTTAACCTACCAATCGCATTTATCATTACCTATCTGTTGTGGGCCGGAGCAAGCGTTGCTTGGTCGATTGATCCCAGCACCACGATCAGACGGTACAGCCTAGTGCTGTGCTGCGTGATTGGGTGTTTTGGCTTTTGTAAATTGATCGACGTCAAGGATGCGGTACTTGCGGCGGTGCTTGTCTCGCTGGGATACCTTGGCCTTGGGATAGCTGCCGAGGTGGCCTTTGGCACCTTTCGTCCGCATTGGGGCGAATATCGTTTCGCTGGCAGCATGCATCCCAACATTCAAGCCGCCAGCCTCGCCATCGGCTGCATCGCGGCCTACACAATGGCGAGGGTCAAGCCAAAATTGAAAGTAGGCTTCTACGGGATTTTTGGCTTGTTGTTTTTGTTTTTGATTCTGACCAAATGCAGAAGCGCAACCGCCGCGGTGCCAGCCTCGTTGGCGTTCATTTGGTTTGCCTCGCAACCAACGCGGAATATTGTTCTTGGGTTAGTCGCCGGATTCTGGCTGTTGTCGTGTGTTTGCCTGCTATGTGTTGCGATCGACTTCAACCCGATCATGGAAAATTCAGAAGTTCTGCTGATGGGAAGAGGTGAGGAAACGGGATCATCGCTGACCGGTCGGCTTCCATTGTGGCAAGACTTGGCAGAGTACATTTCATTTCGGCCTTGGACGGGCTATGGATTCAAAGCATTTTGGAATCCACGGCACATTGCTGACATTGCGATATCGCAACAATGGGTTATCAGTGAACCCCATTCTTCATATGTTGACACGACTCTTCAGCTAGGTATTGTGGGAACGATGCTCCTGTTGATGAGCGCCCTTTCCATCTTTTTCTATTCAGCGATCACTTACCGTAAAACGATGCAACCCGGATATCTGTTTCTCGTTGGCGGAGTAGCTTTCTGTATCATTCGAGGATTTACCGAATCGGGCTTAAACGGTTCCTCGCCGATCACTGCTTTTCTTTTCTTGGCATTGGCCGCACATTCGTGGAACGGAGATGGAATTCCGCCCGACACCAACCATAATCTCAATAATACTTTGAGTGCCGATGCCTAACCCTTTTTCATGACGCCGTAAAACCAATCACAAAACTCATCTGATGAACATCCTTATCCTTTCTGAAATACAGGTTTATCCAAGCCTCTCGGGCGGCCAGATTCGCACTGGATCTTTCGCGCGAGCACTATCGGAGTTAGGACATGATGTTTCAATCTACTCTTTCACTGGTCGAAAGAAGGAGTATCTTGCAAGAAAAGAGAGTAGTGCAACCCGGACGGAAAATGGAGTAAACGAATTCGTCAACCGCGGACCATTTTTCGGTGCATGTCAGTGGCTGGCCTATAAATTTGAGCTACCGCCATTGTGGAGCAACTTATTTGCCAGATTGCACACGCCCAAAAAGCTTCGCGAGTTTGCTGATGCTGCTGATCTTGTCATAGTTGATTTCCCGTTCCTCTATCCGATCGCGACTCGACTGGGCAAGCCGTGGCATTTGAACACCCACAACGTCGAGCACCAGCTTTGGCAAAAGTCTCTTGTTTCAGCTATCATCGTTCCGCTGGTTAGGAGGATGGAACGTAGTGCCGCCAAAAAAGCCGACTTGGTTATTGCATGTGCACCTGCAGATCAAGACTATTTTGCAGATCTCAATTCTGTCGTACTGGTGCCCAATGGAATTTTTCCAGAAGACTACCGGCTAGATCCCGAGACTCGAGAATCGACCAGAGAGGAACTCGGTATTAAAGAGCACGAGACTCTATTCATTTTTACCGGAAGTAACTTTGGCCCAAATCGATCTGCGTTAAAACGCTTACAAGAATTTTGTGACAAAGAACGCGCTTTGCTGACCGAACGAGGCGTTAAAATTCTCGTCGTAGGTACCGTTGGCGAGAAATCGGACACCGAGGCAAAAGACGAACTCGAAGAGGCAAGGATCTGTCAGACAGGCTTCGTTGATTCCATTCAACCCTACCTCGCCGCCGCGGACTTCGCCCTGAATCCGGTTTTCGAAGGTTCCGGAGCAAACGTCAAAAACAGCGAGTATATATCTTCCAAGCTGCCAATGTTAATGCAGGAGTTTGGGACTCGCGGATTCCAACTTGAGGACAAAGTCTCGTGCCTCATTTTCAATTTTGATACTCTCGCCGACAGCTTAAGCACTGCAGCAAAATTGCCAAAAGATGAGCGGCGAGCCATGGCCGATCGGGCATTTACGGACAACGAAGCTGACATTTCAATGCGAGCCGCTGTGGAAAAGTACTTGGACGAAGCAAGCTAGAATGAGCTTGCTGCTTGCTTCGCCACTGTTGCCTCAATGAGCAGAAAATCTCTTTTTGAGTTTGGCCGCCGGAACCTCAGCAAAGCGATAGACGCCGTATGAGATGGCCAAGGAAATAAGCAGCGACAGGATGCTGGTTCCGACCATCCCCAACTCGGGTGCTACCACAATCAGTGCTTTGATCACCATAAAGTGAACGAGGTACAGCGAGTAAGACAGGACGCCCACAAAACGCATCCAGCCCCAGTTCAACGGCCTGAATACGAACCATTCTGGGAATCGGATCGCGGCGATAAAGACCGGATAAAGGGCTACACCCTGAATTGAATACCGCAGCGTATCGCGAAAAACATCTGTGCGAATTGCAAGAGAAATCATCAGTAACGCACACCCCAACGGCAGCAGAACGTACTTGAGTCTACGCTCTGAGATCTGTCGATCTTCCTGGAGAGCCGGGTTGCCGGACACTGCCAAGGCACAACCGAACATGATGCTATCGAGTCGGGTATCTGTCGCGAAAAAGATCCTGTCATAGCCCGCTCCCATAGTGAACACGAGCAGACATCTCCACAGCAAAACGAGCAGGCAGATGCTCCAGAAAATCGTGGCCTGTTTTGAGGATCCAACATTGAGCTTTCGAAGCAACACATACAGCAGTGGAAACAACAAGTAAAAATGTTCCTCTACCGCGAGCGACCAGTAGACTTCAGTCCCCAAGGCCATGAACTGGTTTCCATATTCTATGTTGTAGTAATTTGAATAATGGAAGAACTGTGTCACAAACGCCTGTACGTAGTGGCCAGTAAAACTGGGTTCAGAATAGGTGCCGACCAACCAAGAAACGGCAACCGCCAGAATCAGCACGATGTAAAAGGGAGGCCAAATCCGTAGCACTCGCCGCATATAGAATTTTTTGAAATCGATTTTGTTTGCCCGCTCATGCTCCCGTCTCAACATGGTCGTAATCAGATAACCACTTAGAAAGAAAAAGATCGTGACACCGAATCCGCCCGGCACAAACCTGCCAAATCCAGCATGGGACAGAAACACAATCAGAAAAGCGATGGCTCTGATTCCATCTAGCGAGGGAATATAAAATTTGGCGGGTGTCGAGGTCATTCACTTACTCTATGAATCTGGCCGATGTCGTCGACCAAATTCACTTTGGCAACGGTCAAAATCGATCGTCATATCGAAACGGCAGTTTAGTTGCACCTAGCGGAAACACGAAGCTGAAATGCAAGAAGCGATTCAAGTTCAATTGATTATTTTGAGAATAGAGGTCTTTCTGAGATCGCGGCTACCACTAGAAACTAATCCGTGAATTTGATCTGGTAAGTCTCGCCGAAGGCTCCCGAGTCGACGAGAACCGCATTAGATTTGAGACGAACTGCCATCGCAGTTGCGGCTTCAAACTTTTCCTCACCGCTTCTGCATGACTTTATTTGTGGTGGAGGCGCAAGAACATCATCCATTACAAATAGCCTACGCTGATCCGCCGCGTGTTTGGTTAAAAACTCATCAAGCGAAACAGAGTGAATCTCTGGATGACTGCGAGCGATAGTAACTCGATCATCGCCGGTCAAATGTACGATGCGGGCGTCGCTGTAGTAACCAAGGTAGTCCACCATTCGATAGTCAAACTCGTTCAGTAGGACAGTATCTTGATCCGTTAGCTCTTTTCTGATCCAAGCTGTTTTGTGAAAGAAATAGTCTCCCTCAGAGTTTCGCCAGATCATGATGCCGCCGAAAAAGTTGTAACAAAACAGGAGGAGGAGAAACACGACGAGAGTCCTTTGCTTTCCCATTTGAAAACATGGCTCGATGACGAACACAGTAAGCAACGCGGCAAACGGCACCAGCGCGGGGATCCAGGCCTCAAAACTCCCCGGATCGATCGTGCCAACGATAAGCCCCATCAAACCCATCCAGCCGACTAGAAAAAGCGTTCTGTTTTTTGGCCGACCAAAGTCCCATTTTCGAGACGCGATCCAGTGAAGCCTGACAAACATGGCCAAAAGAGGAATAAAGAGCACGGCGGCGATCGCTGTTAGATACTGGATGCCTTTTCCCGCGAAAGCGACGACGTTGAAATTGTAAACGCATCCTGGAATGTGCGGATCGAGCGCAGTGCGGACGGGATCCAACGTTCGAGTCCAGTGAGCGGAAAACAGGTCATGACCAAAGGCAAGGACAAACTTGACTAAAGCGATGTGAACCGGAGTGCTGCTGCGGAACTCACCGTTTCTGGCTGTCACAAAACTGACTAACTCATTCGGTGCGGGAACTTCGCCCTCAACCATCATGTACGCGACGACCAACCCACCAATAACAACCAAAGCGGCCAACGCCGAGTAACGAACGAAAGCAAAGAAGCGCGACCGAGAGCAGAAAAGGATAAACGTCGCAGCAAACAAGACTATGACGTTGGGCTGATAGAACAATACGGCAATCCCCGAAAGAACGCTTGCCGCCAACAGCCACCGTTGGTTTTGTGCTTCGTCCTCCAGAAACTTGAAAATCATTGTCAGGCTGCAAAGGATCAAAAAGATCGACGGCATGTAGACTTCAGCGGCACCCGTATAGCGCCAAAAACCGTAGGTCAGACCGAGAAACGCAGCTCCCGTCCACGCCGCAAAAGGTGAAACACTGAATCGTCTGTGCATCAGCTGCGCGAAGAGAACCACAGAAAAAGCACCGGCAAGTATGCTTACCCAGCAAATCAGATCCAACGCTCCGATTTCCAATCCCAACCACTCTGATGCAACGAATAGAACTCGATTCAAGGCGTGAAACAAAATGTTTCGTGAGTCGGGCGCGGTTCCCAAAGGGAAGTTTTCTGCGAACAGCGCATAGTTGATGCTGTCGTAACTCTCAGAGTGATTGAGCGTGCGCGTCAACGCGTAGAATACAATCAGCAGGCAACCGATCAATAGCTGCCACAGTCGTTCCTTCAAAGGTTCTTGCTTATCGTTCATAGCCTGCCAAGACTGAAACCTTGGACATTCCAAACCGCCAAAATTGGCTAAGGGTGAAGAGAAAAATAGAGTGAGAAGAGAATCATCGTCTATCTTAAACAGGGCTCCAGTAGGTGAAATCGCTTTAGAACCAGCAGCGCCGACTACACCAATTCAGTGGGCGAAGATAACGATCGCAACGGTTATTCAGGCATCATAGTCAGATCTCTAGGGATCTGGAGCGATCATAATAAGCAAACCGTTCGCTTCGAATAGGGTTTGGCAGGGAATCGAGGATTTTGCTTTCTCGCCGGCAAAACACAGTTTTGCTTGGCTCGCAGTCAAATTCGCCG
>CAYTPS010000177.1:6538-10075 GCA_964439245.1 uncultured Pirellulaceae bacterium | reverse complement strand
ACCTCGCCGAAGTCGTTCGAATTAGAACGGGTGAAACAGGCAAGGACGCGGTTTAAATCCGCTTTCGAATTCCAGACAATCGCAGCAAACGACCACACCTTGCCGCCTTTGTCCCGACAACCAACCACCATTGACCATGCATGTTTCAAGTCGCTTGAGCGAAACGGACCACCACAACCGAATCACTTAAGCAAACATTTGACTACCCGGTTACTCCGGAAATTTTCAAACCCGTGCCCACCCACGGGTTTGTTTTTTGTTTCCTACTTTTAGACTCCATTCTTCGGGCACTCCCATGCCGTTATCCTCAAGTGGTGAAGGTTTTCGCGAAAGCGTTATTGAAGCGAGAAAAGCTTGGACCGAGGGCAGACAGAAGATCCAGACCGCCCACGCCGAAGGACAGACCGGCATGGCGACATGCCGCGCTCTCTCGGACCTCAAAGACCAAATCATCAGCGGCCTGTTCAAGGTCGCAGCTAGCGAAGCTTCGGCAAATATCTCTGATCAGGTTTCACTTGTGTTGTTGGGCGGCAATGGCCGACAAGATATCGCCCCTTGGTCCGACCTTGACGTCATGCTGCTATACAGCGGAAGCCTTAGCAACGAAATATCTGACTTCGCGCGGCGCATCAATGCCGACATGACCGATTCGGGAATGCAGGTGGGCTTCAGTATTCGTACCCCCACCGACGCGTGCAAGATGGCCGTCGAAGATGCAGTCATTTTTTCGTCTTTGACCGAGGCGCGTTTGTTGGTCGGGAGCGAAAAATTGTTCTCCCTTTTTCAAGAGAGTTTTATACGCATCGCGAAGAAGAAATCAGCGGCGAACATAAAATCCATTATCGACGCGCGAGAATTGGAACGGGCCGAATATGGTGAGACCGTCTATCTCTTACGCCCAAACGTAAAACGTTCGCGCGGGGGGCTACGCGATATCCACCTAATTCGTTGGTTAGGATTCATTCGCTTCGGCACAAATAATTTTGACGAATTACTTAAACGTGGCGGTATCTCCACAACCGACTCCAAACAGTTGCGCCGGTCTCAGGAATTTCTGTTGCGGATTCGTAACGAAATGCATTTCCACGCCAACAAACCCGCCGACGGTCTCGGCCGTAATGAACAGGTGCGACTGGCAAAATGGCTGGGCTATGAAGACACCGAGGCAATGATGGGTGTCGAAGGTTTTATGCGAGAATATTTTCGATACACAAGCCGTATCGTCTACATTACCGACCACTTCGTCAACAAAAGCACCGCCAAAGGAAAGAACTCGGCTGCCGCACTGTTATCGCCGCTGGTCAATCGACAGATCGACGAGCACTTCATGATGAGCGCCACGGAAATTGGCGTTCTCAAGGGGTCCAGGCATCTGATCCAAAACGATCTGGAACAGGTGCTGCGTCTGATGCAGTTGGCCTGTCTCTACAAGAAGGAGCTAGAACACGAGACATGGATCTCAATCCGTCACGCGATGTTGAAATTCCCCGATGTGACTTTCACTCTCGAAGCGGCACGAAGATTTATGGCTTTGTTGTCGAACACTGAAGGCCTCGATGTGCTTCTCCGACGCCTGCACGAAATGCAGGTGCTACAAAAGATCCTGCCCGACTTTTCCCACGCAAGAGGCTTGCTGCAATTTAACGAGTACCACAAATACACCGTTGACGAGCACTCGCTGCGAGCCATTTCACATCTCATCTCTTTTGAAGCTGACAGATCTACCGTCGGTGACACCTACCGCAAAATCCGCGAGAAAAACATCCTGCACTTGGCCATGCTGCTGCACGATCTTGGAAAAGGATATCCTGAGGATCACAGTGAAGTCGGCCGACGAATTGCCGAAGAGACCGGCAAGCGATTTGGGTTGCCGCAAGAATCCACCAATACCATCATGTATTTGGTACATAAACATTTGTCGATGTCACACCTGGCGTTCCACCGAGACACCAATGATCCTCAAACAATCGCCGAATTTGCCTCGGACGTGGGATCTTCGGAGCGTTTGGCGATGCTATTTGTACTAACGTGTGCCGACATCGCGGCAGTCGGTCCGGGCGTGCTGACTCCATGGAAGTTAAGCCTACTGACTGAACTGTATAACCGCACGCAAAAAGTCTTAACCGGTAACAGCCAAGAAAGCCTTAACGAGGCGGAATACTCTCTGGTGTTCTCCGAGATCGAGATGCTTACCTCTGACAAAGATGAACGTCAGTGGTTAAAAAATGCTGCGACACTGTTGCCGACGACCTATCTGAAATTTCACGCGGCCCAACGTGTCGCCAAGCAGATGCTTGAAATCAGAAACAGCGAAGACGAGGTCTACTGCTGCGTCAACCGCATCGAAGGTGTTCACCTTTATGAGTTATGTTTGGCGATCGACGACAAACCTGGCGTTTTCCACCGACTCAGCGGGATGCTGAGTAGTCTGAATCTCGAAATCATGTCGGCCGACATTAAAAAGTTGGACGACCTAAAAATGTTTTTCTGGTTTCAGTTCGCAGATGCCGACTTCAAAAAGCATGGGGAAAGTCCCGATCATCGTTTGAAAGAGATTCAGCAAAAGGCAATTGAGTCGGTCACTCAAGATATGGGCCCGCCACGCTTCAGGAAAAAGTGGGGCACCGAAGAGACACTTGCGCTGCAGATGTCGCGTCCTGAAATCCAGGTCGTCATTAACAATTCCGAAGTCGATACGGCGACCATCATTGACGTTTTCGCGTACAACAAAGCAGGTCTTTTGTATCAAATCTCGAAAAAGGTTTTTGAGCTGAACCTCGATGTAAAGTACGCCTGCATTTCGACTTACGCGCACCAGATCATCGATGTTCTCTATGTGACTGACGAAAACGGCCACAAGATACGTGACTCCCAACGGCTGAAACAGATCGAGCAGGAGATCTATGAATCCACGAAGGAATTTCTTGAACCGAAAGAAAAAACGGAAACGGTTTAGTCGCCATGGATTCGCAATCGTCTACTCAACAGTCACCTGCCAATGACAATCCCCTCGCGCGGCGACTGGTCGTCGCTGGTTTCGCGTCGCTGTTGCTGCTGCCGTTGATGATGTACGGCTGCGGCCCGGAGTGGGCGCGGTGGGATGCCGCGCAGGCCGTCATCGCCTACGACCAAGGCGACATGGACCAAGCAATCTTCCAGTTGACAACTGCCGTCCAACGCAGCCCGCGCGACCCATCTCTCAAAATCAGCCTTGCCAAGAAACTTATCGAGTCGGGACGCGGCGATGAGGCAGAAGCTCTATGTGATGAGATCCTCGAAAGATTTCCTGACAATGACCCAGCGCTGATCACCAAAGCCAACAGTCAACAGGCCCAAGGCAATTTTCGTTTGGCCCTAGATACATTCAATCTCCGGGCCCGTCAGCGCAACTGGACCATCTCCAGGCGCCCAGACAAACTGAACGAACGCGCCTATTTTAGAGCTCTGGCAGGAGTCCAATTGGAAGAAGCCAAGGAAGACATCGACTTGGCATGTGCGATTGTCTCCCAGTCGCCTTTTGGCAGTCTGCCGTGGGGA
>CAYTPS010000177.1:0-6528 GCA_964439245.1 uncultured Pirellulaceae bacterium | reverse complement strand
CGTGGGGACTTGGGTTATTTCAACGCAGTCTTGCTGCCAGTGGAATCGTCGCGATGGAGATCGGTATGACGCCGCAAGCAATCCCGCATCTCTCCAACGCCATTGGAAGGCTCAGACGTTTGTTGCACGAATCAAACACTGAGCTCAACAGAGAAATCATGGCATTGGCTGCCGGAGAATATCCGCCGACCCAAGAGAAGGCCAAAAGTCAAAACGAGTTTCGAGATCTGATTCGGACCAGCGAACAAACGTTGGCGACATTGTTGACCGTCAGAGCGCTTGCTTATCAACAACTGGGCTCAAATGACCTTTGCGATCAAGACCGAGCGGAGGTCCGCAGTATGTCCTTGGACGCCGACAAGATTGCCGCATCGCTTCCGGAGGACACAGAATGCATCGCCACGATCCAAATTTCATCAGCTTTTTTGGACACGCGCGGGTTCATCATTGGTTTGGGACCGCCGGGCAACGATAAGGGCACCATTGAACTCAGTGACAGTACGATCAGCGTCAGTAATAATCTTGAAGACGCTTTAAGGGACCTCAACCAATCCGTATTCGCGTTCGAAGTATTTGAAAAATCGCTGGAATCAGATATTCACAATCACGCAGAGGGCAGTGTTCCGGACCCCGTGTCCGTCAAGAAGACGATTGGAAAGCAGAAAGCGGTACTGTTGTACCACCGACTGGTGGTGCGCGAGAAGGCTGGTGATGGACAAGGCGCGAAACGGGACGCTGAGGAAATCAATGCCTTAGATTGCCAACCCGGACCGCACCTGTTCTAAGCAAGGCAAATCTGCACCAGAGAAAATGTTGCCTCTAGCGGATCCTAGCTACCGTGGACTGGTTTACCACGCATCAAGATCGCACCGATGCCAACAACGATAATAGCCACGATTGCGTAATGAGCTTCATTCATGTTGCTGGCGAAATGATCGAACTGCACGTAGGCCTTGTTTAGCAAGCCACCTAATCTCGACATAAATTCTGGAATCAGATTGTTCATTGGATTCTCAAACGGAACTGAAAAGTGTTCGGGGAAAGAGCACATGTGACGGCTCTCTCCGGTCATTACAAAACTACAACTTCGTTTGAGCGCGGTAGCTCAATTCAAGCAAGCTTCACCAAAATGAAGGCTCGCACGTTAGAGCTTAACGGTTGTACCGGTTGTGATGGAGCAGATCCCACGACCTTTGGCAGCCTCAACCGCCACTGTCTGACCAGACGGGCGTCACCGTTTCCCCAAGAAATCTAACCAACCCAATCCACCTGCCGCGAACAACAGACCGGCGGTCGCCCCCGCCTCATCCAGACTCCCAATCAGGGGGATCGCGTCTGGGATCAACTCGAAGATACCCAACGTTGGCATCACCAGATACAGTCCACATACCACAGCAATCACGAATAAGACCGATCTGGGAAGCGTCTTTTGTTTTTCACCTTCATTGGCGTCGGGAATTTGCGCTGGGATTCGAGATTGGCAATTGGGACACGTCACCGTTTCGATCAGTTCTCCAGCACGTTGTTTTGGAACGTCTTCCGGTCCTTCCGATCCCGCTCTTTTGGTTGATAGCATGTTACCTTCGCTCTTGTAAGATGTTGGCCAGAGTTGCTGACACACAAAAAAAGACTTCACTTCAAAAAAGTGGACGTTTGTATACAATCCAACCGCCCACCACATTGACTTTTTTAACTCAACGGAGGTCGGAAATGCTTCAGGAAACGTTAACTGAGCGTCAGAGACTCGTATTTCAGTTTATCCTTTCCCACATTCGTGAACACAGCAACCCGCCCACGATTCGCGAGATTGCCGCCGAATTCAATTTTAAATCGCCTAACGGTGTCGTTGGACACTTGAAGGCATTGGAGCGGAAAGGCCTGATCACTCGATCGAGTCAGAAGTCGCGTTCGATTCAACTTACTCAAGAGTTTTACGATGAGGTCAAAGGGCTTCCATTGTCTGGGCGCGTCTCGGCCGGCATGATGACCGAGGCGATTGAACAAAACGAGCGGGTGGATTTCGGTGAATTTTGGACTTCGCGCGGCAGCTACGTCTTGGAGGTCGAAGGCGATTCAATGATCGACGCTCATATCGCGCCCGGGGACTTTATTGTGGTCAAGCGTCGCCGAACCGCTGAAAGAGGTGATATTGTGATCGCCCGCACGTCAGATGGTCAGGCGACCGTCAAATATTGGTTTCCTGAGAAAAACCGAGTCCGCCTCCAACCGGCCAATGACAGGCTCAAACCGATATACTCGCGCGACGCCAAAGTTATCGGTGTTGTCGTGGGTGTGGTCCGCAAGTTGTAGACTACGCGCCAGCCCAGCGGTGCTGCCGAGGGATTGGCGGGTCGTTTCCGGGCGCATTGGTGAGGGCTTTCAGGCCTAGAAACCCGAGGACGAAGTTAAGGAAAAAGTGTCAAAAAAGCGGAATTGAATGCAGTTTTGAAAATCAATCTCCGAAATTGTCTTTACGTCTTGCCAAGATGCCCAAGACAAGATAATTTCACTCATCTTGCCATGGCACTGTAGCTCAATTGGTTAGAGTACCGGACTGTCGATCCGGTGGTTGCGGGTTCGAGTCCCGTCAGTGTCGCTTCCAAAACCCCGCGAAAACAAAATGTTTCGCGGGGTTTTTTCATGCTTTGTCACTGAATTGGGTAAGCCGTCCGTTGCACTTCATCGAAGCCTATCGAATCAACGTTTCCGGATTCACCAAACTTCGGACAGCCCAAAAGATAGTTCGATCTCAAATTTAATTCGCCTCACATGAATTTGTCCCCGACTGACGGATAAACGGATTGGCAGTTTCCAACGCCACCGGCATGTTTCGGCAAGCTGCTTTGTGGTTCAGACAAGATTACCAGTCGCCCTCAAGACTTCTTCTGTTGCCCCAGCATCGAGCGCGTGCTTGGTTCTTCCAAATGCTTTTTTATGCCGTAAGTGAAATCAGTGGCGGACGCAGACTCTTTACTGAGATTCTCTCAAAAACAATCTCAAAAGACGAAACCTTGTTAACAATTACGCGTTCTCTTTGTAGCGGTTTGTTTATATTTACTCTGGTAATACCCAACACCGACCTCAAACATGACTAAAAAAATGAACTATCGTGGTGCAATTGTTTCGGGTCTTTTCTGCCTTTGCGGGTTGATGTTGCTGTTCGCCGTCATCACCGACGGTCACGCAGTAGCATAGGAAAACGATGTGCGCGGTTACTGGCCGATGGATGACGGCGTTGGATTGACGATCGCCGACAATTCGGGCAACGGCAACGATGGAAGCGTTCGAAGTGTGCGCTGGACTGGCGGCGTGCACCGTTCTGCCGCTCAGCTCAATCGCGTCGGGATCAACTGCGGCAATGACGCGACACTGAATATCACCGATGCAATCAGCATCGATGCGTGGGTGAAGCCATGGAGCCCGCGCTACCCCGAACGACCGACAATTCTCAGTAAGCACGGCGCTTATGCACTTCATCTGGGTCCAAAAAAAGTCGCGTCATTCAAGCTTTGGCTTGATGGTAAAGAGGAAAGTATCTCGGCCCCGATGCCAGATTGGCCCAACGGACAGTGGCATCATATCGCGGGAACCTTCGATGGTCAGACGATGAAAATCTACGTCAACGGGAAGCTGGACAGCGAGAAATCGGTCGGTAAAGGAAATAAGATTTCGATCAGCGCGTCGCCAGTTGAACTTGGTTCAAGCAGAAAACGAAACCTATTCAGCGGTACGCTCGATGAGGTGCGTGTTGCCGCGTATCCTTTTTCGGCAGAGGAAGTGATCCAGACCTTTCGCGACGGAATGTTCGACGTCTCCCGTAAGAAAAACATATTTACTTCGTTTTATGAAAAATATGACAAACGCAAGCCGGAAGCACTGGTGCCTGGCACGTTGTGGATCGACACCGAAGACTTCGACGACTACGGCGGCTGGTGGATGGACACTCAGTTCGCTCCGCGCATGGGATCCCCTTTCTTGATTGCTGCGGGGTTGGGCACGCCGGTTGAAAACGCGACAACAACCATAAGCGTCACTGAGGCAGGCGAATACCGTTTGTGGGTACGCAGCAGAAACTGGTTGGCCGATGGACACGCGCCAGGACGGTTCCACGTTTTGATCAACAGCACTAAATCCGAGACAGTTTTCGGCACAGATGAAAAACGTGAATGGGTCTGGCAAGATGGTGGAACATTTGAGTTGCAGTCAGGTGATACAACGATTGAGCTTGACGACATCACCGGGTACTACGGACGCTGCGACGCGCTGATTCTAACGCGCGACAAAGATTTCGCTCCCAAGCAGAAACAGGAAGACTACCTTTCCATGCGGCGTCAGCACGTGCAGGAATTGCCGGTCAGCGAAATGGGCCACTTTGATTTCATCGTCGTTGGAGCCGGCGCGGCAGGCTGCAACGCTGCGATTGCTGCCGCACGTGGGGGAGCTAAAGTTGCCTTGATTCAAGATCGCCCAATGGTCGGAGGCAACAACAGCTCGGAGATGGGCGTCCCGATTTCGGGAGGATCAAGCTCTGGACGAGGACGCGAAGCAGGTCTCAACGAAGAAGCGGGGCGAATTTCGGCATATAACCATGACACCAAGTGGGCTGCCGGAGCCGAACGCCTGCTGGCCGCTGAACCCAACGTCACCTTGTTCTTGAACTCACATGTCTTCGATGCCGAAACCGATGCTAACCAGAAAATCACGGCCGTCACGGCTTTCGACATGATCGACGGACATCGCACTCGGTAAACGGGCGATTACTTCGCCGACTGCACCGGCGATGGCTGGTTGGGCTTCTACGCTGGGGCCCAATACATGTTGGGACGTGATTCCAAAGAAGAATTCGGAGAAGAACACGCCGTCGATGCCGCAGACAAAATTACGATGAGTGGTTCGTTGATGCAGAACGCCATCCTCGGCTATCAGGCCATCGACATGGGTGAACCGGTGAAGTTCGACGCTCCTGAATGGGTTTACGACTTACGGGAAAATGGTGAGTCTTACATGAAGCGGCCAAAGCCAGAAAACGGCGTGCGAGCTGGTAACTGGTGGCACGAAAACCACGGAAGAAACGATGACCTTTGGGATCCCGAATGGGCGCGAGACGATCTGATTCTCGTCAGCATGTCCTATTACAACTGGATCAAAAATCACTCTCCGCTGGCGGAAAAGGCAAAGAACTACAAGCTTACCTACATCCCGATCACGAACGCCAAACGCGAAACGCGGCGCCTGGTCGGAGACCATATTCTGGTTGAAAAAGAGGTCGTCCAGCGCGAAGTCTTCCCAGACCGGGTTGGTTATTTCGTTTGGATGCTGGACGTCCATCACCCCGACGGGATTTTCTCTGACGAGGGTCCATTCGACTTTGACGTAAAGATCTCGCCGGCCAGTATTTCACTGCGAATTCTTTACTCGAAAGACGTTCCCAACATGTTCATGGCCGGACGTAATGTCTCGGTGACTCATGTGACTCTTGGAACGGCGCGTGTTCAAGGCACCACAGGCATGATGGGGCAGATCATTGGAACCGCCGCAGCCATGTGCGTGCGACACGACACGACGCCGCGCGGAATCTACCAATCACACATCTCCGAACTGCAACAGCAATTACTAAAGGACGACATCACGATTCCACATCTGCGCAATGAGTATCCGGGCGATTGGGCGCGGACCGCCAGCGTGTCCGCCTCCAGCAGCATTTCAGAGAAAGATGGTCCGCAAAATGCCATCAATGGTCTAACACGTCCGCTGGATGACAATATGGAAATGCATATCGGCAAGGTTCCCAACAACATGTGGATTTCTGACCCAAAGCAGCCGATGCCTCAATGGCTGGAACTGGATTTTGGTGAAAAGAGGAAGTTGAACTCGGTCTACCTGACTTTCGACACAAATCTGGCAACCAAGCGCTACCGATCATGGAAGTTCACTCCCAGCGAACGCATGCCACCGGAGTGTGTACGTGACTATCGGATTGAGTACCATGATGGAAACGATTGGGTTACCGTTGCCCAAGCAGAAGACAATTTCCAGCGCCGGCGCATTCACACCTTCGACGAAGTAGAAAGCTCAAAGCTACGAGTCGTGGTTGACAAAACCAACGGAGACAAATCGGCGCGAATTTACGAAGTGCGTGCCTACAACGAGTAAACGTTTAGCGAAGCTGCCTTTGTAAAGCAAGCTTGGCCGCAAAGCTCAAGCCGCGAAATGAAGCTGTTCTATTTATGAAGCACTTTGTCAATCTTTCGCTGTTGTTCTTTTTCGTGACGCTCGTATCCAGCGGCTTGATGCGGTTTTTCATGCCGTTTGATCTGGTTACAACGCGACTGCATATCGTATTTGGAATTGGAACCCTCTTGCTTGTCGGTTTTCATCTGGCCAGTCGGGGGCGATATTTTGCCAGCCTATTGCGAAGACCACGTCAGCCAACCAAACGATCCACACAACCGGCGATGTTGATTTCTGCGGTTCTAGAGGGCATTTCAAAACTATAAAAATAGATCAAACCGTTTTTGGGTGAGTAGC
>CAYTPS010000176.1:344-10103 GCA_964439245.1 uncultured Pirellulaceae bacterium | reverse complement strand
CTATGAGGGTAAGTTGAAAGAGCTCTTGGGGGAACTGGCGTTGCAGCGGCTTGATGTCGTGATCGCCGACCGACCCTTGACGCCCGACACTCATGTTCAAGCGTTCAATCACCTGCTCGGTAAATGTGGATCAACGGTCTACGGGGCGCCCAAACTGCCGCGCAAATACAAGAAGAATTTTCCTCAATCGCTTGATTCGGCTCCAATGTTACTGCCTACTCAAAACACAACACTTCGGAGGCAGTTGGAGCGGTGGTTTGACGATCATGGAATTCATCCGATCATTGCTCACGAATTTGAAGATAGTGCAGTCCTTAAGGTCTTCGGCCAGGAGGGGCACGGTCTCTTTGTAACTCCATCAGCAATCGAAGAAGATGTTTGCAAGCAGTACTCAGTCGAAATAGTTGGAAGACTACCTGAGATTGTCGAACGGTTTTACGCGATCTCGATTGAGAAGAGGTTGAAACACCCTGCGGTCATCAAGATCTCTGACCTTGCCCGCGACAACCTGTTTGGTTCAGAATAGACGCGCTTGTGCGGTGAGTCTTGTCAAAGAACCTGTCAGCGTCTCAATTGAGCAGTGCCAAGCTACTCCAGTGCGTCAAGCTGCTTTTCGATCTCCGCGGCTTCCGCCAGTTTGGCATCGCTTTTCCCACGATTGACATGCGACAGTTTGTAGGCTTCTTCGAGAAGCCGTTGATGTTTAGCTTCTAGTTTTTCTTTTTTTGACTTGAACCCAAACATCGTCCTACCCTTGAATCGTTTTTGAACTGTTTTCTTCAGAACCGAAGTATGAACATCTTGGCAGAACCATTTCGGACTCAGACCGCGATTTACTTCTAAATGATACAACCGGCCAAAAATCGCTCGATTCACATATCCGTTGACCATGAGGTCAAACTACTAGCTCGAGCACGAGAAACAATTTCTTCATGACAGTGTTTGACCATGATCCCAACCTTATATGTATTTTGTCGGGGTTCTCATTTTCACAGTCCGCATGATTCGTTTCGCTGTTTAATGCCTTCGGAGAAAGGCTATTTCCAGCGAATTGAGGCATTTTTGTTGTATTTGTATTTTAAATGATTAAGGAAATGTGTATCCGTTTGGCGAATGTATAGTTTAGGACGTATAAATAAATGCGGCTGGGATAAGCCCCAGATTTAAAATCCAATTTTCACACAGGCTTGTTGATAGTTGCAGAACACCCTCCAGAATTCGAACCAAATTTCCAGCGGTGAAGTCTCGACCGTTATGCGCCGGTTGTGTGAACATTTGGGAATTGCGTTCTCTGAAAACCGCGTTTTCCCGGGACTTGCAGATCTCAATCAAGATGGGCTGACCACTAACGAAGTTGATCAGTTTAACGCCATCGGGAAACAATTTGGCATCCGTTTTCGCTCGATGGAAGGATCCCAACGCGATCCTGTGCGCGCCGTGGCCGATGCTGGCCCAGTCGTTGTTATTCCAAACAAACGCTCGAGTTCAGGTGAAGTCACAAGTCCCGCTTTGATTTTGGATGTCAAAAGTCGAAACCGCTTAGTCATTAGCCAAGACGGTAGAGATGAGATTCAGGTGACGCGCTGGATTCGACAGAACCTCGATCGCAATAGTGAAAAGCAGTACGAGTGGCTGTTGGTTCAACCAATGCTGGCAGCGGAGTCGGCCTCAAGGTTCCACTACCAAGCAGGAACTCAATCTGAACCGCTCAAGCC
This sequence comes from uncultured Pirellulaceae bacterium, assembly GCA_964439245.1. Lineage (GTDB taxonomy): Bacteria > Planctomycetota > Planctomycetia > Pirellulales > Pirellulaceae > Mariniblastus. The sequence goes on along the minus strand of CAYTPS010000176.1, from coordinate 8,388 downwards.
ACTTCGACGTTTCCTCGCATTGTTGAAGCCGGAAGCTTCTGACATTCGAACGATTGTCGTTTTCTCAATCGTGATCGGTTTGCTCAGTTTGACACTGCCGTTGGCCGTTGAAGCCGTCGTTAACACGATCGCTTTTGGACGCTACCTGCAACCTTTGATCGTTCTGTCCATGATTGTGTTTACATTCCTTGCCTTTCGCGCCGGGCTTACGGTTTTGATGACCGTGGTGACCGAGGTGATCCAAAGGAGACTGTTTGTCCGCTGCGTTGAAGATTTGTCGTACCGTTTGACACGCGTACCAATGTCCGTTTGGCGAACGAAACACGGACCTGAACTCGTCAACCGATTCTTCGATATTGTGACTGTTCAGAAGGTTACCTCGAAGTTGTTATTAGAAACATTGATGCTGATTCTGCAGACGGTAATCGGCTTGAGTGTACTCGCGTTTTATCATCCATTCTTGTTGGGCTATGACGTGGGTTTGCTGACCATGATGACGATCATTCTCTACATCATGGGACGCGGGGCTGTACGTACAGCGACGCAGGAGTCACAACTGAAATACGAAACGGCGGCGTGGTTACAGGAAATTGTCCGGCACCCTTCGACCTACAAATTTAATGGCGGGCTTGGTTTCGCGATCAATCGAGCCGAGGTTTTGTCGCCCAGTTTCTGCAACGTATCCAGCGTCGGTCCGACGAAGACAATGTCGTTCTCATGACACGCTTTTGCAAGTTCCGGGTTCTCGGACAGGAACCCATAACCCGGATGAATCGAGCCGACGAATTAACGGCAGAGTACATCAATCATCGGAAATCACACTTCCGAATTTTGATTCGCCAATTCGGTTTTTCCATGATGATGCAGGTCATCGCGGCGACCGTTCTGTTGGCTTTGGGGGGCTACCTGGTAATTCAGGGACAATTGACGCTTGGACAACTGGTTGCTGCCGAACTTATTGTGACAGTCATCCTAGGATCGTTCGCGAAAGTTGGAAAAGATTTAGAGAGTTTTTATGACCTAATGGCGTCCGTCGATAAACTCGGCAAACTATTTGACTTGCCAGTTGAACCGATCGGCAAGCTTCAGCTTGCGCGAGTTCCCGGCGCCCACGAAGTCGCACTTGTCGATCTTAAACTCAATCCAAACGCAGAAGTCGCGGCCAACATTGCGTTCGAGGCTGGTCAAGCTCACGCGATCTACTGTCCTACGGAATTGCAGCGCGGAAAATTGATGGATGTTCTCGTTGGTCAGGGGAAGCCCGGATCGGGACACGTTCTGATTAACGACTATCGCGTTGATGCAATCGCAGCAGAATCACTCCAAGAGACAATCAGCCTTGTGCGCGACATTGAGTTGTTCGTCGGGACTGTAGACGACAATCTGAGAATGGGACGCGAGAATATTGGCTCGGCAGATGTCAACGATGTCGTGAACCGGCTGGGGTTTCGCAAGACACTGGTTTCATTGCCAGAGGGATTTGCGACCAAGGTCAACATTTCTGGGTTCCCCCTGTCTCGAGGTCAGGCCATTCGTCTCGTGATTGCACGCGCGTTGATTGCCAAGCCTGGGATTCTCTTCGTTGACGGTTTGATTGATCGGCTTAGCGACGAGGACATCGAGGATTTGTTGCCTAGACTTTCTTCATTCGTTGGGCAGACAACGATCGTGATAGCCACCGGACGGCAACGAGTTGCGCGTTGGGCCGAGCACTGTCTGGATATGAGGCACGAGCCGTGGCGTTTGGCCGAATTCAAGGAATAGGCAAGTTTGACGGTTAGGCAAGCAGTAGGTTCTCAAAATGTTAAACAACTACCGCAGAAGCGATTAGGACGATGAATACGAACAGGTCTTTAAACCAAATTAGCACGGTTGTTCCGGCAAATAAGCGGACAGCAACCATTCACTTGGTGCAGTCTTCCCGCTTCGCACGTCGGCTCGCCAAATTGCTGATTGTGGGTTTGCTGTTGTCGGTGATTGCGATGGCATTTTTACCGTGGCAGCAGAGTTCGCGTGGGTCGGGAGAAGTGATTGCTTTCGTTCCGCAAGAGCGACAACAAACCGTTCAGGCGACAGCGAAAGGAATTGTCAAACAAATTGCCGATGGCCTGGTTGAAGGAAAGGTGGTCAAGAAGGGCGAGTTTCTTCTAGAGATTCAGCCATTTGCTGGCGACATGGTTCAGCAACTGGAGGGACAGGTCCAACAGCTAAAGGCAAAAGAAGAGTCAGCCAAAATCAAAGCGGATGCCTACCAAGCTAACGTGACAGGATTCACCGAAGCACTGGAACTTGGGGTTTCGATGGCCAATGAGATGGTCGCCTCCGCGGAAGCGAAACTACAGAGCAAGCAAAATCAAGTCTCGGCTTATAAGGCCAAAGAGGTCCAAGCCCGACTTAACTATGAACGACAGAGGGGCCTGTGGGAAAAGGGACTAAAGCCTGAAAAGGAAGTTGAAAAACTTAAAAAAGAATGGGATGTCGCACAAGCAGATTTAGAATCCGTCAATCGGGATGTGGTTTCCTTGGAAAAGGAATTGAAAGCCAAGCAAGACGGCGTGGAGGAGAAGCGACGCGTCGCGCAAACGAAAATCGACTACGCAGTTGCGATGAAGCAAGGAGCACTTGGGGAGATCGCGACAGTTCGAAAGGAGATGGGCGACCTACAAATCAAATTGAGGGAGACCGAGCGACTGACCATTCGCGCACCACGCGATGGAACTGTCTTTCGACTCAACGTCAACGAGCTTGGCGACACGGTCAAGGAGGGCGACTCGTTGCTGACGATTGTCCCCGAGACCTCGCAAAAAGCGGTCGAGCTGTTTGTCTCGGGCAACGATATGCCGCTGGTTCAACCAGATCAAGAAGTGCGATTGCAATTCGAAGGCTGGCCAGCAGTCCAAGTTCCCGGATGGCCTTCAATCGCTTGGGGAGTCTTCTCCGGAACTGTTGCCACCGTAGATGCAACTGACAACGGCAAAAACGAATTTAGAATATTAGTAATACCCAATAAAGACGACGAAAGAACATGGCCCGAAGAGCCCTACACACGACAAGGCGTTCGCGCAAACGGATGGGTGATGCTGCGCCGAGTCTCACTGGGTTACGAGATCTGGCGTCAACTCAATGGTTTTCCCGTCATCCTCTCGGACGAAGATTCCGACAAGGAAAAAGTCAAGAAGCCCAAACTGCCCAAATAGCACTTTGGGTGGTGATGATTGGTTGTCTGGTTTCGTCTCCCGGCTGCCGATCAACTGCGCGTTCATTGCCGATTGCGACTGTTGAACAATCGCAATATTCAGGCGGCACAGCGGGGCTGCTGTCGGAGACAAGAGCTTCGAAGAAGATTGGTTCCCTAAAGAACAAAGCAGACGTCGAGAACAAATCAAACATTGGCTTGGTCAACTTTCAAGAAGAAGACTCGTCATCACGTCGGCCACAAGACAATTTCGCGATTCCCGATGATGGAATACCTTCAGATGACCGAGATATTCCTAAACCGCTAGGATTCGAAGCGGATCGTGCCGTTGAAGGGAATGACAGTGTCGAATCCAGTTCGCAAGCGAGCGACCGCGAAACGGAGCCACTGGATTCTCAGCCTCGAATCGAACGCGAAATGGTCGCCGAAAATGGGAACGCACTTTCAATTGCGCAGGTTTTGACATCAGTCGCGGACTGCTATCCAGAGATCGAAATCGCGATCGGCGAAATTGAAACCGCCACCGGAAAAGTGTTGGCATCCTGGGGTGAGTTTGACCAAGTCTTTTCCGCTCAGAGCATTTCACAGCCCCTTGGGTTCTATCAAACCTATCGAAACGGAATCGGCTTGAGTCGCCCGCTTTACAGTGGCGGTGAAGTCTATGGAGGCTATCGGATTGGTGATGGTAACTTTGAGCCCTGGTATGGCGAACGTGAAACCAACGAAGGTGGAGAACTCAAGGCAGGATTCTCGATTCCACTGCTCAAGGATCGGGCAATCGACCAACGTCGCGCGAACTTGTTCGCCGCGGGGGCCCAAAGAGATCAGGTTGAAGCCAACGTGAATTCTCGATTGCTGCAGTTCCAAAGGTTTGCAACGCAGGCTTATTGGGACTGGGTTGCTTCTGGTAAAGCCGTCCAAATTCAACAGCAGATTTTGCAGCTTGCCGAACAACGCGTCGATCAAATCGCCGAACGTATCGACAAGGGCGACCTCGCACAGATTTCCCAGATCGATAACGATCGTTTCATTGCCAAACGAAAGAATGATCTGATCAAGACTCGCCGATTACTTGAGAAGGCGGCCATCAAACTGTCGCTCTTCTTGCGCGACGAAAATTGTAATCCGGTCGTAGTCAGCGCGTCACAGTTGCCGGTATATTTCCCGTCCTCACTGCGAATTGAAAGTGAGCGTCTCACGGCGGATATCCAAACGGCACTTAGCGTTCGGCCGGAACTTCAAGAACTACTGGCTGCAAGGAAAGAAGCCTGCAACGACTTGCAGTATGCCCAGAACCTGACACTGCCCAAAATTGACCTGAAGGGATTTGCGGGGCAAGACCTCGGTGGAGCGACCAGCAGCAAGGGAGACAAAACGCCATTCGAACTTCAAATTGGGGTTCTGGCCGAGGTTCCGATTCAACGTCGGGAAGGACTTGGGAAGATTCGGGCTGCTCAAGGCAAGCTAACTCAGATCGACGCCAAAACACGATTCGTATCGGACAAGATTCGTGCTGAGATTCAAGATGCCGCCTCTGCCGTGAACGCAGCCCATGAACAAATTGAACAATCGACCGAAAACCTGAGGCTAACTCGTCGGTCGCTCGAACTTGGCCGACTCGCATTTCGCGAAGGCGACATCGACTTGATCGCGTTGAACATTTACGAGACATCGGTTGCCGATGCTGAACTTCAACTTCTTGACGCCCAGTTCAAGTATTTCTTCTATCGGGCCGTCTATCGAACAGCTGTTCAAGCTGGCTTTGCCCAGCAGTAGCCCTTTTTCAGGCGTTGGGCATACGATGGAAACTTTCCGGCTTTTGGTGGTTCTCCAATCGGATTCAAGGAAATAGCGGACGATAATTTCTGCGGCCCAGGAGTGGCGTAGACCCATGAACGCATTAAAATTTCATCTGGATGCTGATAGTTGGGACAATCGATCTGTGTAAAAAAAGTCACAAACCATAGATTTTCCATTGTCGGCAGCCTCGTATATGCAATAGTATTGCAACTGCGAGCCCGCTCCCAATAGTAGGTTTGTCGTACTCGAATCTGTCTCGTGAACTGTTTTTTGGAAGTAAGTCCAAAATGAAAAGAAGCAACTGCAAGGACACGCGATTTGCATTTACGCTGGTCGAATTGCTTGTCGTGATAGCAATAATCGGAATACTCATTGGGATGCTGCTTCCGGCGGTCCAGTCGGTACGTGAAGCGGCTCGACGAACTCAGTGCGCGAACAATTTGCGTCAAATTGCGCTGTCGGTTCATAACTTTGAGTCTGCGCAAACAAGATTTCCCACCAATCAGATTGGTTCGGGGATGCCTGATGGAAATGGCGGCTATGAGACCGGTCATTACAGCTGGTTAGTGCCGCTTCTTCCGTTTGTCGAACAGAGTAACCTGCATCAGTCTTTTGCTCTGGGGCAGAACAATGGCGACGAAGATGGCTATAAGGTAAGTTCAACGCATCCCAATGCGGCTGCGGTTAACACCTTGGTCCCCACGTTTCTCTGCCCGTCTGACCAACCCAACCTTGAGAACGAGATCATTCTTGGCTCCGCCAATCCCGCTCCGGGCAGTTACGCTGCCAATGCCGGCTGGCCTTCCTATGCGACCGGTTACGAAGGAGAGCGGCAGACGCCGGGATCATTTAACGGTGTTATTCCCTTGGAGCATCCCTCCGCAGATGTCGCATGGCATTCACATGGCGATGTTGGACTTGATTCGATCACTGATGGAACATCAAACACGGCGATGATTTCCGAGAGGCTTATTCAGCCAAGTAACAGTGGCGATGCGATTGACGAAGGAGACACGCGCGTACGTTCACTTTGTATTCAGCCCTGGTATGAAACGCTGTCTGAGATTAATGCTCAGCTTTCCAGTACGCACGCCCACATTCTTGAGTCAGCCCACATTGGTCGATCTTGGTCTAGCGGGTATCCCTTGGTGGCTCCGACCTACATGCACGTGCAGACGCCAAATGGATTGATGGGGCACTATGCAAACGACGGAAGCATCAACGAGGGGGATTTTGTGATTACTCCCGGTAGTCGACACGTCGGTGGTGTTAACCTTGCTTTGGCTGATGGATCCATGCAGTTCATCACTGACCAAATTTCCGAAGAAGTTTGGTGGGCTTTGGGCAGTAGAAACGACGGACGGGTCGTGGGTAATTATTAGCCAGCGCCTTGCAGCTGATTTTTCTTTCTTATGATCTTTTACCTGGAATCTAGCGATGAAACGTAGAGTTTTTCTTTTTTTGGCCCCAATTTTGTTGTTCTGCTCCATCTCGCAGGCTCAAGATAGAGACATCTTTTTGGGTTACGACGACTTAACCAACCCGGGAGCTTTCGTTCTCGACCCCGAGGGATGCATCGCAACAACTGGAGATGGAATTCTTCTCGTTTGTTCAGATATGGAACAAAGGGATCCGTTTACCCCTGGTGACTACAGCTCTGACTTACCGGGGTTCTCAAACCTGCCTTCCGCAGGACTGATGTTCAATCCAGAGAATTTAATCACAATCAAAGCTCTGGATGCTCGGACGATTTCGAACTTTGCAGAGGGGTACGTGAATTACTACAACCCGTCGACTGACGCGTTGGAAGCTTCCGGACGCATCTTGTTCAGGGACAACACGCCATTTGGCTTCGCCAACACACCTGATCTCGTTCTAAATGGCGATGTAATCGAATCCGGCTCCAACCCGCAAATGATTGCTCAGGCGAACAGTAACGGCTTCGTCCATGACCACATTCTTTGGGATTTGCTTGACGACGCCTCAGCGCCTGCCGGCGCGTACGGAATTATGGTTCAACTCGAAAGCGACTACACCGCTGACGGTACAGTGGACTTGCTTTCGGAGCCATTTTGGCTCGTATTTAATCATTTGATGTCCGAAGACGATTTTCTAAATCTAGCCCTGCCCAAATACGGTGTGGGGCAAGTTGTTTCCGCCCTCTTGGGAGATGTCAATCTAGACGGTGTCGTTGACTTTGGAGACATCCCAAGCTTCATTGCGGTCCTTTCGAGTGGCCAGTTTCAAGTGGAAGCGGATTGTGATGAAAACGGCATGGTTGATTTCGACGACATCCCGGCATTCATCGCGATCTTAATCAACGCGTAAACCAATTGCGGTTTGTCAAGCATAACTCCCTCCGGTGCTCAAAAGCGTTTTCTCAGTGTTTTTCTCGCGCGTGCGATGAAACGGAAAGCGGAAGCAGGCAGGCAACGCGGGGACGGAACCTGCCAACCGGTAGTTGGATCGACTGTGCATCAAAGACGTGGCCCAAGTAGTTGATGGAAACACAGCCAAGGCAGGCCGTGTTTCGTGTCCCGCCACGGGCCGAGGTGAATTGGGCCAGGCCGCTACCGGAAACGACTGGGCTTGGGTAAGCCGTACGTAAGACGCTCTGGCTTGGCACATCACGCTGTCCCAGGAACGTCTCGGCCCGCTTCAACCACTTGCTTGGTCGAGCAGCGTGAATCGACTCCGGCGATGTCGAACCAATCCCGCTATGGTGGTGCTTGCTGTTGTATCACGCAAAGAACGAGCGACAGAAACTCAGCTTGGAACCTAACCTAGAGCCCCAAATCATTCGTAGGGGGGGATCGCCAGAATTCCCTGTTATCTATTTAAAAGGACGTCTGGCGAAGTCCACTACGAGTTGTGAGGTAGGCTCTTAGCTTATCCTCGTAATAGCCAAATCGGTCTGGGAAATCGGGACGATATTTCGACATCTTGAACTGGCCCTCGGAAAACGAATTGTCATTGGATACATGGGGCGCTAGTGGTCTTCCAAACCTGAAATGAACGGTCAGATGGGTGCCGTGCTTCACGCTTGCG
>CAYTPS010000176.1:0-334 GCA_964439245.1 uncultured Pirellulaceae bacterium | reverse complement strand
ACATGGCACCAATCAATTTAGCTCTGACGGACCACTAGCAGGGGGGCTGAAAAACTTAATTCGAGTCGTTTCCAGTTGCTGAGATTTAGTTTAATGTCTGTAGCATCCAACAACTTGAAGGCTGAGAACGGCCGTTTCATAAACGCAGAATTGAGATGATTCGACTTTTTCAGCACCCTGCTCGTGCAATAGTACTTGCTTCTACCCCGGAGCTGATTCTGAGTAGCCGAAGCCGCACGGCTTTGGGTAGCCTAAAGAGCCAATCCTCCAATCTCTTGGGAGATCGTCTATCCAACAAGTTCGCATCGCCTCGCTGACATTCCCAAACGTATGA
>CAYTPS010000175.1:5978-10134 GCA_964439245.1 uncultured Pirellulaceae bacterium | reverse complement strand
CTGCATCAACGCTTTGCAGCGCACGCATTTATTCACGACATTCACCTGTTGAAAATGGAACGCATGACCACGTCTACTAGCGAAATTGATCTGCTGATTCAGAACGCCCGCCTTCGTGACGAAATGGAACCCTACCTAGACGAGTCAGTGTATCTGGTCGACTTAGACCGCATGTCGACGGTACACGAAAATGAATTCCTCGCGTCCATGCTGGCGTGGGAGAAGGCCCCTGTACTGCCCATAAGTCGCTGGTACGAACCTGAGCTAAAGCTGCCGCCGCACCAAGAATTTGACGATGCTCAAATGGCTGAGGAGCTAGACCGAGTTGTGGGATTGTTGTTCGAACAAAACATTGTCCTGCTGCAAACGGAACATCTTTCAGATCGCCAACTGTACTGCCTGATCGTGCGAGACATACTTCCCGCCGAAGAAAAGATGATGATGCTGCCCGGTCAGGAGTTCCTCCGCTGGCAGTGTTTGGATATCGTCCAAGACGAAGAAGCATGGTTGCGTTATTACGCCTCCGATCATGATCGCGCCGTTTGGGCGTTCGAGAACGAATTGCGTTTGCCTCCTAAAGCTGCAGTCCCGTTTCCAAGAAAACTGCCGACGGCGATTTAGAACCTATCCCTGAGACCCAATTCATTCGTGATGGGATTCGCCAAGATCCCTTATTGTCTGTTTAAAAGGACCTTTGCCCAAGTCCACTACGAGTTTTGGGGTAGGCTCTTAATTTAATACTGCCCCGTTTTCAAGATTCGCAGCCTTCTTCGCTGCGATAAAGCTCGAACGTCTTCTCGGCGACGACTTTATCATCCAGCTCGACCCACATTCGCCAGATGCCAAGCTTATCTTCGATCGGATTCCAGATTGTGTCGCCTAAGTAGAAGTCCCAGTCATTGGTTTTCACGTAGACTGTTCCATCAAACGGATCTCGGCGTTTGCCGTCGCTGTCCTGTATCCCCGGATGGTCGATGCAATAATACAACTCTTTGTTCTTTGCGCCCTTAACGTTGATCACAAATCCAAATTCGATATCAACCACCGCCGGCACACGCAGCGTAAATTCGGCGATGCGTGGCAGTTCCTTCGTCTTGGCATCCCAACCGCGATAGATTCCGTGGCTGCGCAGTTTGACTTGTGTTTTTTTTCTTGCCATGCCGGCTAGTTGATCAAAGAGAGTAAGCGTTGGAGAATCTTTCATCCTAGCACGCCCCTCCATTTAGACCAGTCTTTCCGCATTCCCGGTCAAACCGTAGACTTTAGGTCAGCTCTTCACCTGTTCACAATTGCCATCAACCAAACCAGTAATTGGGCCTTATGAATTTAGAAAGCAACCCGCCAATTCGAAAATTCAGCTGGACCAACTTTTTCGCATTAGTTTTTTTCCTGATCGTCGTCAGTCTGGTCGTTTTCCGCGTGTACTTGCTCAAGCATATTCCTGGCGAGAGCAACCCACACGCCAACGTTGGTTTGTTGCGATTTCACAATGAGGTTTACTATCCTGTTCGCGCGTTCATTACTGGCGAAAACCCTTTTGACGCCGAACAACTTGCGGCCTTTCATCCGGACACCGAATACGCAACGGCAGCGTCTCTGCCGACAATGCTGCCGTCAACTCTGTTGATCTATTGCCTGTTTGGATTCTTTCAGTTGCCTTACGCAGAAGCAATTTTCATTGGTCTGTCGATTCTATTGACGGTGGTACTCTCGACGTTACTACTAAAGAAATGTACCGAAACGTCGCCCAGCATGGGCGCTGCTTTTTTCTGCAGTGCATTGATGCTGATCAGCCTGCCGGGCACGGAGACCTTTTTCACTTGCCCCGCCACAATGATCTGTGCAGCAGGTGTCGCTTGGGCGCTGGCTTATGCAGATCGAAAGGTCTGGCTCTCGAGTATCGGTGTGACGTTGGCCATGATTCAACCTGCAATCGGTATCCCTTTAGCATTGCTTATGCTTCTTCGAGGAAACGTCGTGGCGATCGCAGGTGCACTCGCGTTGTTGGCGATCACTAACGGAATCGCCGTTGGCTACATCATTCACAACGGAGGCCCAGCGTTGACGGACCTGTCTTACTGGCAAGTGTTTGACTACCGTAATTACGTTACTGCACAACCGACGTTGGGTAACAGCCAATCGCCAATCGGTTTGGACCTACTGGCTGGAATAAAGACGTGGGCTGGCAATTATTTGTCGCTGGATCTCTCTACAATACTTCCGGCGAGTGTCCTAGTCTTGAGTGGACTTGCGCTATGGTCCGAACGAAACGCTGACCAACGCGCAGGTATCATCAGCCGATCCGGCATGTTGATCGCGCTGGTAACGATTGCAGTATTTTCGAAATCAATCGACGCCATGATGCTGTTGTGGATTCCAGCTGTGGGCGTTGTGGTTGATGGAGTACGCAGCGAAAAATCGTTTTCCGTCGGGATGCGTTTCTTGTTGGGGCTGCTGCTAGTCTTGCCATTGTTCAACTACTTCGCCACGTCGTTTTTGATGGAGCGTTTAAAGATCGGTCCTCGTTGGTTGGGCGACCCTAGTTCCGATCAACTGTTCTCGCTTCGGACGGCGTTTGCTGATTGGAACGTTCCTAATCCGGCAGGCGTCGAGTGGAACGTTGTCTCCACATTCAACATTTGCCTAATCGCATTAGCCGCGTTGCTGATTATGCTCCGCATGTTCACCAGCGCTTTTTTCAACGACCGCCAACAGGTCACCAAGAGCGTCTGAACCAGATGTTTTTTCCCGTCAGGTTTTGACACAATAGATCGGGGGCTCAAGGCAGCAATCGCCTAAGCCAGTATGCCTTTGACGACCTTTCCATGCACATCAGTCAATCGATATTGGCGTCCTTGGAACCTGTAGGTTAATTTCTCATGATCGACACCCAACAAGTGCAGGATCGTGGCGTGTAGGTCGTGCACGTGGACAGGTTTGTCCACAATATTGAAGCCAAAATCATCTGTTTGACCATAAATTGTTCCGGCTTTCACTCCACCGCCAGTCATCCAGATAGAAAACGCCTTCCCGTGATGGTCGCGCCCGTACTCGTCAGGTTTTGGCGTACCCTGAGCGTACGGCGTTCGCCCGAACTCGCCTCCCCAGATGACAAGTGTATCGTCGAGGAGTCCGCGTTGTTTCAAGTCCTTTACCAGTGCCGCCGATGCGCGGTCAGTGTCCCCGGTAAGCGTCTTCATTTTGCCGGGCAACGAGCCATGGTGATCCCAGCCACGATGGTACAGCTGGATGAACCGCACGTCTTTTTCTGCAAGGCGACGCGCCATCAAACAGTTACGGGCGAAGGTCCCCGGTTGCCGCGCTGCTTCACCGTACAGCTCAAACGTCGAATCAGGTTCGTCCGATAGATCGGCCAGTTCAGGGACACTGGTCTGCATCCGGTAGGCCATTTCATATTGTGAAATGCGCGTGCCAATTTCTGGATCGCCGCTAATTTCTAAAGCCGCCTCGTTGAGTCGCTTGAGCCCATCCAAATAATTTCGGCGAGCCGTCGCCGGCATGCCATCCGGATTTTTCAAATACAAAACAGGCTCCCCTCCGTTTCGCAATTGGACGCCTTGGTGTTTGCTAGGCAGGAATCCGGCCCCCCATAAGCGCGACAGCAAGCCTTGGCCCGCAGTCCCCTCACTGGGAACCGAAGTAAGCACGACAAACGACGGTAGATCTGAATTCAAGCTTCCTAGGCCGTAGTCCAACCATGCCCCCATGCTGGGTCGACCGGGCAATTGCGCCCCCGTTTGCAAAAACGTAATCGCCGGATCATGGTTGATTGCTTCGGTATGCATAGAGCGAATCAGGCAAATATCGTCCACGATTTTTCGCGTCTCTGGCAGCATCTCGCTGATCGGTGTCCCACATTCGCCGCCGGGTGAGAACTTGTACATCGTAGGAACGAAGGGAAACCGTGATTGGTTGGCGACCATGCCACTGATGCGCTGCGTGCCGAAAACGGAGTCGGGAATATCTTTGTCAAACAAATCCGCGGTCTCCGGTTTGGGCTCAAACAGATCGGCGCAGCTGCAGGCCACCAGATTACATTCGGTCTGGCCGTAAAACTCATTGATCGTCAGACCAAAGGCCCGGCGGCCCCAGTCCAGCATTTCAGCACCCAGCGGCTTGCCCCCGCTGCCGATAC
>CAYTPS010000175.1:1494-5968 GCA_964439245.1 uncultured Pirellulaceae bacterium | reverse complement strand
GATCCAAATGCGATGGACCGCCAGACTGAAACAAATAGATCACACGTTTCACTTTCGCGGTGTGATTGGGAAATTCCTTGCCCAATTCTTCGTTCTCAGCGGCGTGGACGCTCCCGTTATTCATCAGCGTCCCAAGCGCGATTGAGCCCAATCCCAACGCGCCGCGTTCGAGAAATTCTCTGCGGCTGCGGTAAACGTGATTTTGATTGCAATACATATCGTTTTCTCAATAGGGCGTAAAATATTTTTCTAGTAGGGATCGGCGTATGGTTCACCGGGCATGCGATTCATTCGGTTGCTGCCGCGTCCTTGCCGGATGCCCATCCCACTCAATGTTTCGTAATAGCCTCGTCAAGGTTCAGCATCATCGAAACGACGCTGGCCAAAGCGGCATGTTGAACCGCTGACTTGGTGGGCTCTTGTGCGTTGGAAGATCCGATGGCGACAAACGCTTTCGCATCAGCGTCGTCTTTTGAAAAATCCTCATGGATTCTTCGCAGACTCTCCAGCAAGACGTCCAGCTCTTCCTTACGGGCGGCACGCCCAACAACCCGTTTAAATCCGGCCTTCAACCGCGCCTGATCGTTTTCCAATTTTGTATTGCTCAACAGTTGTCGCGCCAGTTGATTTGACGCTTCAATGTAAATAGGCGCGTTCATCAAATTCAACGCTTGCAACGGCGTATTGGTCGTCTCTCGTCGAACTGTGCAAAACTCCCGATCCGGCGCGTCAAAAGTCAGCATTGCCGGATGGGGAATCGTTCGCTTCCAAAACGTGTAGAGGCTTCTGCGATACAGATCGTCGCCTTCTCCCTGATGCCAGACGGTACTGGTGTAGTCAGCCCCCACGACCACCCCCGTGTATAGATCTTTAGGTTGATAGGGTCGTACACTTGGGCCTCCGACCGAATCGGCTAACAGACCGCTGATCGCTAACGCTTGGTCCCGGATCGTCTCCGCTGGCAGCCGCAATCGCGCCGCGCGAGCCAGCAATCGATTCTCCGGATCCGCAGCGTATTCTTCGGCGGTTGCGACCGAAGACTGGCGATAGGTGGACGACAACAGGATCTGCCGATAGAGCGATTTGAGATCCCAACCGCTGTCGATGAAGTCACGTGCCAAATAATCAAGTAGTTGTGGATGGCTCGGATATTCCGCTTGAAATCCAAAGTCCTCGGTCGTTTTGACCAAACCGATACCGAACAGATGTTGCCAGACTCGGTTGACGACGACACGCGCCGTCAACGGATTTTTCTCCTGCGTCAGCCAACGAGCAAGGCCCAGTCGGTTCTTGGGTTGCCCCTCTGGCCAGTCGCCAAGCAATCTTTCTGGAACGCCGGCCGATACGTGAGCTCCCAGCGCACTGTACGTTCCGCGCACTCGCACGCGTGTCTTGCGTTTTTCTCCGGCGCGTTCGGCCATGATCATCGTGTTAGGAAAATGGCGCTGATGGGCGATCCACTTCGTCCGCGCCGCGTCCACATCTGCAGCCAATTTCTGATTCGCCTCTGGTCCCAAGCGAGCCTGCAGACTGGCCAACCAAGTCTCAGGCACATCCGTGCCTTCACGAGTTGCCATCGGTAACGCGGCTCTAGCAAACTCGTCGAATACTTGGTCATGACTAAACGCCTGCGACGTAATCAACACCTCATCAACGGCCCCCTCATAAGCAACCGATTGCTTTTGGTGATCGCGCCCGATCAACCAGTCAGTCCCCTTCAAGTCGGCATCCTTGAACTCATGCAGTCCGTCATGCAGCACCTTCAACGTTTGCTCCACTCCGTCGATAAAGATCCGAACCCAAGCGGCGTGTGCGCGACGATCGACTTTCGGCATTTCACTCGCATCGTAAACGACACAAATATGTTGCCAACGCCCGGACTGGATCTGCATTCCGGTTGACCGAACCGCCAACCCATATCCGGGAAACAAAGTCGACATGCGCAATTCAATAGCGCCGTTGATCAATCGAACATCAACTCCACCACCATAGCTTTGCGAATCTTCATCCACGTTATAGGTTGCATTGCTTATAAGTGGGACGTCAGCCGGATTCGATTTGTCTGGTTTAATCCAAAGCGCGTATGTCATGCTGCGGCCACCGCCAATTGGCAGGCTGTCTTTTTTGATTTTTGCGGGGGCCGTACTTTGCGAACAAGCCCATCCCTTGCCCAAGACTCCGTCAACAGTCTCTTCGGGCTCGTGCATGACCGCATCCGCAGGTTTTGCTGAACCGGGCTCGGGAAAATAGAGGTGGCCCTTCTGAGATTCGTTCAGAGCGGGGATATCAATCATCCGCGGCGATTGCAAGGCATCCATTTCAACCAATGCCCGCTCTTCGTTCAAACGGGTTTGCAGCTGCGTCAAAGTTGCCTGCAGTGCGCGGTCCTTGGCCAGCTGTTGGGTCGTGGGAGCTGAGATCAATGGCGCCGCATTTCCCGCGCGCCCCGTTTCTCCTATCTCAGCAATATTGTCGAAGAAGGCGAAGAACCGGTAGTAGTCCTTTTGTGAGATAGGATCATACTTGTGATCGTGACAGCGCGCACATTCGAGCGTCAGCCCCAGCCACGCCATCCCCAGCGTACGCACGCGGTCGGCAACATACTCAACACGGTACTCCTCGTCGATGATACCGCCCTCGGAATTGATACCGTGGTTGCGTCCAAACCCGGTTGCAATTTTTTGTTCCAAGGTCGCTTCGGGCAGGAGATCGCCAGCAAGTTGCTCGGTAATGAACTCATCGTAGGGCTTGTTATCATTAAATGCATCGATCACCCAATCCCGCCAACGCCACATTTCGCGCGCTGTGTCGTTGTTGAATCCATGCGTGTCGGCATACCGAGCTACATCCAACCAATCGCTGGCCAGACGTTCGCCATAGTGCGGGTTGGCCAGCACGCGATCCACCGCAGCGCTTCGCGCTGCCTCCGGGGCCTTCTTAAGGTCTTGAGCAAATCGCTCCTGATCAGCGCTTGTCGGCGGCAGTCCGTTCGTATCCAAATAGATCCGTCGCAGCCAGTTGGCATCCTCGGTCGGTGGTTTGGCGATCATACCTTTCTCCAAAAGCGCAGCACCGACAAAGGCGTCGATTGGATTGGACGGCTGATGAGTGTCACCAATATCGGGGACAGGAATTTCTTTGGCCACAGGTTGGAACGCCCAATGAGTTGCATACTCTCCGCCCTCGTTGATCCAACGCCGGATAAGATCAATCTCCTTTGCAGAAACGCTGCGGTTAGAGTCCGCCGGTGGCATCCGCGTATCTTCGTCATGCGACGTAAGCCGAACGAACATTTCGCTGTTCTCCGCATCGCCGGGAACCAGCGCCGCGTACCCTCCCAGATCGCCAGTGGCTCCCTCGAAAGTATCGACTCGCAAATCGGCTTGCCGCTGGTCGCCGTCTGAGCCGTGGCAGTAGAAACAATTCTCCGAGAGAATCGGTCTGATGTCGCGATTGAAATCGACAGGCTTTTCGGCAACGGCAGCGCTTGATGACGCCAACGTAAATAGGGAGCTGCTGATAGCTAGAACAATGATCTGTTTGTAGTTTTTCATTTGCATCGCAATATTTTGTCATAATTGGCCGTAAATTCCTTGGCACCCAGCGACGCAATAATGGTAAAATCGCACCATGGGTAAGACAACCGCATTCAGTCAGTCGACTCAAAAGATCCGGAATCACAGCGGCGTGCTTGCGGCATTGTTTGACCAGTGCGGTGAGGTTTGCCAATTCATGAAAGACCGGCGGCATCGGTTTGTCCGCTGCAACCAAGCACTGTTGGCGATCCACGGGCTTGAGAACGAACAAGCGATGCTTGGTAAAACGGATCACGACTTTCATCCGCCGTTACTGGCGGACAGTTACGTCGCCGAAGACGAGCGTATCGTGCGCAGTGGCGATCCTGTGTGCGATGCGGTGTGGTTGGTCACAACACAGGTCAGTTCGCGGTGGTATTCGTGTACCAAGCTTCCGATCTTCGACGAGAAAAATCCATCGCAGATCCTCGGAGTGGCCGGTGTGATGGTGCCGTATGAGGGCAGGGGAGAGTTGCCGCGATCTTTCGAACGCATCAAGGACGCGCTGCACCTCGCCGATCAGCAATATGCCTCAGGGGTGCAAGTCCCAGATTTGGCTTCGGCAGTCGGCCTCTCGAAGAACCAGTTCACGCGCTTGTTCGGTCAACTGTTCCACATGGCACCGGGGGAGTACCTACTGCGTTTGAAGCTAGGTCACGCCAGTCGAGAACTGCGGCAGACGAACAAGCGGATTACAGTCATCGCGCTCGAAGCGGGCTTCTACGATCACAGTGCTTTTACCAAAGCATTTCAAAAGCACAACGGAATCTCCCCCAAAGACTACCGCCGACGCTTCAAACAGCGGTCCGTTTTGCAGACTAGTGGTCCGCCAGAGCCGAATTGACGGATGCCATGTTTACGCTTGGTTAAGCATGCTCACGCAAGCGTGAAGCATGGCC
>CAYTPS010000175.1:0-1483 GCA_964439245.1 uncultured Pirellulaceae bacterium | reverse complement strand
GGGTTAGCCACCAGCCGAAACGGAGATTACAATCTGGCGACTATGAAAGCTGGATTTAAATACGAATTGCTGCATCAAGACAAACACTGCGGGGCGCGTCTAGGACGATTGACAACGCCGCGTGGTGTGATCGATCTTCCCACATTTATGCCTGTCGGCACCTGCGGAACAGTCAAAGGACTGACGACGGGATTACTAGAACAGACCGGTGCGCAAATCATTTTGGGTAACACCTATCACTTGCACCTGCGTCCGGGGGCCGACATCGTCCAGCAAATGGGCGAGCTGCCGAAATTCATGGGCTGGAATAAACCGATGCTGACCGACAGCGGCGGCTTCCAAGTCTTCTCCCTAGCGCAGCTCACAAAGATCACCGAAGAGTGTGCTAAATTTCGCTCGCACATCGACGGGTCCCTGATCGATCTGACGCCTGAGATCAGTGTCGAAATCCAAGAGAAACTTGGCGCTGACATCGCGATGGTGTTTGACCACGTCATCGAACTGCCCAACAAACGCTCCGCCGTCAAAGACGCCATGGACCGTACCATCCGCTGGGCGAAGCGCTGTAAGGACGCCCATACGAAGGAGTCGCAGGTTCAATTCGCGATCGTGCAAGGTGGGCTCGATGAGGGATTGCGGCAGGAGTGTTGTAAGGAATTGATCGAGCTCGATTTTCCCGGGTACGCCATCGGAGGCTTGAGCGTGGGAGAGCCGCCGGAGGAAATGTACCGGATCTTGGACGGCACCACGCCAGCACTGCCCGAGGACAAACCACGCTATCTGATGGGGGTCGGGACGCCAGAGGATTTGCTTGAGGGTGTCAAGCGCGGAGTCGACATGTTCGATTGTGTGATGCCGACGCGCAACGGTCGCAATGCAACCGCGTTTACCGACACCGGGAAAATGAAGCTGCGGAACCTTTGTCATCAAACCGATCCGTCGCCGCTGATGGAGGGCATCGACACGCCTTATAGCCACTTGAGCCGTGCCTATTTGGGGCATTTGTTCAGGGCCAAAGAGATGCTGGGGCCGATTCTGCTGTCGCTGCACAACCTTGCCTATTACGGGCGGCTGATGAAACAGGCCCGCAAAGCCATCGCGGCCGATCGCTTTGTTGAGTTCTACACCGAAAGAATGCAGGGCTGGAGAAAATGAGTGCTGGAGGAAGCCAAATGGCTCCAATCGGGTCCCTTCCTCAGCCCACCAAACGACAAACTTTCACTCGAAAAACACCAGCCCAGACCGTTTCGACATTCTCACTAAATCGCGATTTCATTGGCCTTGGCAGGACCAAGGGCGGAATCTACACTATCGGCTTGTTTTTGGGCATCAAAGTGCTTTCATCTACGTGAAAGCTAGTTCTAACGCGAACAATAGAATCAAGTAATGTCTCTTTCGGCTTCGTGGGCGATAATGCGATTTTTATGGGCTATTTTATATCTGTTTGTTGGTTAATCCTCATTCAGACTCAGACGACAACTTC
>CAYTPS010000174.1:9558-10181 GCA_964439245.1 uncultured Pirellulaceae bacterium | reverse complement strand
CTCTAAACACGACTCGCACAATTCGCAATGAAAAAACCGGCACCAAAGCTTCTGCCTTTTCCGATAGCGGCCTTACAGTCAACAGAAACGCTTTATATCGCCAATTTGGATGCAATAAACCGCGGCTATTTAGATAGATCGCTTTTTAGCGATCGTCTTCACATACAACTGCTGATATTCCTTGGCACTAGCAGCCCATGACCAATCACGTTGCATACCGGCAGCGACCAATCTGCGCCACTTCTCTTTGTCATGGCAATAAACATCCACTGCGCGACTGATCGCGGTCTCTAGTGACGGTGTCGCGAAATCGTCAAAGACAAATCCATTGGCCAGTTCGTTCGCCGATTCACTTTCGCAAGCATCATTCGCGTCAACGATCGTATCCGCCAGTCCACCGGTTCTGCGAACAATCGGCACAGTGCCGTAGGCCATGCTGTACATCTGATTGAGTCCGCAAGGCTCATATTGGCTGGGCATGAGAAACATATCCGCACCGGCTTCAATTTGGTGCGCCAATTCGTTAGAGAAACCCAGACGTAAACCCAGCTTGTGTGGATGGCTTTGATAAAGGCCCGTTAGGATCGTGTGATAGTCTGGATCTCCTGTTCCCAAAACGACCC
>CAYTPS010000174.1:0-9548 GCA_964439245.1 uncultured Pirellulaceae bacterium | reverse complement strand
AACATCGCGCTGGGCAAGCCACTGCTTCATGACTTGCAAGATCATCGACCATCCCTTCTGAGATGCCAGACGCCCCACAATTCCAATCAGCGGCTTGTTGGCGTCTTCTTCGAGGCCAAATAGTTGCTGCAAATGTTGCTTGCAAAGAGACTTGCCTTGAGGCCAATTATCAACCGAAAAATTTGCGGGTATCAGCTCATCGGTTTCTGGATTCCAAACCCCGGTGTCGATGCCATTGAGGATTCCCGAAAGACAATCCGACCGCTCAACCAGAACTCCCTCTAAACCACATCCTTGTTCGGCCGTTTGAATCTCGCGGGCGTAAGTCGGACTGACGGTGTTGATCGCGTCGGCGAATACAATGCCCGTCTTGAGCAAATTCAGCTGATTGTAGTATTCCATCTCCGACTGATTGAAATGCTTCCAATCCAACCCCGTCAGTGACATCTGATCTGCGGGAAAAACTCCCTGATAGGCGAGATTGTGAATCGTGATCAGTGACGCGATGTTTTCATAGAGTGGGTTAGAGCTGTACTCTTCCTTGAGCAGTGCTGGGATCAATCCTGTCTGCCAATCGTTGACGTGAATGATATCGGGCTTCAGATCTAGCTTCCGCGTCGCTTCAAGGACGCTACGACTGAAAAATACAAACCGCTCACAGTTATCGGGATAGTCGCTTCCCTTTTCTCCGTAGAGTGCCTCTCGGTCAAAATATTCGTCCTGAGCTACCACATAAACCTGAACCGTACTATCGGGGAGCGTCGTACGAAGAATCTTCCCCTCGACGACCTTACTTCCAAGTGGAATTTCAACTTCGACGCCGATTTCGTACAGATCAAAGTCACCGTAGACGACCGCGCGGTAGCCAGGAAGAAACACGCTGACCTGATGGCCAAAGGAAGACAACTGTTGAGGAAGCGCACCACAGACGTCAGCCAGACCACCCGTTTTGGCAAAAGGGACGACTTCGCTGCTGGCGACGACGATGTTCATGAATGGATTCTCGGTGAAGTATTGGGTAGGACAGCAGCGCCAGCGCCAAATTGGAGATTGCAATCCTAGAACAGAAACCCCGAATCCACACTGATCGACCAGCGGTCAGCGACACATTATGCCTTCCTCTTCCGCTTAAATCCAGTCTCTCAATGGTCCTGCTCAAAACGACTCGAAAATCGTCTGTTCAAGACATCGCCTCCACGGCAGCAACGATTTCACGATGAAGAAAAGAAGACCTACAGTCGCTCAAATTCAATACTGGTCCGGCAAACCAACACGCGACGTCCGAAAACTTCTGGTCGCTCCCGGAATAAAGCAGCAAAGAGTATTCTTCGGTCTCGACAGGGTGCTGCTCCAAGTCCTCGACCGACATCAGCGTTTGAATCTCTATCTCCCAACATTCGGGGCTGGGGAAAAAAGGCCCCCCCGAACAATTAGCCAATTTAATTTTGGCTAGACTTGCCTCGTCGATTCTCTCAGAACTGTCCGCCAACCACAGCACTTTGCGTTTTCCAGAACAAACGCGCTCCCACAACGACCTAAGCGTCACCCGTGAGTGAGGATGCAGCATCTCCGGGGCAACCTCAACAGCGCCTTGCAGCACAAATCGGCGAAATGACATCCGCCGATGAGGAATCGTCAACAGATCGGTTTCAATCACCTGATCGCCGAACAGCAGAATATCCAAATCGACCGTGCGGGCGGTCCACCGGTCGGACCTAACACGCCCAAGTTCGGTCTCGATCTTCCGCGTTAGTTCAAACAACTGTTTGGCATCAAGGCTGGTCTTCAGTGAGATAACACTGTTGAGATACTCAGAAGAGGCTGCCGAATCATCTGACTGATCAGCATGCACTTCTTTGGAGACTGCTGACTCTCCCAAAACGGCCTTTGTTCTGACGGGTTTTGAATAGGCTAGTTGTTCAATTTTTGGATGTTGTTGCAGTCGATCAATGGCCTGATCGAACCACGACTGCAGGTCGCCGGTGTTGCTGCCAAAACCGACAAGAGATTGGACCATCTACGCGCTCCCGAGAAACGAAAAAACGACGGCCAAGCGTCATGCCAACCGTCGCTTGCGTTAGATTTACTATCCAACTATGACACCACGGAACCCCATCCTGCGATCCGTCAAAACGACCCTCCCCAATCCTAAAACAGGGACAGCCGCTTTCCGGTGTTTAGCAATTCCCTTGCTTGAACGTCGGGTTTTCAGCTCGTCGATTGCCTTCGGTGGCAACCAAATGAGCTAAAACCGCAAAAAATGGGTGTGGAATCCACTCCACGACTATGTCGTCGACTATCGCGTCCCTCAGTCGCCGCCACCCGTATGCGATTATCCAGTTCGAAAAAATAAGTGATATCTTGGTGAGTGAACTGACACAAACAGTCCCGACATGCTGCACCGTTTCATCAATACACCATTATTGGGTATGATGGATGACTGAAGGTTGTTTTGGTTAGATGTGTAATTTGGAAGGACAAAGCGAAACTCGATTTCTCGCATTTACTTGCCGAAAGATTCTTGAACGAAGTTCGAGTGACAACTCAAAAAATGAACACGACTAACGATGACCCATGTCTTGAACGTGGGGCTATTTTGGGAATGATCGAATGCTTGTCAAGCAAATCAAAATTTTTTTTGCTGCTACAATTTTTCAACAAAAAAAAAGTTTTACTTGACAAGTTGTTGCTTCTTCTGCCAATTGCACTTTCATGATCTGTTTTGAAAATGTTGTTGGAAATATGAAGCCGCGTTTTCGCTTATTTTTTCTTAGCGCGCAGTAAACCAAGAAGTTGTCAACTACCTTATTGTTAGACATTTACCCAATTTTCAACTGACAGAAAATTAAGACAGCACACCGATTTAAGGCCGAAAATTGGCCACTCTGATTAGCAAATTTTATTGACCATTTTTTTATTCCGTCCTGGAGCTTGACGCCTTGGAAATTATCAACTTTCCTCACCCAACACTTCGCCACCCTTCAAAGCCAATTGTGCGAGTGGACGCAGAACTACGGGAAATCGTTGCTGAAATGTTCGATTTGATGTACAAAGCCAAAGGTATCGGACTGGCGGCCAACCAAGTCAATCTGCCACTGCAATTGTTTGTTATTAACCTTGCCGCAGAGAAGGGCAAAGGAGAGGAAATGGTGTTTATTAACCCTGTTGTCTCTTCTCCCAAGGGTTCGGCAGAGGCCAATGAAGGGTGTCTTAGCCTAACGGGCGTTGAGGCCATGGTCAGTCGTCCCGACCAAATCCATGTTTCAGCGTACGATCTGGCGGGGAATCAAATTGAACAGACGTTTAAGGGCTTCCTCGCACGTGTCATTCAGCACGAATATGATCACATCAAAGGCGTCATGTTTATCGACCGGGTTTCCGAATCAGAGAAACGGTTAATCGAAGGGGAAATAGAAGAGTTTGAATTGGAGTTTGAAGCGGCTCGGGCGGCAGGAAGCATCGGGTCTGATGAGGACATCAAAAAATACATCGAAGAAATCGAACAGCGCTACTGCAATTAGCCGATTTTGGTTGCCTCTTTCGTGGACGATCTCGCAACAGATTGAAGAATTTTGCCAAAGGCCGTCAAAAACCGTCCGACGTCCGACACTAGCTACCTAATCATCCATTTCAATTTTCAAAAGAAAGTGCCTCAACCAAGGCAACGTTAAATGCGAATAGTATTGTTCGGAACCGGACCTTTTGCGGTGCCCTCGTTTGAAGCCCTCATCGATTCCTCCCACGACATCGTCGCGCTGGTAACACGCCCCATCGCCAACTCAGGTAAACGTCGAAAGACAGCCGAAAACCCCACTCGCGATCTAGGGGTTGCCCGAGGCCTTGATATTCTCGACCCGCGCAATATCAACGACCAAGAAGTCGTCGATCAGCTAGTGGCGCTCAACGCGGATTTGTTTGTCGTTTGTGATTACGGCCAAATTCTCTCGCGCGATGCACTTGCCGCGGCGAGACTGGGCGGCATCAACTTGCACGGCTCTCTGCTGCCGAGATACCGAGGAGCGGCACCGATTCACTGGGCCATCTACAACGGTGATCAAGAAACGGGCGTCACGATCATCCATATGACCCCCCGGCTTGATGGCGGCCCGTGCTTGACCAGCGCGTCGACACCTATCAGCCCAACAGAGACCACCGAATCGATTGAACCACGTTTGGCACAACTAGGTGTGCAATGCGTGCTAGATTCCATTGCGATGCTGGAACAGTGGGACGGCCAGAGCCCGATTGGCAAAATTCAAGATCAAAAACTAGCCACCAAGGCACCGCGGCTCAAACGAAGCGACGGCAAAATCGACTTCACAAGAAGCGCTGCCGATATCGTTAATCAAATACGGGCCTTCCAACCTTGGCCCGGAACATTCACGTCGTGGACACCAGAAGGAAAAAGCGCGATGCGGCTGATCATTCATCAAGCCGCCGTCGTAGACACTGACCTTCCAGATAAAGAATCAAACGCGCCCGGCGAGGTGATCGTTTCGGACAAACAGAATTTGATTGTCCAAACTGGGGCAGGGCAGTTATCGCTGCTCAAAGTCCAACCAGCCGGCAAGAAACCAATGCCTGTCGCGGATTACTTGCGCGGTAATCCACCGGCGGCCGGACAGATGCTAGGCTGAACCTTCTTCTGACAAAAGCGACAAGAATTCTCTAGTTAACCAACGTCTTGCGTTCGGCTAACTTCTGTCGGCGAATGATGTTGGTAGGAATGAAACTTCCCTCAGCATCAAATACTCGAGCATCAAGCTCCGCGTCCTCTGGATGCGATGGGCCCTTAAATTTTCCGGCAACTAAGTTCGCGTCTTTCGTCGAAGAAAGGGCACCACGCGAGCGGCTCTGCACGAACGCCAACCAGAATCGATCCGGGCCTATACCCAGTGTTGAGGATGCCGGATCTTCTTGAAACGCCGCCGGCGGCACTGGCGAAAGATGAAGCGTAAACGTCATAAATGAGACAAATACGCACGCAATCCATACCGACAATATCGACTGGCCAATGATCTCTGTTGTCTTGTCGAACTTCAACCTCTTGCTAGAGATCATGTCCGTCACCGACCGCAAAACAATGAAGCTGACCACAAAGGTAAACCAAACCGCAACGAAGCCCATAAGGTTCTTCCAATTTGGAATGTTCTGGTTTAACTGGTCAGCGACGTTCTCGTAAAATCCAGACGCGATCAAACCGGCCAGCAGCAAATTGATCAGCGTGAGTAGGTTGTTCCAGATCCCGAACCACCAAGTACTGGCGATCACGGCGACGAAAACCAACAAGATAAGTAACGTAAACATAACGAGTTCAAACTTTTGTGTATGGGTATTTCGAGTCTAAAGTCGAGGAAGGTCGACTATCTTTTCGCCTTTGATTTTGATTTTTGCTTTGCCGCCAGAACGCGCTGAAGTTCCTCAACAGACGT
Source organism: uncultured Pirellulaceae bacterium (assembly GCA_964439245.1). Lineage (GTDB taxonomy): Bacteria > Planctomycetota > Planctomycetia > Pirellulales > Pirellulaceae > Mariniblastus. The sequence goes on along the minus strand of CAYTPS010000174.1, from coordinate 4,116 downwards.
CTCCCCTTTAGCCACCAAGATGGCTCCTTCTTGTCGCATTGACACATGCCGGTTGGCAGCGGCAATCTTTTGCACGGACTTTGAATCGGCATTTTGCGAAATCGCTTTTTTCATTTCGTCAGTCACCACCAGTAATTCAAAAATACCAGTCAGCCCTTTGTAACCAATTCCGCTGCAATGTTCGCATGGTTGAATTTCTTCTTCGTCCTCATCGAGCATCCCCGGGCGATAAATGAAGGGCTGGTAAAGACTGGCGACTCTGCCGACAGGCAAACCAAGCTTCTGTAACAGTTTGGGATGCGGCGGATACTTAATACGACACTTGGGGCACAAACAACGAAGAGTTCTCATGCAAACGACGAACTTCAGTAGTTTGGCGAATTTGGTCAGGTCGGGTTTTAGTTTGGCAACTCGCCTAATGGCATCAATGCAGTTACGACCTTGCGACCTTACATAGACTGGCATGTCGTATTTGTTTGAGAGATCGCAGATCTCGTCAACCGATTTCCCGTCAGGCAAATTGTTGAACGCCAACACATTGGGCTCGCGCAACATCAGCGCGGGAATAGGCGACATCGCCGTTTCCCCTTTTCCAGCATCAAAAGTAATTGATCCAACATTGATCACTTCCTCTTCAACAAGGGACTCTTCTTCAATGACATAATAGTCGCGTGTCAGCCTGTCACACGCATTGAGCACCCCTCGCCAAGCCGAGGTATATCCTTCTCCCGACATGCCAGATACCAGCATGATCCCTTTTTCATCGAATCGCAGTAGCTCTTTCAACTGCTGCTGCATGCTTTCGCGCATCCCCAGATCTTCGACCTTGTCGATGACGGCTTTCTTCCAAGTCAAATAGATGACGACGCGTTCGCCGGTAGCAACACCTTGGGAGACAATTCTTACTTTTTGTTTGGCCTTCTGGAATTCTGTACCAAAATTGCCCGTTTGACGCTGTCGCCGCTCGCGATAGTCCATTCCCGCCAGTTGCTTGAGTGCGGCCAACATATAGTCGCCCGTTTCGCGATCCATCGGATTGCCCGAATGCCAGATACCGTCAATCTGGTAGCGCACGGTCACTTGATTGGCCGTATAGTCCAGCACCGTAATTTCTGAGCGCTTGATGATGGCGTCAGCGATCAGCACTGAAGATGTGAAGTAACCCGGCGACGGTTTGACCATCTCCAGATTCTCCTCGCGCTGTTCGTCGTCTTCTCCTGCCGGAACAAAAACGACCGGTGGGCGGTCATATTCTTCATCGAATGACATGGAAACTCTTACTTCTTGTTGAGCACATTCTGGACCTCTTGAAGAGAGGTCACATCCATCAACACCAACTGATAGGCGCTGGACTTCATTGTTTTCTTTGCCTTGGACTCTTTAGCGGCCGCATCAATGGCGGCAACCGAAGGCGTCTTCTTGAGCGCTTCACGTACGGCATCATTGACCTTGATCATTTCAAAAACTGCGATCCGCCCGATATAACCGATTCCGCCACAAACATTGCACGGAGGGAACTCAATCGGATTTCCCTTTTCGTCAACACGCTGTTCTGGCGGCGGCAACTGCCACTGCCTTGAGAGCGTTTTGATCTTCGAGGGGTCACCGCCAAGCTTCTGTATGACCTTCGGGGGCACCGAGATTTCTTGCTTACAGCTATCGCATAAGCGTCGCAACAATCGTTGGCAGGTAACATATTTGACCGTCTCTCGAAAATCGCTGCGGTTACCGGCCTGAGAATACAGTCGCAGCAAAGCCTCCGCAGCCGAAGATGCTTGAGTGCGCATCCAGATCGAACGCTGTTGAGTTTTAGCCTCTAAACACAGCAAGTCCATAAACTCGGGAGACGGGACCCGAGGAACAGCAACGGCATCAGGTTGAGCCACGAATGTCTTTTTCAAGAATTCGACCGCCGTTTCGTCAGATTCAAATTCTTTGGCCGCGACATTTTCGATGGAGCTTTCTGTTTCATCATCGTCCATGACCACAACACAGTCGCGCGTTAACCGATCTGCCGTGACTAACATTCCCTGCCACGTTGACGTCAAACCTTGCTTCGGCGGTGCCGAAACGATACAGATTCCAGGACTGTTTAGTCCAGCAACAAACTTTTTAGCCATCGATGGGAACATCCCCAAGTTTGGCAACGGCTGGATGTCTTTTGAACGCACGAAGGTGACCCGTACGCGCTCGCCTGTCTTGACACCTTTAGTAACAACATGCAGGCTCGCTTTGCCCATCTCCGACTTGAACGAGAAATCTCCTGCCTGCTTCTTGCGTCGCTGTTCAGGATCGAGTCCAGCGACATTCTTCAAACTGACCAATAGCGCGTCACCTTTAACACGGTCCATGTTTGGCAGCGCATGCCAGGTTCCATCAACAAACAGTCGAGGCGCCGCCTGAGTTTGCGTGTAGTCGATCTGGATGTAATCGGCGCGCTTCAGCATGCCCTGATGTAGCAGCTCCTTAAAATCGACGAAGCCCGACGATTGGCGGGCTCTGATCAAGGCCGCGCTTCGATCAGCTTCGCTTGCTCCGGCGGCAGCGATCTTCATTTCCACGCCTTGATCCTGCGCAAGTTGCTCGGACTTCTCGTCGGCGAACTGCTTGGGTTTGAGTTTCCTACGCAGAGCCTGGCTTTCCTTTAGAATTCCTCGCCTCACGATTCGGTACCAAAAAAACGGCACCAACGTGGCCACCACCATTAACGGAAAACCGATCCAAAACATAGGGATTGAGATCGCCGCAAAGAAACCTCCCAGCAATGCAAGAACGCTCAAGAGGTTCCAAATCGCCGTGTTGAGGCCCGCTTCTTTTTCGATCTTTACCGCGTCTTGGTTCACCCAGTCTGCGTTCCTGACCCAGACGAGAAACGTCAGCGCGAGCAGCAACAATTTCCACCACGAAAAATAGGCTCCGCCAGTTCTGGCGGCCAGCAACATGACGGCAGACGGACGCAAAATCAGAGAACTGGCCTCAACCGAAGAGGAGGCCGAGTTTACATCACCAGCGATGGCTGAATCTGCGCAAACCATCAAACCAATGATCGCAACTGCCAAAAAGAGGAACCGGACGTGCTTTGACGCTAGTAAAAACAATCGTCGGCTCATTAAATAATTCCAGGCTGTGATACGTTGATGCCCTTGAGCTTCATTTTTAGCTCTTCCTTGTTTGGCGCGACTTGGAAAGCCGTTGGTCGATCAATCAGATTGTCATCAATCAGATCTTTCAGGCTCTTGGTGAAATCCTGCATGCCTTCCTCTTCGCCAATCCGAATCGCGTCGGACAGCTTGTGGTCGCCTTCCTCGAGAATCAGTTTCTTGACTGTAGGATTGAAAGTCATGATCTCGCAAGTCGGTACACGACCCACACCCGGCTTGATCGACTTGAGGAGTTTCTGGGCAACGATGGCTTTCATGTTCATCGCAATCGCGTTGCGAATCGCGCCATGCAACTCTTCAGGGAACAGATCTAAAATACGGCCGATCGTTGACGGTGCCGTCGACGCGTGAATTGTGCCAAAGACAAGGTGACCGGTCTCGGCAGCGTGAATGGCCGTCATGAAAGTCTCTTCGTCACGAAGCTCACCAACGAGAATAATGTCTGGATCTTCACGAACGGCGTGCTTCATGCCGACGCCAAAATCGACGACATCGATACCGATCTCACGTTGATTGATCAAACATTTGTTGTCTGTGAACACAAATTCGATCGGATCTTCTAACGTCAGAATGTGTTTGTAGTATTCGCTATTGATATAGTTCAACATCGACGCGATCGTGGTACTTTTTCCGGAACCCGTCACGCCCGCCAGCAGGATCATCCCTTGATCGAAGTGACATAGCGTCTCGACGGTTGGAGGCAGGTACAAACCTTTGAAGTTCGGAATGTGATTGTTGACGCGTCTGGCAACCAGTCCGATCTTCCCCAACTGCTGGAGCATATTGACGCGAAAACGCCAAGAGGTTCCGTCTACGTCGACCACATACGCGAAGTCAGCGCCGCCTTCCTCGTCGAAGATCTTTCGGTTCCGCTCGTTCATCATGGGAAACAGCAGTCGAGCCATTTCCTCCATTTCGATCGGACCGCGATTGAGTGGCTTGAGCGTTCCGTTGA
>CAYTPS010000173.1:9576-10230 GCA_964439245.1 uncultured Pirellulaceae bacterium | reverse complement strand
TTCCTAGTGAGAGCCCATCGAATGCAAACTGGTCAATCATTCGTTCGTACATTGCGGACGAAGGATCGAGCCCGACGAAGTTTGGAGCGAACACATTTTGCATCAGCCATTGGCGGTACTGGGCGATGTCTAGGCTGTCGCCTTTTTCGCCCGGATATCTGTCTTTGAAAACGCCATGTCGGTCAAAGGGCATTCTTTCGAACAACGTCCAAGACTGTGCTTTGGGATTGCCAAACTCCTCCCAATTAACGATCGGGTACGACTGAACCAAAGTGAGTTGTGTTGGTGTTTGCTTTGTTACCAATAACTTTCCGACAAACTTCGTGGGAGTCAATGCAGTTTTCGGTTGCCCATTTTCGTCTTCTATCGCCAGAGGAGTGTCTTCGAAAGCGTAAAGCTCAACGTTTTCGAGCGACATGTCTTCATTTTCAACGGCTTGCTGCTCAACAGGAAACGTGAATTCGATTGCGCCGTTTGCATTGGTAACTTTTCCGTTGGACCATGTTCGCCCTTGTCCAAGTTTCAAAAGCTCTTCTTGTTGGCTCAAGCCCCGAAGCGATTTTGGGCCGTATGTCGGAGAGTTGATTTCACCAAACACAAATTTCTGGCGATCAGTCAGTTCTTTGTCGAGTTTTTCCTGTAGCTGTTCTAGGC
>CAYTPS010000173.1:0-9566 GCA_964439245.1 uncultured Pirellulaceae bacterium | reverse complement strand
ACTCAAAACTTTCTGACGCGCGTTGAGAGTTTGTGCCATTCCAATCATGCCAGCCGAACCGGCGATGAAAATGAACACAAGAAGAACTGGATTGAGCCAGTGCCAGTCTTTCTTCGCGGACAGAACCGCGAGCACGACCATGACGATAAAGAGCAGTCCAAGTATGGCGTAGAGGATCATATGCGTGCTAAATCTGGTCGGTAAAACGAAGCGCTGAAACGTCAACTTTTGCGCAAACGCGGCGGAAAAAAGCGTTTCTCTATATTAAGTCGGCGATGCAACCCGGGAATCCAAAATCGCCGGAGAATGGCCGTTTCGATGATAAATTGGGCAATTTTCCTGTCAAGTTTTGCTATCGACCTAAATGTGTCCCTCGCTTGCCATTGCTTCGCTGGTTTGTCCGATTTGCCCCAATGCGAACAAACGGTTTAAGTTCGGCCTCGAATATCCCCGAATATCGATATAAGCCTGCTTATTAGTAGGAACTGAATGCCGGAATTCATCCGGTAAACCCGCAGAGTCAACCGAATCCCGCAATTCGCTGACTCAAAACCTTGAGTGCCCTTGCTCCCGACTTTTGGCAAGGCAATCAGGAACAATAAAGGAACGACTGTGTCCAAGACCCGCACAGAAAACGCATTTCGTGGCCACCGCTGCGCAGATCCAAAGAATCGAAGACTTCGCTCGTTGGCGTTGACGACCCTGATTTTCGTTTGTGCAGCCCAGCTTTTGATGATTGCTGGCTGCCATCGAGGGTTCTATCGACGCCAGGCCGACGCGGAGGCCAAGCGGCTGATCCAGCAGAAAACGGCTGCAAGATGGGATTCAGCGACTGGCGATATCGAGATCGATCCAATGTCTCGTATGTTCGATCCTTTCTCCGCTGATCATCCGCCAATTCCACCAGATGATCCAGCGTCACATAAATTGATGCACGAAGTCGATTGCAAGCCGGGCTACCCTCACTGGCACGCAAACGGAAACATCGATTCAGTGGAGAGCCCAGATTGGCGAGCGTATTTACCCGTCAACGAAGACGGCGAAGTTGTCCTTTCGCTTTCGGAAGCTTACCGACTGGCACTGATCCACAGCACGGATTTGCAACAACAACGTGAAACTTTGTATCTGTCAGCGCTGGAAGTATCCATTCAACGATTCGGTTTTGACTCGCAGCTTTTCGCGGGATTCAACTCATTCCTGACCAGCCGCGGCCGGTTCCAAGGAGCTGGCGGTTCGTCGACGACATTAGAAAGCTCACTTGGATCGACCGGTGGCGGAATTACCGCTCGACGGCTAGGCATCACTGGCGCGAACTTCGTTGTTGGTTTGGCAAATACCATTCTCTGGGAGTTTGCCGGCAACAACACACAGTCAGCGAACTCGCTGATCAACTTTTCGCTCATCCAGCCCCTCTTGCGCGGCGCCGGTCGTGCGCGAATTATGGAGTCGCTTACTCAGGCTGAAAGAACGCTATTGGCGAACGTAAGACAGCTGGAACGATTCAGACGAGGATTTTACTTGGAGATTGCCACGGGGCGAAATTCGGGTGCTGGACCGAGTCAAAACTCATCAGCGTTTTTGAATGCTCCCGGTCTTTCTGGCTCGAATGTCGGAGGCTATCTGGGGCTGTTGCAGCAACGACAGCGAATCAAGAATATCGAATTTAGCGTGGCACAATTCGAGTCTTTGGTAATTCAATTTCGTGAGCTATTTGACCTCGGTCGTATCAACGCTCTTCAAGTGACACAATTTGAAACGGCCGTTTATGGTCAGCAGCAACTTTTGCTTAACGCCAAAATTGCGTACCAGAATGCACTCGACCGATTCAAAGTATTGATCGGCATTCCGCCAGACGTCAACATTGTGATCGAAGATACCTTCCTCGATCGATTTAATCTCATTGATGACCGTTTTCCGGAGCGGTTGGCGTCTGTCAAACGGCTCCGCGAAGACGCCGGGGCTCCACTGGTTGGCTTCCGGGCGAAGATTCGACAGCAAGAAAAAATCGCTGAGGACGGTGGTGATTTGCGTGCAGGCGACCAGTCGCTAAGTCAGCAATCAAAGGATGTTCTATCTCTTTTGCAACGTGCCAGCAAAACCGTTACCGCGGTCATGAGTGAAGACAAGGCAGCGGTAGAAAAAGATATCAATGTGCTTGATAGTAAAAGGAAAGCACGTTTGGAATATCTTGCGAAAGTCAAAGAGGGCATCGACTCAGGACGAATCTTGTCGCAGGTTGAGCCAGATGTTTTCTTGCCAAAATCAATTCCAACGAAAGAGAAATTGACATTCCAGTTGGATGGTGAAAGCAACAAACGATCATTGATTGTCCAGCTGCAGGATATTGAAACGTTGATCAAGGAAATCATTGCTGAGCTCGATAAATTCGAAAAGACACCCAACAAGGATCTCGAGTACTACAAGGATCTTGAATCTAAAGTTGCGATCGTGCCTGATCTGCTGACGGAAGTCGACGGCATTGTCCTCGAATTGGCGTTACTCCAAGCGGCAGCCAGAGCGAACTCGATTGAAGTCACAAACATCAACATCGATTCTGATACGGCATTTGAAACCGCCCGATGCTTGCGACGAGACTGGATGAACGCGAGGGCATCACTGGTTGATCGTTGGCGTCAAATTGAGTTTTTCGCCGACCAACTTGAATCGCAAGTAGACCTTGTGTTGACAGGTGAAATTGGAAACGCGAACGCAGACAACCCGTTTAGAATTCGATATGAAGACGGTAACCTGCGAGCTGGTTTCAGATTCGATGCTCCGATCGTGCGGCAGGCTGAACGAAATGCATACCGACAATCGCAAATTTCCTATCAGCAGGCTCGCAGAAGTTTCTATCAATTTGAAGATTCGATCAACCAAAACCTTCGTGTGACGTTGCGAACGATTGACCAAAACAAAGTTCTATTTGAACTCAATCGTCGAACGGTGCAAGTGAACATTGACCGAGTGAAACAGGCACGTTCAGATCTTTCAGCACCGCCAAGAATCGGCCAGTCAGGAAACATCAATCCGACGACCGCTCAGTTCCTCGCTCAGGCGATTACCGGACTTGCGAACCAGCAAGATCAATACTTGCAGCTGTGGGCTCAGTATGAAGTACTTCGTCGTAATCTTGATTTCGACATGGGGACAATGCAGTTAGACGAAAACTTTGAATGGGTTGATCCAGGCGAGATCGACGCAACGATAGGTGCTCGCGTTGCGATGCTCGAAGGCGTCGCGGAGAACGATCGATTCTGCTGCGGAATGCAACAGTCTCAAATGTTCGCCGAAGGTGAGTCGTATGAGGTGATAGAAACTTCGGATGAAGAAGGTGGTTCAGGCGTCGTTGAATCGCCGGCTACAGAAGATGCACCTTCGTTGGAGTTTGAGTCAACGCCAGAAAGCGGAATTGACCAACCAGCCGAAAAAGTCGATACACGGCCAAGCATCGAAATCGAAAAACCTGTTCCGGACAGCGAAAACGAAGGATTGAACTTGCCGCCCCTGGGAGGCAAGTCGCGTTTGAAGACGCAAAGGTCGCGCTCGCTGGTTGCATCAACATCAAGCTCATCGCGTGCAGGAATTCTGAATCCGTTTCGAAAATCCAACTCAATGAAACCAACTGGGCCAACTCAGAAAAGTGTCGTGGTTGCCGCGAAAACGAGGTCGGGCGAAGCTGGATTTGTTGAAAATCCAAATCTAAAGCGAGTTTTTTCTGGCGATCAAGCTCCAGATACAACACCGACCGAAAAGTCGTCTGCAAATCCAATTCAACTCGACGCGAAAATCATCAAGAGATAATGCCAGCCGGTCAATGTAACTCTAGTAATACGGTCGCAGCATCAAGTAACAAATCGGCCCGGTAACAGCGACGTATAGCCACATTGGGAACGTGAATTTGGCAAACCAGCGGTGACGGGCGACTTGGCCCGTAAACCCAAAAATCCATGTGAAAAGGATGAAAGGAAAGCTGATCGCGGCAAGTGCAATGTGTGAAATCAGCAAAATAAAGTAGACGACTCGAATTGGGCCTTCCCCGCCAAATTATGTATCGGGGGTCGTGAAGTGATACGAAACATAGCACAGTAAAAACAGAATCGAACACGTCATCGCGGCAGAAATTGCCCGCTGGTGAGCTCGAATCTTTCCCTGATGAACCATCAAAACGGCGACGACCAGCAACGCTGCAACAGCCGAATTTAGCATTGCATGAATCGGTGGCAGAAAACTCAGCTCAACTCCGATGTCCAGTTTGACTTCTCGCATGACGGCTACCAATGCCAGAACGGCAACGGTCAAACCCCATGCAATTGGGTAGAGCTTCTTTGCCAAAGGCAGGTTCTCTTTTGGAAATTCGCTATTCATCCTCTTCTCCATTATCGAAGTCGTGCAGACTGTTATCGCTTACCCCGCCACTGATATATTCGAATTCACCGGGCGAACGATTTTCTTTCCACAGCGCATCAACCAATTCAAGCATCGCAACTTCCTGAGCTGCATCTTGCCAATTGAATTTTCCACGGACGTTGCCCCACTTGTCGACGACGAACAACTCTGTTGAGTGATGATCTGATCCGCCCATCGCTCCAAAAAACTCACCTGCGATTCGAGGAATTGCTTTCTCGTTACCGGTCAAAAACAGCCATCGATCTGGATTTGCATTGAACGAACGTGCGTACTGGCGAAGGGCAGCTGGAAGATCTTTGGCGGGGTCAGTCGTGATGCTTATGAGCTTTGTTGGATTTTCTCCTAGCCGACTTTGCAGTCCAGCGAGGTATTTAGACTGATCCTTGCAGATCGTTGGGCAACTAGTGAAAAAGAAGTTCGCGATCCAGACCTGACCGGTGAGCTCTCGCGAAAAAAAAGGCTTTTCGTCGCTGGTGAGCAAATGAAACTCGCGAAGAAAGCGAACCGTGCTCAAATCGATAGGCTCTCGACCAACCATCGCGTTTCGGGTGCGGACGATTTCGTTCAATGGTGGTTCTGTCTCTGCTGCGACCTCCTTGACGACATTGACAAGGCGTTTCATGTCATAAGGTTCATCCCATTTGAAACGGTCTCTGTATTTGCCCCATTTGTCGACCAGCATGATATTGTCCGTATGGTTAGCCATGTCGACCACTTCGACACGGAACATCTGTTCGCCGACTTGTTTGATTTTGTATTGCTGGTCTGTCAGAAAACTCCAGCGTGGCGATTGAGCGCCAAAGTCTGCGGCGTAACGAGATAAAACTTCTGGCGTGTCACGTTCTGGGTCGACTGTAATCGTGACGAAAGCAACGTCTTCCTTTTTTAGCTGGTCATTAAGTTTGGCGACTTGCTTGTTGAGGTCGCGACAAATACTCGGGCATGTTGCAAAAAAGAAACTGACAAGAAAGGGCTTCTCGCCATTGAACTGTGCTGTGCTGAAGGATTCATCATTTTGATTGGTCATCTCAAAGCTGTCGATGTGATGCAGGTGCTTCCACGGCACATTTGCGATCACAGCACCCGGAGGATTTTCTGCACTCGGTTCGCCTGGTGTTGAAAATGTACCAGCAACCTCCGATGCATCTGTGGTCAACCAACTTGCAACGACCGCGACGCCCATGAACAGCAACGCGAGCATGGCAAGCGTAGCCAGTAGGACGACGTTGGGCTTTTTTTTGCTTGAGTTGGCGACGTTTTTGTCAAAGGTGTTCATGGCTTGCGCCTAATCGGATTTAAAAGAGAAATAGCAGACCAAATATCATGATCCACGCGATAGCGGAAAAATGCCAATACAGTGCGACGTTTTCTACCATCGGACGTAGGAGAACTTCTGCTGACCCAAATAGCATTGGAACACACGCAGAAAAACCCACCAAAACCGTGATGACGTGAAACACGACAAGAACGTAGTAGCTCCATGCCCAAGTGTTTCCGTTGGCGACAACAATTGGAAGCTGGGTGTGGAACCGCTCGTTGATTCTCAGGTTGCTCGGGCATAGCCGATCGGAAGGAAGTTGAAGCTGTTTGATCGCTGCGACACGGTTCCTGAGTTTTCCAATTTTTTCCGTCAGATTGCCAATCATTGAAGTGACTTCATCGGCGCGAGTCGTTACTTGTTTGAGCTCAGTTTCGTTGAGCGTGTTCTTCAGGCGCATATCGTCGGCAGCTTTTTGACGTCGAAGATTCGAAATTTTGCGTTGCAGTGATAAAAGTGCCATGACCATAATATTTGTTTGAATTGGAAAGAAGTACTTTGTCGCCTTCTCTTATTTTTAATGATTCTTGCAATTGAACGGTAACTCGATTATTGGGTTGTTTATGGTATTGAAACTGCATTACAAAACTATCATTTTCTAAACAATACTCTATTTTTTCGCTATTAAAGCCATTAACAACCCAATATTTGGTTGTGCGTTTTTTGACCATGTATTTACACATAAAAGCTTCGTATAATCGCATTATACTTACCTTAGAGGCTATAGAAGTTCCTAGATTTTGCTGATACTTGACAGTAGATAAAATTTTATCCTTGTTTCTTTGTCCTTGGTTGATAAATGGTAGATTATCTTTAAAATTATTGGTGATAAATGGGACACAGTTTTTAATAGGGGCTATTTTTACTTGTTCCTTTTCAAAGTATAACTGTATATCATAACAATCAGAAATAATTTCTTCTGCCCCATTCAATACTTTGATATCTCTAAAGATAGTTGGATCTTCATAAGTGTCTATATTTAGCAGCATTGCTTCTGTAAAAGAAGATTCATAGTCAATCTTAAAAAATGCCTTATATTCTTTGGCAGTTGATTTGGTTGTTTTGATAATCAAATCCACATTCAACTCAAAGTACTTGATTGCGACTAGATCTTTGATTGATAAAGGTAAGTTATCAAAGATAATCTTAAATGTAAGCCTATCAGGGTTTTGCTTCCACGCCTCGGCTTGCCAAAGTTGTATTTTGTCTCCACCAATAAGAAAAGCATAATCGTCTATCTGTATACCATTGAACCAAGAGCTATTTTTTTTTGAAAGGTAATACCCCTTTTCTATTTGTTGGAGGTCTTTTTTTTTAGATATTTTACCGAAAAATAAGTTCATAAAATTTGATTTTTATATAAGCTCCTAGAGCAGGACTAAATTTATTTTGATTGAAATATATCATAAACCTCTACAAATATGGTGAGGTAGAGTAAGAGATACAGCAAGAGGTAGGTGATACTAAAACCTATTACCTAGTTGTTGTCTCCAGATATTGATTGCAGTCTGTACACTATAACTATAGAGTGCTTTTTCTCCCTCACTAATTAGAATATTTAGAGCCTTTTCAAAGTTTTGCTTTTGAGCATAGTCTAGTCTATCCAAAAGGTCATCATTGGGGCTAGCTGGGTTCTTACATTTGATAGACCAAGATAAAGAATTATAAATAGCTCTAGCTGTTTGTATAAAAGCACGATCATCTCTTCCGTCTGCCTTGTAATTATTTGCCACTAAAACTGTCAGAGCAATACCACTAGGCATTTTTTTTGTTCTTTTTTTAGCCCAAGCTTTGAAATATTTAACAAGTCTAATCATCTGTCCCCCAGCATCTTTCTTTTGTGCAAACCAATCACATAGTTCTTTAGGGTCGCTTAGCATCCAGCCATTTTTAGTTGCTAAGTATGGGTGACGGTCATAGTTTGGTTGGAAGTAATAAACAGGTAAATCAATGTGAAAATCTCCTTGATAAATTACTCTGATGCACTTATCTTTATGTTGAATCCCTGCTGATGTATGTCCTGATGTAGCATTGGCTACCCATTGTTGAAGTGTCTTAGGAGTCACATTAGGTTCTTGTAAGAAATATACTCCCAAATCAACATCATAGGTTTTAGAGTTATCCAGAATCATGGTCTTCATTTTGTAAGAACCCTGTATGTAGAATCTAGGTATCAAAACATTAGATTTTTGGCGGAAATACTCTCTAATTCTATTTTCTAGTGCTAGTCTGGATTGTCTAAGTTTTTGTTGCCTTGATGAGGAAACACTTATATTTCTTTCAAATGCTAAAAAGTTGTTGTGTAAGTTTGTCATTTTATTATTAGTTTGATTTTCAGCCTTCTCATCTTCTTTAAAGATAAAATAGAGACTTAATCCTATCAGGATAGGTGGAAATAAATTGAGCACGAATAATTCAAGTTTTAGTTGTCAATAAAGTAGGTCTTAGGAGTGGTAAAAAAGGAAACCACTTGTTCCTCTAGTGCTAGTGTAGAACCTGTGAATTCCCCCAATCCTTTGATCGTATCTAGTGCTGTTTGATCTGTTCTATCCATCGAAATTATTTTCATCTGTTTTGGTGACAGTTGGGGCGAAACCACACGGTGGTAGATCGCATTTGGAGCTAATTTTTCTATGGTATTTTTGATAAAAAAATCAGAAAAATAAGCCTGCCCATCCATGGCTGTCTGAAACAAGGCGTCTCGCCATCTAAAGAAAGATTGATGTTTGGGGGCATCTACCGTCCAAGCATTAGATTGTTCGATACTAGATATTGATAGCAGTTCAATAGTATCATATGCCTTATCTTCTCCTACAAAGTATTGCAAAGCTTCCAAAATACCACACAAGCTAGGATTGTTTGCCCAAACACCACCATCAACATACAAATTATTATTATACCTGTGAATGGGTAAGTAAGTAGGAGCAGCACTAGTAGCCAAAGCAGCATCCACTAGAGGAATATTTTTGTCTTTAAAGAACTTACCTTCTGCGTGAGGGTATTTGAAAACACGTGGCATACCTTGGGTTAAGTTGAAACTTGGGATACATACCAAATTATTTAATTCACCTAAAGTAGTTTCTCCAAATACTTGTTCAAGGTGAAATTTTAGTGTTTTGTTAGAATATTTACCTCCCCAGAAACCTTGCTTCAAAAATTGAACAGCACTTTGTATTCGCCTAATTAGCCCATTATTAGAAGTAGGAAAAATAGCCTGACCTTGATTGTAATACAAATCAGCCAAATCTTGTGCAGATTTCTGTGAGGCTAATCCCATTGCTATCAATCCTCCAGTAGAAGTACCACAAATCATGTCAAAGCACTTCCCAACAGATTTCCCTGTCTGTTCTTCTATTTTAGCTAGTAAACTAGCACTATAGAGTCCTTTTATACCCCCTCCATCTATAGATAGTATCTTAAAAGATTTTTTATTCAATGTTCTATTTTTTAGCTAGTCAAATATAATACATATTAGTAAATTGTATACAAATGTAGTAAATTTATTTTTTTAGTAGAAATTATATTGTCTTTTTTTTGAGTAAAATTTGCTTCCCAATTTTCCTTGATCTATCTTTACAGTGCAAGCAATAGAAAATATATTGAAAAATAAATGATCATAAAACTTAAAGAAATAGTCAATCTAACAGCAGGAGTTCACATTAAGTCTGTTCTGAAAGGAGAGGTTTATTGTATACATGCTCGAGATTACAAACAAGGTCTCACACTCAGAAGTGACTTACAGCCTACACTCGTACTAACCAAAGCACTCCAAAAGCACTTATTGGCTATTGGAGACATACTGGTGATTGCTAGGGGAGAGCACTTCCCGGCTATCCTGTAT
>CAYTPS010000172.1:0-10248 GCA_964439245.1 uncultured Pirellulaceae bacterium | reverse complement strand
GACGAGTATTGTCACGCGGATGAAGGCCGATCGTAGGTTCGTCAAGAACATATAGCACCCCGCAAAGCCCGCTGCCCAATTGACTTGCCAATCGAATACGTTGCGCTTCACCGTTAGATAATGACGCAGCAGTTCGGTTGATTGTGATGTATTGCAGACCGACATCGTTGAGAAATTCGACTCGGCTGCTTACCTCCCGAATTAGTTCGCCGGCGATTTTCTGCTCGCGTTTGTCGAGCTTCCATTTTTTCATCACCTTACTTAAGGTGCCCAGCGGCATTCGGCAAATCCCATCGATGGTCAGGTCGCGGAAACGAACAGCCGCTGCGTCGTCTCGCAATCGGCTACCGCCACAGCTACCACATTCGACCTCGCCGATCAGCGATTGCATCTTCGCACGCAGTGATGGTGAGAGTCGAGATGCTTCTTCGAGTGTTGGGAAAACTCCCTTGAACTGGAATGCGAACACCACGTTTTCGTCTTCGTCGATGACGTCAAACCAACGGTCGCCGGTCCCGTAGAACACCATTCGACGCTGGCGAGCGTCAAGTTGATTGAACGGGCGGTCATCAGGGATTCCGGTTCCATCGGTAAACGCTTTGAGCATGTCCTGGGAAAGCTTCTCCGACACATCAGGCCAAAGACCGATGGCACCTTCCTTCAGCGACAGTTCTCCGTCTTTCATTACCGCAGCTGGGTTGGCGCCAGTTTGTGTGCCGATGCCCTCGCAATCGGGACACCAGCCAAGCTGACTGTTGAAGGAAAAGTTGTTTGGCGTCAGATGATCAAAGCTGCGTCCGCAACACTCACATGCCAGATGCTGGGAATGTTTGACAACCTTCCAGTGTTTTTCTGGAACCTTATCCTTTGGTTCGGC
The DNA here is from genome assembly GCA_964439245.1 of uncultured Pirellulaceae bacterium. Lineage (GTDB taxonomy): Bacteria > Planctomycetota > Planctomycetia > Pirellulales > Pirellulaceae > Mariniblastus. The sequence continues at coordinate 9,371 of CAYTPS010000172.1, read as the reverse complement.
AACATTACAGATGCCCTTTCCAACCGATAACGCGGCTTCCAACGAATCGGCGATGCGCGAACGTGATTCTGGCTTGACCACGATTCGGTCGATCACGATCTCGATTAAATGACGACTGCGCCGATTGAGCTCGGGAACGTCATCAAGGCTGAGTGTCTGATTGTCGATGCGGATCCGTTGGAAACCCATCGCGCGGACCTCTTCCCAGAGCTTTTCGTAGGTCTGGTTGACGTCTAGGCCGATTGGGGCCATCAGCATCAATCGCGTGCCTTCATCGTGTTGCATTATTTTGTCAACGATGTCGTCACTCGTTTGTGTGCCGATCGTCGCGTCGCAATCCGGGCAGTATGGCGTGCCGAGTCTTGCCATGAGAATCCGCAAGTAGTCGTAGACTTCAGTCACAGTTCCAACGGTACTGCGTGGTGTAGACCCGAGGTTCTTCTGTTCAATGGCGATCGCAGGAGACAGACCTTCGATCAACTCTACCTTTGGTTTCTCGAGTTGATTAACGAACTGCCGCGCGTACGAGGATAGACTTTCGACGTATCGACGTTGACCCTCGGCATAGATGGTGTCCATCGCCATGGAACTCTTGCCACTGCCGCTCGGGCCGCAGAAAACGGTCATCTTGTCGCGCTCAATGTCAGCATCGACAGTCCGCAGGTTGTGTTGCTTAGCGCCACGTACTTTGACGGTTTGGGCGAGTTCGGGTTTGTCGGATTTCTTCTTTGATGGTTTGGCGATTTCCGGGATTGGCCCCATTGCCTTTTTCAAAGCACGCCCAGTGTAAGACTCTTCGCATTTGGCGACTTCCTCCGGGGGCCCAGCGCACACAACTCGTCCGCCGCCACTTCCCCCCTCGGGACCAATGTCAATGATCCAGTCAGCTGTCTTGATGACGTCCAAGTTGTGTTCGACAACCAGGACCGTGTTCCCGGCGTCGACGAAATCCTGAAGAACTTTCAGCAAAAGTTTAATGTCGGCGAAGTGTAGTCCTGTCGTTGGTTCGTCAAGCAGGTAGAGCGTTTTTCCGGTGCTGCGTTTGACCAGTTCGCGTGCCAATTTGATGCGCTGAGCTTCACCACCGGAGAGCGTTGGCGAAGGTTGCCCAATCTTCAGGTACTCTAGACCGACGGCCTGCAGTGTTAGTAGTTTGTTATAAACCTTGGGGATATTCTCGAAGAAGCCGATTGCTTCTTCAACTTCCATGTTGAGTACGTCTGCGATGGATTTGTCGCGAAATTTGACTTGAAGTGTTTCGCGATTGAACCGCTGGCCATTACACACAGGGCAAGTAACCCAAATGTCTGCCAAGAAGTCCATCTCCAGTTTGTTCGACCCGTTACCCTCGCAAGCCTCACAGCGTCCGCCTTTGACGTTGAAACTGAATCGTCCCGGCGCGTAACCGCGCGTCTTGGCTTCGGGGAGTTGTGTGTAGAGTTTGCGAATCTCATCGAAGAGCTTAATGTAAGTTCCCGGATTCGAACGTGGTGTGCGACCGATCGGTGACTGGTCAATGGCGATCATTTTGTCGAGGTTCTCGATGCCCTCGAGGCTGTCATGGTCGCCCGGGTCGCCAATGCCGCCATTGAGTTCCTGCCGCAGCGTTTCAACGAGAATCTCGTTCACAAACGAACTTTTGCCGCTTCCCGACACACCGGTGACGCATACGAATTTCCCCAGCGGAATTTCGATGTCGATGTCCTTCAGGTTGTTGTGTCTGGCACCGCGAATCTTTAGCTGTTTGGTGGGATCTCCTTGCCTGCGAACTTCCGGGATCTGAATTTCCAAATCGCCCGAGAGATATTGCGCGGTAAGGCTCGTCTTGGATTTGATGATCTCTGACGGATGCCCCTCTACGACCACCTCGCCGCCTCGAACACCCGGCCCCGGTCCGAAATCGATCAAGTAATCGGCCGCACGCATGGTATCTTCATCGTGCTCAACCACCACGACGGTATTTCCCACGTCTCGGAGATGCTGCAGTGTGTTGATCAGTCGATCATTGTCGCGCGGATGAAGTCCAATGGAGGGCTCATCAAGAATGTACAGGACGCCGACCAGGCCCGCACCGATTTGGCCAGCCAAGCGAATACGCTGACTTTCGCCACCGGAGAGCGTCGGAGCTGTGCGGCTGAGATTGAGATAGTCGAGGCCGACGTTAAGCAAGAAGCCAAGCCGATTACGAATCTCTTTAATTGGCTCGATGGCAACGAACGCGCGAGTGGGGTCTAACTCCATAGCGGAGAAAAACTCAAACGCGTCAGCAATCGACAGTTCGCACACCTGTGGTAAGGAAAGGCTAGGATTGTCCGCGAATTTTTCGACAGTCGTCGTCATCCGGAAATGACGGGCTTGATTGTTTAGTCGGTCACCGTGGCATTCGACGCAATCGACTTCGTTCATGTAGGCTTCGAGCTTGCGGATTTTCGCGGCGCCGGTGGTTTTGTGGTACTGTTCATCCAGTTCAGCGATGATGCCTGGGAACGGACCGCCGTACTTCATCGGAGACGCACCGCCACGCCAGGTGTAGGTGATGTTCAGGTCGCCAGTGCCGTACAGCCAAGCGTCCTGGATTTCCTCGGGCAATTCTTCCCACGCCGTTTCCAGCATCGTGCCGGGTTCCATTTCATGGAGGCGTTCATAGGTGTCGGCGACGCCCTGGTAGATGTGGCGTTTCCAGCGCCCAAGGTCCTTCCATTTACCCAGCAGATCAAAACAACCCTGTTGAAAAGAACGCGAAGGGTCGGTGATCAGTAGGTCTTTGTCAAAAGTAAACAACTCTCCCAAACCGTCACAGGTCGAACACATACCCTGTGGACTGTTGAAGCTGAACATCTGCGGGGTTGGCGGCGTAAAACTAATTCCGCATCCTGCACAGGAGTACTGTGAGGAGAAGACGCGGTCGGTCGTTGCACCCGCGGAGGCCGTGGTCTTTCGAGATTTGGACTTTCGTCGTTTGGATTTCTTGCCGTCGTTTTCTTCCTCGGCAGGTTGTTCTTCGGTTGGAGGATCAGATGCGTCAGCGTTTGGTGCCTCTTCACCGTCAATCTGAAGAACCAAAGTACCTTTACCAAGTTTTAACGCTGCTTCAACAGATTCGGACAGGCGGCCGCGGATATTCGGACCTGCGGTTAGTCGATCGACAACGACTTCTACATTATGACGTTTCGTGCGATCGAGATTAACTTCCCCCGATAGCAAGACGATTTCACCATCGACGCGCGCTCGAGTATATCCCCGTTTTAGCAGGTCTGAAAATAGATCTCGATGCTCACCCTTTTGGTTGCGGACAACCGGTGCCAGTACGGCGTAGTCGGTGCCGTCATCTATCATCATGATCGCGCCAATGATTTGGTCGCGCGATTGCGCCGTAATTGGTTTATCACAACTAGGACAATGGCCCTGACCTACTCGCGCGTAGAGCACCCTCAAGAAATCATAGATCTCGGTAATGGTGCCGACGGTAGAGCGCGGGTTGTTTCCCGACGATTTCTGCGAGATAGAAATTGACGGACTGAGCCCTGAGATCAGGTCGACATCAGGTTTGGGCATCTGCCCAAGAAATTGCCGTGCGAAGCTGGAGAGGCTTTCTACGTATCGCCGCTGACCTTCGGCAAAAACCGTATCGAACGCGAACGAACTCTTTCCGCTTCCCGAGACTCCCGTGAGGCAAATGAGTTGGTTGCGTGGGAGAACAAGGTCGACGTCTTGAAGGTTATGTTCACGCGCACCTTTGACTACGATATCCGAAGCAGGCATTTCTTGAGGGGTTCCGATCCAGTGGATTTATCAACAGCAAACCCTTCAGTTTACAGGATAGCCCCGGAATGCCCAACCGCCTTGCTAAGGGATAAAGAAGTGTTAAGAACTTCGCTCTGCTACTTCATGCGACCTTGACAAACGACTTCTATTTTGCTGGGTAGCCGAAATCAAATTGAGGAGCTGAACCGTCGGACCGGTGCCCGGTCTGCAAGATGCGCGACTGCTCCGCCGAGTAGTCAGACCTCCCAACAGTTGGCGAGCTTGCTCTATTTGGATGAGCCCATCCGCTGGAGGCTTGTCCGGCTGAAACCTGCTGGAAAGTCGGAGGTTGCATCAATTGAGCCACTTCTTGATCGCTGGGTGTAGGCAGAATGCTTCGAAGCGTCCCGACTCGCGGTTGCACCGATTTCTTCTGAACGAATTCAGGTGGATTGAGTGGAGCAGGATTTCCCTGTGGCGAGACAGGAAATTCAGGCCGGTTGAAATCAGTTGGGGCAGGTGAAACAACGTTTGCTGCCGACGGTGCGTCTGCTTTGTTGATATGAATGGCAGGAACATCACATTTAACAGATCGGCTAAAGTCCACCTTCTGATGCATCAACAGCGTTCCCATTGTTCGTTGCAGCGACACCTCGGCGACCTTCAATCCTTGTTCAGCTTCGGCGAAGACATTTTCAGCTTGGGCCAAACGTTCTTGTGAGTCAAGCAATTGGTCTAGTACTACCGTGGGTGATTGTCCATCGGTAAGGTCACCTTCCACGAGAGCAAAAGATTCCCAGCGCTTTTGGTTTTGGAGGAGATCTGCGCGAGACGCGACGACTGCCTCTCTAGCAGCCTTGAGGGTTTCGAAGGCCGAGGTGACCTGACGGGTCGCGACCTGTGATTCTGCAATCACGTTCTGAATGACGTTCTCAAGTTCGTTCTGCAGGCGGCGGAGTTGTAGGTTTCGCTGTTGAAGTCGGCTTCTGGCGGCGCGATTGCGATACGGTAGTTCGTATTCTAAACCCACGCTGTAACCGGGTGTCACCTGTCCAAATTGATCTTGAAATGCATTCAAGATTCCTGTATCCCCACGTAGGCTACTGACGTAGGTTCCCAAGAGCAAGGAAAGATCAGGTAGCAACTCGTTGGCCGAAACGTCGCGTTGTACTCCCGCAATTCGAATACGTCGAATGGCTTCTGCGATCTCTGGGCGGTTTTCCAGTGCCGTGTAAACGACCTGTTCAAGTTCAAGACCGTTTAGTTGAGCGAACGGCATTTCGATCGGCAACAGCTCGACAGATTGGCTTGCTTGCCAATTTTTGTCTGCGATTCGTCGACGAATTTCCGTCTCAGCGTTACGAACGTCACGGAAAGCATTAGCTAATTCAGTGCGTCGAGTTAACACAGCAGATTTCGCTCGCGCGATCTGAGCAGGAAGCGAATCCAAATCTTTGCGTCCCATAAGTCGGTCAAGCATGACTTGACCTCGTTCAACATTGCGTTTTTTCTGCAGAAAGATGCTGCGTTGAAGGTATAAATCCCAGTAGGCGGAGACCATACCTTCAAGCTCTTCCTGGAGCTCGGCTTTGAACGTATCCCATGCCGCACTACCAGTCGATTGAGCGATCAAGATTTGAGCCTGATTGATGTAGCGTCCTCTGCCGCGAAGGAGCGGTTGAGTCACATTGAGGGCCAGCGTTGCAGTTCCTTGATCTTGCGGTGTGAAGAAAGTCGAGTTGCTGTTCTGGAAGCCAAGAGTCTGAGACAGACTGTAGTCGCCACCGTTACGCAGCCGCTTTCTGATGCCGCCTTCGGCTGTCCAAATGTTGTCCTCCAAAAATGGTTCGCCGCCGGTGGTAAGGCTGTTGCCTACAGGGTCAACGCGATCCTGAAATTGTGAGTTAAGAAATCTTACGGCATCGAATTCGGCATCGGCCTCCACAACCTGTAGCTCACGAATCAAAGGCGTCTTGCTTACGGATTTGATCAGAGGTGAGCTGCGAAGGGCTTCTAAAACCAGTCCATTGGTATCAACTGGTTGCGTCGAGTTCTGAACGTGAAGTGGTTGACCCACTCGCGATTTCCACCATGCAACACCTTCGTCGATCGTTTCAACAGTATTCAAAGGTTCTGCCGAAGCTGATTGAGTGCCCATGTGTTCCGTTGGGGGCTTCGGAATAACCGGTGGCTCCCACGTTTTGGATGTCTTCACGGGCGCGAACTCCTCGACCGGATCTCCAAAATGCTCTTTGGGACTCGCGACGGGCTCTGGTGGACTATCGAAGGCCACTTCTGAACTTGTTGCGGGAGACTCTTTTTCCAAGGATGGTAAGATATCCGGTGCTCGTTGAGGTTGGACAGCAGGTACTGTCTCACCAGGCACTTCGAAAACCATGCTGTTCGGCGGTGAGAAACTGGAGTTTTCGTGTGGGTTTCTGTCAGTCAGTTCGGGATACTGAAATTCACCAGGTGTCACATCGTTGGGCGCGTTCAGTGGAGGAAGCTGCAGCCCGTTGTTGTTGGCTGAACTTTCTGGAACGAGGTCGAAGTCTGAGCCGTTTGTTATTGACGATCCTTGGGCGGTGTGACTGTGATTTACCTTAACCGCATTGACAGAATTCCGCTGAGCGACTCGAACGGTCGGAGCACCGGAAACAGGTGCTGGCTTGGCATTTCCATCGCCAATCAATTCATAGGCTTTGTAAAATTCATTTTCGAATGAACCTTTTGCGAATCGAGGCGACCTTGGCGCTGAGCCTTGCTTTCCTTTTGAGCCGCTTTCGAAAACTCGCGCGTGTCTTTGTTGACGCGCGACCATTGCCTGTGTGGTGGTCAGTGTTGACGGTTCAGGTTCTGAAATGAGTTTCGAGTTAGGCGCCGTGTTGTTCATTGTTGCTGGAGACTGAGGCGGTGACTGTCTCTTTGGTGGAACAGTAAGTGCCGTCACACTTGCGTCATCCGCTGTTGGAGCACCAACTTTGTTGACTGCTTTAAACTGGCCTGTCCGGTATTGTGGGGGAATCGGGACGATATCTGTTTCTTGTTCGACGACCTCCAAAATTGATTGCTCGGCTTGACTGCGACGCATAGGTGCCGCCCACGTGGCTTGTTTTAACGCTTTACCACCCATCAAATCACCGGCGACGGGCGCTTGAATTGAGAACGTCTTACGGGTGTCGAATGCTCGAATCCGTTCGACAATATTGGAAGAAGAACCGTTCTCTTGTCCGCCAAGCAGGCGTTTGAGCGCTGTCGCTGGGGACTTGCGCGTTGTCGATGCCTGTGGAGACGGCAGGTGAGAAGTGGTCGCATTCTGATTAGGCTGGTTTGCCCATCTAGAGATGATCGATTCACTATTCTCTGGGTAATTGAACGACTGGGCATGCCCGTTCGAAGATACTCCGAAAGCGGAAGCCCCAACCAAAACTGCCAGCAACGTTGATCGATAAAAACGCACGTGTAACTCCGTCAAGTCAAAAAGGCAATACAACCCTTAAGACTTACCATCGCCGTTTAATCGGACTATCAAGAGAAGTTCGGTCCCATTCTTGGTCTAATTCTCGGGAGCAGGCCGAGTAATCGGTATAATCGTTAAACTTTAACTCTGTCTTTTACGGAACGATCATGGAGCCCCGATAGGAGCCGCCTTGTTGGGACCGAAGCAACTCACAAAGACCAGCGCTGACTTTGTTAAGAAGTCCCTTTTCGCGAGAAAACGGGACGTGAGTTAACGGGCCTGTTTTCTCGTACTGCCCTGCTGAATAGCCGAATACCTAGCCCCGATCCTTTTGAAGAGAAGTATTACTTTAGAGGGGGGCGAAGTCGGGGCGTGCCACTGCGTAAGCGAGAAACGCTCTCAGACCACTAGAATCCCCCTAGCCGTAACAGTTGCCTCAAAAGTAACACTCTCTTCGTCTGCGACTGTCTATTTTGTCTCATTCTTCTATCTGAAAGGTAAACTTTCGCGCGCACCGTCCTGCGCGCTCGGGCACTTAGGTGGCACAAATGAAGATTTTGTGAACCCTCCGGGCAACGAAATTGTATCTGACTGATCGAAGCTATGAGAAGACTCAAGAATATAGCCGAACATCTTGAAGCCATCTTTCGCAAACGCGATAAAGAGCAAGAGAAGACGCTGAACCTGCAGTCTCTCGAAGAGCGGATTCTCTACAGCGCCGTTCCGTTGCCTGTAGATCTTGCCGATGCCATCGAAAACCCGCAAACGCCAGTTGACGTTAGTGAATTAGTTCCCGATACAGTCGAGGCGAACGTGTCTTCCACGTTTGATCAACTGGATGAACTTCTCACGGAGAACGAAACACCGGATCTCTCGTCGTCAGTATCGATCGAGCCTTTGGAGGGTGCCTTTTTAGATGTTTCAGAAGACGATTTCCAAGAAGACGCAGCCAATCCGTCGGAATCTGATCCTAATTCACGCTCGGCTGACACACCCGTAGCCGCTGCGATTGTATCCGCGACACCCGCCGATCCAGGTAACGTTGGTGTTGGGTCGGTGTCAATGATCTCTGAAGGAGATGTGCTCCAGATTCTAGACACATCACTTGCCAGTGGTGGTGTCTCCGGCCAGACACTAGAGGTGTCTAATTTGTCTGCTGGAGGAACTCTCTATCAAGAAGGAGTAGAGTTGCAGATTGGAGATTCTGTCTCGGTCACGGCTCTAGAGAATGGGGACGTTGTTCTTATTCCCGATTTGAATTTCGTTGGCAATATTGATGTTGAGTTTGAACGTACATCAGGAGGCGGCGCCGACGCTGCCGATTTCTACGGGATTACCGTTACGGTCAGTGGCGTGGCAGATGATGGCGTGGCCGTTGTTGGTGACAGCCTGACTCCAATTGGAACCTCATTCGAGATCGCATCCATGGGGGCGGAAAGTTCGGTTGCCGCCTTAAACAACCCCGATGGTGGTTACGTTGTTGTATGGACAACCACTGATGCGAATCCTCTCATCGTCGGTCAAAAGTTCAATGCAAATGGGACAACCAATGGGAGCACGTTTACTCTTGATAACGGAAATGGAGCATCGCTGCCACAGATTGCGGCACTGGACGATGGTGGGTTTGTCGTTGTCTTTCAGGATGATGTAGATCAACTCGCAGACGTCTATCTGCAGCGTTTTGATGCGTCGGGGCAGAAAGTAAATATTGATGGCGGACCGGCGAGTGCCGATTCGCTTGAGCGTATCATAGCCTCGGGGGCTGAGCAGTCCGCGCCTTCTATCATCGGGACCGGTGGCGGAGGCTTCGCTGTGGTATATCAATCGCAAGATTCGCCTGGAATAAGTAGCGTTAGCCTGAAGATTTTTGATGAGAATGGGGTAGAGGGTGACGTGGTTCAGGTCAACGATTCAATTTCGGTTGAGCGGAGTGCTCAGCCGCAGATCGTTGAATTGGAAGACGGTAGGCTTCTGGTCGCATGGGTCGACGAGGATGACACTGGCACGCCAACGGATTACGATCTGGTCGCGACGATCCTCGATCCAACGGGAAACACGATTGACGCCCCGTTTGTAATTTCTAGTGTTGCCTCAAGTGGTGATTTTAGTATCGCTGCAACACCCGGCAACGGTTTCGCGGTAGCAGTCGACCGAGACGCAGGGAACC
>CAYTPS010000171.1:0-10296 GCA_964439245.1 uncultured Pirellulaceae bacterium | reverse complement strand
GCGCAAGATTCGTCTGGAAGTTGAGAAGTTGGTTCAGAGTGGTCCAGAGATGATCACGATGGGCAAACTGCCCCAGACGCCGCGCGCCAAAAAGGTCATCGAGTACTCGATGGAAGAGGCACGCAATCTAGCCCACAACTTCGTTGGCACCGAGCACATCCTACTGGGTTTGTTGCGGGAGCAAGAAGGCGTTGCTGCTCAAGTGCTGATGAATCTTGGCATGAAACTGGAAGACGTCCGCGAAGAAGTCCTTAACCTGTTGGGCAATGGCCTCGACGGTGGCGAAGGCTCCGAACGCGGCGGGCGAGAAGGCGCTGGCGTCGGTGGCGGCAGCGAGTCTTCTGGAAAGTCGGGCAAATCCAAAACACCGGCTCTCGACAGCTTCGGTCGCGACCTGACCGAACTAGCCAAACAAAGCAAATTGGATCCCGTCATCGGACGCTCCAAAGAAATCGAACGCGCCATTCAGGTGCTTTGCCGCCGAACTAAAAACAACCCTGTCTTATTGGGTGAGGCAGGCGTCGGAAAAACGGCGATCGTCGAAGGTTTTGCACAATTGGTCGTTTCAGGTGAAGTGCCTGAGATCCTATCTGAGAAACGGATTGTGGTGCTCGACCTTGCGATGATGGTTGCCGGTACCAAATACCGCGGTCAGTTCGAAGAACGCATCAAAGCCGTCATGAACGAAGTACGGCGAGCCAAAAATACAATTCTGTTCATCGACGAGTTGCATACGCTCGTTGGCGCCGGTGGTGCCGAAGGCGCTATCGATGCGGCCAACGTTCTTAAACCAGCGCTGGCTCGTGGTGAGATCCAATGCATTGGAGCCACGACGCTCGACGAGTATCGGAAATATATCGAAAAAGACAACGCGCTTGCCCGTCGCTTCCAAGAGATCATTGTCGAACCGACTTCGCAGGACGAAACGGTCGAAATTCTCAAGGGGCTTCGCAAGCGGTATGAGGAACATCATCGCGTGCAGATCACTGACGACGCTGTGGTTTCTGCCGTCGATCTGTCCAGTCGATACATCACAGGACGCTGCTTGCCAGATAAAGCGATCGATGTGATCGATGAGGCCGGTGCACGCGTGAGACTACGCACGATGACCCGTCCGCCAGATCTCAAGGAAATTGACGTCGACATCGAACGTCTAAACAAAGAAAAAGAAGATGCGGTCGCCAATCAAGATTTTGAGAAAGCCGCCAGCCTTCGCGATCAGGCCGACAAACTTCGCAAGAAGAAAGATCAGATCAAAAAGGAATGGCGAGAAAAATCTCAGCAAACCGATGGTGTTGTCGACGAAGAGGTAATCGCCGAAGTCATTTCAAAAATGACTGGCGTTCCGCTAACGCGTCTGTCAACTGAAGATTCGCTGCGTCTGATGAAGATGGAGGAAGAGCTTCACAAGACTGTGGTCAGCCAAGATGCTGCGATCAAAGCGATTTCCAAGGCCGTCCGCCGAAGCCGCAGTGGCTTGAAAGATCCTCGCCGTCCGATCGGTTGTTTCATGTTTGCCGGACCAACTGGTGTCGGTAAGACATTACTGGCTAAGGCGCTTGCCGAATTCATGTTCGGTGATGAAGAGGCTCTAGTAACGATCGACATGTCGGAATACATGGAGAAACACAACCTGTCTCGTTTGATCGGTGCCCCTCCGGGCTACGTCGGCTACGAAGAAGGCGGTCAATTAACCGAGAAGATTCGTCGACGACCCTACAGCGTGGTTCTGTTGGACGAAATCGAAAAAGCTCATCCTGATATCTTCAACACATTGTTGCAGGTGATGGAAGAGGGACGTTTGACCGATTCGTTTGGCCGTCACATTGATTTTCGCAACGTGATTCTGATTCTGACAACCAATGTTGGAGCCCATCAGATCAAGAACGAATCTGGAATGGGACTGCCGGGCGCCGGTGACGATCAGTCATTTGAGAACATGAAAGAGCGTGTATTCGGCGAAATCGAAAAGGCTTTCCGTCCGGAATTCTTGAATCGTCTGTCAGAAGAGCCCGTCATTTTCCGTCACTTGGAAAAAGCAGACCTCAAGATTGTCGTCGATTTCGAACTGGCCAAGATTCACAAGCGTTTGGAGGAGATGGGATTCGACCTCGAACTTTCCGCCGAAGCAAAAGAGTACTTGATCAAGAAAGGTACCAACCTCGATTACGGTGCTCGTCCGCTGCGGCGCGCTTTGGAAAACTACGTTGAAGATCCGCTGTCCGAAGAACTGCTCAAGGGGACCTTTGAGGGCAAGAATAAAATCGAAGTCGTCGGCGTTCGAAATGAAGAGGGCAAAATTACGAGTTTGGAATTCAAGAGCGAGTTCATCGAGCCTCCAGAGCCTCCGCCGGAAGAGGAGCCTGTTGGAGTCGGAGCCGGCGAAGGTGACGACGCAGGCGGCGGCGACGATGCTGGTTCTGAAGAGTAAACCATCCTGAAGCTGCCGAACTCGCAAGAGTTCTAGCGCCGCGGAAAATTTATCGGCCGAAACTCGCTATTGAGTTTCGGCCATTTTTTGTTTGGCCACTATCGAACTTAATCAGCAATCGGATTCAGCCACAGACGAATGACGAATAAATTCCTCACCGCGAGCAAAAAGATCTTTGTGCTGTTGGCAGCGGTCTGCATCGCGAGCATGATGCCTGGCATATCGGGCCATCTGTATGCACAGCGCTCGGTTGAATTGACTCTTTTGAGCGATTCACTGTCTTCGGCGTTGGATCATCAGCAGTGGATGCAGGCAATGTCGGAAGTCGGAGCTGATCGCGTCAAAGTTAAAACGGCAGTGCGTCCCAAACCGGCGGTCACCGAAAGTGAAGCTGGCAGCCAAGTCGTCGTTCAAGTAAAAGCAGTGATTGCCAACGGCAGAATCAAGTTTCCTGGCAAGTCATTCGCCCGATCTGATACCTCGGGCGTGAGAGCATTTCTCGCCAAGTTGCGGGACGATGGGGCGAAAACCACGCTTGCAAAGAAAAAAGCGTTTGGGCTGACATCGGAACAATTGGTAGATGTGCATCGGTTGCTGGCGACTTCGGTCGACCGCGAAACCCAAGGAGTGAGCGCTAGAGCATTGGTTCACGATTTGCTGGATGCCCTGCCGATGCGGTATCAGATCTCGCAAACGGCCCAAACGATGTTGGATGAACAGGAGATGGCAGGTGTAAAGCTACGCGGTCTGTCGATGGGCACGGCGTTGGCAATTCTGTTGCGACAACAGGGGCTCGTGTTTCATCCTCGCCCCAAGCAGGGAAGTGCTGTGGAGCTTCGGGTTGTGCGAAAGGAAAATGCCAAAGAATTCTGGCCGCCTGGCTGGCCCGTGGAGGAAGCGCCCGGAAACGCATTCCCAAAGATGTTTCAGCGCATCCCGCTGCAGGTCAATGAGACGCCTTTGGCGAGCGTGCTTTCGGCAATCGAGCGCCGTCTGAAACTGCCATTCCTAGTGGATCCGGGGGCGACCAAAGACAAGGATGGCAATACGATTGATCTCTCCGAGACGATGGTATCCTACAACAAGGCCAAGACCAGTTACGCCCTAGCGTTGAGCAAGTTGCTGTTGCAGGCCAAACCTCGTTTACGGCATGAACTACGCCAAGACGAAAGAGGCACGCGTTTTCTCTGGATTACACGCCAGTAAAACAGCTAAACGAGTTAACGTACTCGATTAGCAGCACGCGGTGACGCATTGGGGCCAAGATTAACGGACATGCTAAGCGATGCTCCCGGCAGCAGAACCCACTGCCCGTTTTCGTATCGGTTGTCGACCTCGGCACGCACGCGAAAACGTTTGCCAACTCCTTCTACTTCCAACGGCCCAGTAACAACTTGCCCGATGAATTCAAGTTCTTCGCCACCGGCTTGTTTAAGGGTGACCGTAACACGTTTACCTTTGACATCCGAAGGCCGGCAAGTATCTGACGAAACGGTACCCTCTACCCAAAGCTTATCCATGCGAACAAACCGGATAACGTTTTCACCTTTTTGAACATATTCTTGGGGGTGCTTAATGATTTCAAGAACGTTGCCATCAAACGGTGTTGTGATTCGCATCTTTTCAATCATGAAGTCGATCTGCCGAACATTGATCTCTTCGAGTGCGGCTAATCCCGCGGCTTCGCTGCGCTGGTCCATCGCATCTTGGACCTCGGCATAAGACGCCTCCATCGAGTATTTGGCTCGACGAACCTCATGGGCTGACTTGGAACCTTTGCGTCCCAACCGAGCAGCCGTTTCGTACTCTTCTTTGGCCAATTTGTATTTCTTAACGGCAACATTGTACGCCGATTTACTTTCGGCTTTTTCCCTTTGAATTTCAAGCTTCTTGCGAGCTTCTTCAGCCGCAAGTTCCAACCGCCCTGCATCGATCCTACCGACGATCTTTCCAGCAGGAACTGCATCGCCTTCTTTTACATTTAGTTCACTTAGGAGCCCTTCTTCTTCGGCCGGGATCATGATGTCCTGCATCAGTTTGACGTTGCAAATGTCAATAAAGAGTACTCTATCGTTTTTGGATGGCGTTGTTCCTACATCAGATACGGTTGGTGTTGAGCTGTCTGATTCGCTAAGGGTGTCGAAGGCGTCGCTGGAGACCAGGTTTGACGGTGCGACTGGCGAGTTGCTGACCTGTGACGAACTTTTGAATGTTTCGCTGTTTGAGCGCCGAGGCAAAGCAAAGCTCGAACCGCCGAAGTTGGAAACGGTGCTGGACTTTGCACCATCCTCTAAAACGGGCTGCTCAAGTTTTGGCGTGGTGCGTGGCAGAGAATACTTTGGCTTACTTGTATTCTCAATGGTTGGGTTAGCGTTGGGCAAACTGGGGGCAAATCCTTGTCCAAAGCTCAATGAGGTACAAGCCACCACTGTGATGGCTGAAAGCGTCGTACAGACAAACAGTGTTTGGAGAGAAGATTGGGGCATGCTGTACCTGACTTAGGGCTGGGTTTGGCGACCGCGATTGAATAGAAAATCGGCAATACCGGATCAAAATATTCAATCCGTTTATACTCTCCGATACGCCGGCGGCCATTCTACGCTAGCGAACTGAGGCCGGGTAGCCTTTGAGAGCAACAGCTTTTTGGCTGCTGGAGTTCCTACGTAGCGGCTGACTAGAAAGCCCATGCTGAAACGAAAAAAGGGTGCATTCAACGAAGTCGAACGCACCCAAAAAAAGGCGGGATGGACGAGCGCCCTTGGGAGACGGCGGTGATGAGAACACACTGAGGGCATTGCTCGTCCACTGACATCCACTGGAGCAGACGCTGTGCCAAACTGAAAAAATCTCAAACCGCGTGTTTTTTGGGATTTCGTCTCACAAAGGGACATTTGGTCGTCTCAGAATGAGAGCGTTGTTTTGATTCGAGATATTTTCTTGGTGATTTAGCCGGGTTTTACCAATTAGATCGCGTCATTGAGCTTCATGGCCGGTGGGCAGAAGTCTGACATCTCTCTAACGAGTTGCCGCCAGTTTGAGGGAGTCCCTGGTGTGAGCCGACCTAGCACGCGCTGATCGCTGGCACCGGTGAGCCATGGCAGGTTACCCTGCATTTGGTCGATGTGCAGAATGCCCAGCAGTCCGGTAATGGTTGCGTTGATCGAGTTGTCGTTAACACCAAGGTGATTGTGCGATCCAACATGGTCGGTAATTACTTTCCCCGCACGTGAAGTTTGTGTCAGAATTCTTTTCAGCTCCGATTTGTGTTGTTCTTGACCAAAGATATAGGTTTGACCGACAACCGGCATCGGGCCGGTCGTAAGGCGTTGTCGTGTTTGGTGATCGAGCGTTTTCAACGCTTGCTTTAGTGCGACAGCAAAATCGTCCTGCGCGGTAGCTATTTGGATCGATGGTAATTCTGCGTCCAGTCCATCCGATGCCGGCAGCAGGAAAGCACGGATCTCTTCTTCGGCCAGAATTACAATCCGATGCTCGCTGGCGACACGCGCGTGGCGATCGGCGAAAGCCAACCAAAGCGGCAACGGTTCCAACGGGCCCCCGTTACCTCCCGATAGTACATCGTTAACGGGAAAATTGTCGATTACCGTCAGACCCGTCAAATCGGCGATACGCTGACTGTCAGACAATGGACAATAAATCTTTCTGCCATCAAAATCCTCCACCCACAGTCCGGGATCGGTCAGTGCGACGGCCAGAATCCGGTCGACGTACTTGCCAGCGTGCAGTTTGACCGACTCAATTGCCTGACTTTGGAAATCGGCCAGTTCTGACATGAACTGCCGAGCGTCTTTCAGTTGCGGATTTCCTTGAGACGCATCAATCTCGTGCCAGCTATCTTGGATAGTCTTCGGGATTGGAATGACATGTCCGACCGCATGTCTGAGGCGGAGGAATTTCCCATGCCCATCGGTCATCATCAGCGCGCATTGCAATTTACTAACCGCCTGATTGATGGCTAAACCAATGATCAAACGATGCGAGCGATCTCGTAGAACGCGGTCGATCCGCGCTGCAGGATCGTCCAGCGACTGCCAAAGGTCATACGAAATGGTGGGGTAGCTCAACAATGGAAGCTCGAACGCTTGTAACTGGTACCAGGAAGTGACACATATAAAAAATCGGTCGGTCGGCCGATTGAACTGCGGCTCAAACGATCAAAGCGGTTGACTTTTCGGAAAAGGTTGAGTCTGCCGACAAGCGACAGCGTGAAATCATCGAGATGCTAGCGGGATTTCTGATGGCACGGCTCAATGTTGAAATGTCCACGGTTGAACGAGCGCTTGCGAGAAAGGGAGAGGCCGGTTGCCATGTTTACCTATCTTAAATCCCAATTCAAGTTGCGAGTTGTCACAGGTTGGTTGTTAGAGTTTCCTGTTTGCGAAAACGCTTTGGACTAGGGCAACTTGACCACTGATTCGTGTTGTTCCAAAAACTCCAGCCACGCCCGTTCCAATTGTTCTAACAACGACCAATGAGACAGATTGTTTGGTTCCCACCGAATGTGATGACGATGTTCAGTCGTAGGTATTGGAACGTCTGACATCATCGTCAGGGTTTTAGCAGTCCTTTTGAAAACAGAATTTTGCCGATTGATCGTCCTCCGATTTCGGCAACCCTTTCGAATCCGCAAAACCAAATTCGCAAGTTCGAAAACTGGTACAAATATGAATCAACAACGAAAATTATTGTTTGCTCTCGCCTTCCCGGTTATGGCGCTGTGTGTGCAAGGCACTACAACCTCTCTGTATGCCCAAGACTTTGAAGCACCAGGCCTCGCTGACCTAAACTCAGGAATTGACTTGCCGGTGAATCCTCTTCCCGGTGGCCCATTGTCATTGGATTTGCCCAGGGTTGATTCTTCGGCAGCATCATTGCGTGGCGAGGTGATCAAGGCAGTAACGCCCGCCGATGCACCAGCACTCACAGAACAATCGCCGTCGATTTTACAGGAACCTACCCCTGCGACATCGGCTTCGTCATCTCTTAGCGGATCGACTGCCGGGACCGGTGGTTCAACTAGTGGTAGCGGTGACGTTCTGTTCGATGAGAGCTCGTTTGATGACGAAATCTATCAAGGGCAGGTCTACGAGGGCGCGGTCGTTGAAGGCCAAGTGTACGAGGGTGTTGTTGAATCCACTCTGTACGAAACAAGTAGCGTGATTGGCCTTTCAACTCTTGGGTTCCGTCGCAACTATGGCGACGACGTATTGCTTAGCAATGGCGGTGATGAAACACTGACAACTGGTAATGCTGACCACCGACAGATCGGTGGTTTCGAGGCATATTTTCAAGTCCGTGCCAGTACGGGTGTTGGTTGGGAGTTCAGGTACTTCGGACTTGATCCCAGCGGTAATACAGCCAGCCTGGGCAATTCCCCTTCGACCGTTTTGGTGGGACTGAATAACGTTGCCGAAGCCGTTGGAGACCCATCGGTTGCCGACTTCTTCAACCAAGGAAACTTCCACGCGTTGACGCGTGAGAGCAGCATCTATAATTTCGAATTTAATGTTCTGAGAAATCGCTCGGACGCCAGCTGGTTTAGCGGAATGCTGGGTAACTTCGAAACATTGGTGGGCTTCCGATACATTGATTTTGACGAATCACTTCAGTACGTATCGGGCAGCGACACCGGCACGGGCCCCCGTAGCCTTGCGTTTAACTCGTCGGTTGAAAACTCTTTGTTTGGAGCCCAAGTCGGCGGTCGCAGTGAGTTTAACGTGTTCAACAAACTGGGGGCATCGATTGGAACCAAGTTTGGCCTGTTCTACACCAATGCTCGCGCCAATCGTAAGATCAGCGGAAACTTTGCCGATGGATCCACGTTCGATCCAAATATCGTCGACGGCAGCACATCGATATTGGGCTACGACTACGGCAGTTCTGAGGGCGATGCAAGTTTTCTGGCGGAGATCGATCTCGGTTTGATCTACCAGTTCAGCCACTCATCGCGTTTTCGCCTTGGCTATCGGGCGATCGGGATCTCGGGTGTCGCTCACGCCAGCGACAATATCTCGTCGGATCTAAGCAACGTCAGTCAGCTATCGCAGACCGACGACAGCGGCAACCTCCGATTACGTGGTATCTACTTTAGTTACGAGTTGGGGTTCTAGCGGTTTAACTTAGGGTGCCATGCCTCACGCTCGCGTGAGCATGCTCGGTGTTAAGAGCTGCTTTTGCTAGGCCAGATGTCGTCAGGCTTATCTCTTCAAGAGATCTCGACAGGATGAACTTAGAAAACGCTGATTTGCAGCGCATCAATCTGGTTGGCACCAGCGCCAGCGGTAAATCGACATTGGGAAAGCGGTTGGCGGCGATATTGAACTCGCCCTACGTCGAAATGGACGCGCTCTATCACGGTCCAAACTGGACGCAGGCTCAGCCAGAAGTGTTTCGCGCGCGAGTCGCCGATGCGGTCGCTGGACCGCGATGGATCCTAGATGGAAACTACAATGAACTGACGCACGATCTCAAATGGGCGCGAGCCACGATGATTTTGTGGCTGGATATTTCTTTTGTGCACAACATGTATCGCGCTGTTGCCCGGGCTGTGCATCGTTCTTGGACGCAGGAAGAACTGTGGCCGGGGACCGGCAATCGTGAGTCGTTTCGGCAGACGTTCTGCAGTAAAGAGTCAATGATTCTTTGGACCGCAACGTCCTATCAAAGACGCGTGAAGGAATATTCAAAAATCCAACAATCGCCTCCTGACGGTATAAAGTTTGTGCGTTTGGGCGACTCTCCGAACGTAGCCAAGTTTCTCGAATCGGTTCGGGCACTAAATGAACCTTCCTTCACGACCGTTGTCGAGGACTAGAGATGATCGCGTTGCAAGCAGGAAAACTAGGCCGTTGGTTTCGCCAACTTCTTGTTTCGGTCTCGCAATATGACAAAGGAAACCAAACCGAGGACGGTGCCCCCTAAACATAGCAAAACCAGCGGGTTCATGAATTTGACAAACCCGTTGGACTCTTGAGTTTCTATTGTGCTCAAAATGGGCATTGAGTGTTTTTCGATGAACGATTCTACAGTCCGCAGCGTCTCAACACTGTCAGTCAACAAAAAGAAGTGGTCAGAATCTACTTCCGTCTGCTCCACATTAAGACCAACTGATTTCATCTTAGCAATACTACGCCTGACGAGTCTGATCGGAAACCTGACGTCATTTACACCGTTGAGCATTAGGATAGGCTCGGTGAACGAAACATCCGCAACGTCTCGTTGAGGCAATCCTGAAGCGATGCAGATGTAGCCTTGAAAATTAATTGCCTTGCTATTCATTGCACGGAAACCTGCTGGACCACCAGCGGATAATCCCATGAGCCATTTGTTTCTTAGCGGTAGACCAAAACGAGATTCGGCGTCTCGGCATACCTCATCTAGGTAAGTGGCATTTCCGGTGTGCCATCCAATTCCCCAAGTAGGAGCAATAACTACGGAATTTGGAAAGGCTTCTTTCAAGGCCCAGATATAGAACTGCAGATTTCCACCATAGCCGTGAAGAAATAAAATCGTCGGCGCGGCAGCAGATTGCTCGCTCGGCGTATAAATGAAATAGTGTCCCTTTCGGTTAGGATCCGTTGCCAAGATCTCACTCACTACGGACGTCATCGCTTCACACTCGGGGTCGTTGTTGATCGCCTTATATGATTCGCCAAAGCCGGTGCGAAGATCCGCTGCTTGCGTCTTACTCAAGCCGAATTGGTTTGCCAGCAGTGCAATTGCTGTAGTGAGTTGCATTCCCTCGGGAGCCTTCCCAGTTAACCACTGTAGGGAATTTAAAATAGGTGTGTTCTCCGGATTTGCGGAGAATATGGGCATTTTACATGACGTGCCAAAGTATACGG
>CAYTPS010000170.1:0-10330 GCA_964439245.1 uncultured Pirellulaceae bacterium | reverse complement strand
CTGGATGAACAGGGGACTTACACCCCCAAGAAAATAAACATGCCCGGCACACCACAAAAAAAGACCAGTCTGACTTCGGACTGGTCTTTGTTGAAAGGATGCTAATCGCCGATAAGCAATCAACTCTGGCTTAAGCTTCTGCCTTCTCTTCGTTCTTCTTGCGACGTCGCAGATAGAAGAAGCCACCGACTGCACCAACAGCAAGTAAGCCGAATGAGCTAGGCTCTGGGACAACGGCCACTGGGGTCGACTGGAAGTTAATCGTTACGCCGGTGAAGGATCCGACGTTTTGCCGATTCTCGTCTCGGATTCGGAAGGTCCAAAGTCCTTGTGTCGACTGTCCTGCAAACCGATTCGTGCCGTCGGGATTAGTGGCGAACGAAAGCGGATTTTCATTCGCGTCAGCGGCAAAGTAAGAATTCGGAATTGAGTCAGAAAATGTGTTGGCCACTAATTGGCTGGCTTGAGAGACTGGAATAACGTCGCTCGTTGGGATACTGTCCGCTGCGGACCAGATACTTGCAGGGTTGGACGCGTTGGTGGGATCTGCCTCAATCGACGAAAACGTGTAGTTTCCGTCAAAATCAGAGCTGTCGCCGAAACCACCGGGACTGTTGCCTAGTTGGATGCGATCAAACAACTGAATCGAGGTTGAGCTACCGTCGCCATTTTCTCTCGAAAGCGAAGCGACCAAGTCACCTGCAAAAGTGTGCTGAAGACCCTCGATCGTGACTGAAATGTCCTGAATCACCTCATTGTCAACAACATTGATGGTACGCGGAATGCTCGTAACGAAACCGGTAGGAGTGACGTCAGTAATCGTTTGTTGTGTACCGTTAATCGTGTCACGCTGATTCAAAACATCAGCATTAACAGCAGAACTACAGAGGACCGATAACCCCAAAACTATGGTGCCACCCGTTAGCAACCTTTTTAACATGATCAATCCTTTTATTTTATCTTGGTGTGATTGCTCGTTGACAGGGAAGGAAGTCCCCGCTGATTAGTCCCGAAAAGTATAAGGATTAGGCAAACCCCGTCAACGGGTGTGTCGGAAAGCAATATACTACACTTAGCGTGCTTGCTATCGTGTTCAGCATTGGGCCGTATTTCGCAGCAGAATTCCTGCCGTTTGATACTTTATCGGCAGCGATTTTTACGCTGAGCACGGAAAAACACTGATTCTGGACACCGAACGAGATCTTAAACGCTACCGCCGATCAATCAGGCGAAAACGCCCCAATCCGTCCACACCAACCAAACTTGGGTTGGATTCTAGGCCACGTCATCTTTTGCAAAAACGACCGAAGCAATCTGCCCGGTGGCTGAAAATCCGGTCTTTATGACCGAAGGTTTCTCTAGTTGGCAGGCCTGAGTGGTGACGCAAACTGGGCACTCAGGGTCGACTTGATCACAGTTGATCGTGGGGGGAATGCTTCCACGGTCAATTGCCAGCAGCCCTCCGATCAACTCAACCACTGAGGTTCCTGGACCAAGATTGCCAAAATTACTCTTATGGGCTGACACTGGAACGTCACCAAGGACTGCGCGAATCGCTTGTGCCTCAAGGCGGTCTTCGGCAACAACACCACTGGCTGATGCGTTGACCACCCCTATATCAGCAGCAACTATTCCAGCATCCTCGATTGCCAACGCTAGACTGGATTCGATGGCGGCTTCTTTTGGTTCGTCAGCGCTTGTCAGGGGATCGCAGAATAATCGCGACCATCCTGTAAGCGAAGCGATGATGTTAGCTCCCCTTTTGACGGCATGTTCTTTGCTTTCCAAAACCATCACGCCGGCTCCCTCGCCGACCACCATTCCATCTCGATTTACATCGAACGGACGGCTGGCGCTTGCAGGGGCGTTAATGTTTTTGCTTAGTAAATCGGTACCCCTGTAAAGCATCGCGGTAAGCGCCATTTGAGATCCCGTTCCACCGGCAAGCACCACATCGCAGGCGCCGCGTTTGATCAGTGAGGCAGCCTCGATGATCGCCAGCAAACCCGATGCGGCGCCTTGGCAGATCGAATTGCTGGGACCACGCGCATCAGCGGCAATCGAAATGTGAGATGCAGCCATGTTGGGCAGATACTTTAGCATCCACAATGGCTGGATTTGTCGCATGGCGAATTCCCCCCAGCGATCATGCTGGTAGTCGGAATCCACAATACAGCTGCGGAAAACACGCGCGACTTCGGTAGGATCAGCAAAAAACGTCTCCGTCCCCAACACAGTACCGATGCGCTCAGGTGACACCACCTGAACAGGTGAGCCGTCCTCGTTGACCGATCCTGTAAGCCCAGCTTGTTCGGTCGCCATCAATGCAGCAGCGCAGCCAAATTTGATCGGCTCGCACATGATCTTGAGTGCCTTGCGAGGCTTGACGTATTTCTTGGCTTCGAAGTTGCGTACCGGTGCTCCAATACGCATTGGCAAATTCGTTTGCTCAAACGATTCGATGACGCTGACACCACTTCGGCCTTCCATCAACGCAGTGTAAAACTCGTCTTGGCCGATTCCGATGGGACTGACAACGCCCATACCGGTAACAACGACTTCGCAATCGGATTTCATCAAAACTCAAACGATCAATTAGAGGTTGGCGGAACGAGACAGTGGTACTGTGGGATAGTGAGTGTTTATCAAACAGACGACTAAGTCGTTGGATGATCTTTATTTGCCGCACCAGGATCATAATCAAAGATCCGGTAGGTCTTGGTTTTTGTGGCTCCGCCGCGCTCCAGTGTACCACGAGACAACTTATTTGACTCCAAAACCCAAGAAAATTCCGACTCGGTGATCCCCCATTCTAACACCTCCGGCACCAAACGAGACAACAGCGCCACCCCTAACCCCCAACGTTGGTATTCGGGCAGCACATTGGTACTGATCAGCCGGATTTTCTTGATCTTTCTTCGGCCCAGCAGCAGGCGGAAAATCCCAAACGGAAACAGCTTGCCGTCGATTTTCTTGATCAGCGGATTGTAGTCGAGCAATCCAAAGACGGCGGCGACTGGTTTGCCGTCCACCTCGGCCACTGAAGTCATCTCTGAGACAACCAGATGCTTCAGTCCGCTGGCCGTTTCCCTCAATTCATCGGGGCTCATAGGAGTGAATCCCCACTGGCCAGGCAACGCCTTGTTGTAAATATCAAGAAAGTGTTCGACGTCTTGGGCGAAGTTCTTTTTGCTGATCCGGCGGAGCTTGATCTTGAATCGATCAATCGCCAAATTAACCACGTGTAATAGCTTCGGGTCCAGACCATCTAGTTGATCGGTGCGTCCCACGTACGCGAACATGTCTTGCGATTTTTCGAATCCCCAATCGGTAATCAAGCGTTCGTAGTACGGCTTGTTATAGGTCATCATGAACGTCGGAGGCGAATCAAACCCTTCGACCAACAACCCCCATTCATAGTTCTGCGACGGATTGGCCGGACCTCGCAATTGCTCGATTCCTCGTTCTGCGAACCATCCTTTGGCCGCATCAAACAGTGCGGCACTGACCCCGGTATCATCGATCGACTCGAAGAAACCGAACATGCCTCGGTTCTCTTTGTGATAATCGTTGTGGTGTCCGTCGACGATGGCGGCAATACGCCCAACGTCTTTCCCGTCACGCACAGCGATGAACGTTTGCACTTCTCCATTTCTATAAAACGGATGCGGTTTGTAATTGAGCAGCTTTTTGATCTCAGATCGCAGAGGCGGGATCCAGTTGGGGTCACCTTGATAATGGTCCCAAGCAAATCGAATAAAGCGCTTCTGCTGAGCACGTGTTTCAACAATTTCAATAGCAACAGAGTCGGACATAGCGGAGCGAGCAGAAATTGTCAGCGGAAAAAAGAACGATGCGTGTCAAGATTTTGGCCGCTTGATCTTCGGCCTTGCGGGGTACAATTTAACATCGGCGTCCAGATATCTGAAGTCCGCAAAAGGACAGGACGTTGATGGTTTACCCTTCTTATTCGTCTTTGGCGTCATGCTGTATGGATCGCTCCCGTTTTGTCGTGCTAGAACACACTCAACCAGCCAGTCAGATTCCACTTTCCCGTCGGCAATATTTGAACAGCAAAACTCTCGATTCGGATTCAGTGGACATTCACTACGATCTGATGCTGGAGTGTGAAAGCGGGCTGGTGACGTTTGCGATTCCAGAAAAACTCTCGAGTGACCATACCGCCCTACCCGCGATGAAGCTGCCACTGCACCGCGAGGCGTATCTGGACTATGAGGGAACTGTCTCTGACGACAGAGGCACTGTCCGGCGGGCGATGGTAGGGACATTTGAGACGATCGAAATCGTGCCGCAAGTTTCACTCGAGGACAGTTTCAAAAAACTGGTTATCGAGATCATTGCCGATGATCAGAAAAAAATGCTGCGTTTAGTGCTGGAACAGGTAGAGCACGAAAAATTTGAACTTAGTTGTTCTGACTAATTCGACGCAACAAAAACTCTTCCTACATCAAGAAGAGCATCATCGCAGTGACCATCGAATTATTCAACGCATGCATCGTGATCGAGCTAACTAGCGAACCACGCCACTCTCGCGCCAATGTGAATCCGACCGCCAGCGTCGTTAGCAGCGGAATCGCCAATACGCCTTGCGGATGAATCGCGGCAAAGATGACGCCATTGACGACGGCGGCAACCGTAACACTGACCACGCGATTCCAGTGGATACTGCGGTCACGCAGGTGACGATACAGGACACCACGAAACATCGTTTCTTCAACAATTGGTGCCGCGACGCAAGCTGCGAGGAACACACCGATCCAAATCGTCATATCACCTGAGGACATCAGATGTTGAATCGGATGGCTTGGGGTGGCCGGCAGCTCGAATTCGCCCGCCTCCGCGGCCATCGGAAACAGCATCATCAAAACGAACACGGAGAATATCCCGATCAGCACCATGGGAAGCCACGCCGCATATGTTGCAATTCCGACAACAATGTTTCTGAAAAAGGACTCGCCGGTCCAACCAATATCATGGCATACCTCAGCCCAAGAGCGCCCACGGATGATCGGCCACGCCAGCGCAGCGAGTGACAGAAAAAAGACGACAAAGTTAAAGTAGATCGCAAAACTAGGGTCTACTTCAAGGCCGACCGCTTCGAGGATCGGCGGTAATGCGAGTTGGATGCCGAAGAAGCCAACCAACCAGATCGCAAATGTCTGGAGATAGATACCTCCAACCTGGTTCTCAGGAACGAACCGAATCGCTGACGCGTTGCTAAAAACAACTCCCAAAATGGTACAGGCGGCAACGATTCCCGCTAGGAAAAACAGTATGCCAAAAATCAGAATGGCTCCAGCTCCAACGATCTTACTCTGCGCAGCTTGCTCAACCCATTTGCGACCTGGTTCGTCCGCGGTGCCTTTGGGAGTAAGTATCAACTCGCCCGAGAAGCCGAGTCGCTCCTTGAGCTCTGCCTTCTCAGATTCGGAAACGCTACGCTGGGAAAAATCACCGTTGGCATAGTCCTCCACTAGCGCGTCGATCGATGTGCGCAAGGACTGCTGCGTTTCGTTCGGTTCAAAATTGGCGTCCGCAACTTTCTGATCGAGTGTTTCGAAGTAGTCCGCGGCGCGCTGGGGACCGTAAAGCTCTGAAAGCAAAATGGCGTAGCACAACCGTTGCTCATAGGTTCCGGCGTCTAACGCCTCCGGCGCTGGCAAGGAGTCGTCTTTTGCCTCTTGCTCGGAGGCAGTTTCGGACGTCGCTTCGGTAGCTTCATTAGTTTCAGTCCGCTCATCTTCACCTTCCTCTTGGGCGGCTTTCGCTTGCTCTTCCTCAAGCTGTTCGGTCACCACACGTTGCCCGACGAGAATCTTCGATTGGAGATTGACCTGCATGAGGTCCGCGGCCGTTGTTTCGCGCGGCTCGTGTTCACCAAACTGTTCCATTGCAGTCTCGACCACAATAAACAGAGTGATCGCTATGATCACTGCCCAGCTAAAAAAATCGGCCACCCCAAGTGGTTGGGGACGCAGGGAAGCGTTCGGTACGGGCGCTTCGATAACATCAGTCTGCACAATCGCAGAATTATCAACGGTCTCATTGGGAGGCAACTGAGAATTGCTATCGTTATTTTCTTGATCTTCAGAATTCAAAATTTCCCCTGCAACAACGAAGCATTTTGGGTGTTTACGACACTACCAGCCCTAAATAGTCTTTGGCATTCTGGTAGCAGATTCGGCTGACAAGATCGCCAACCATTTCAATATCGCTTGGCAGTTCACCATTTTCGATATCAGAACCTAGCATATCGCAGAGGATTCGGCGGAAATATTCGTGCCGCGTCAAAGACATAAAGCTGCGCGAATCGGTCAGCATTCCCACGAACCGAGACAATAGGCCCGTGTTGGACAGTGTATTCAGTTGCCACTGCATGCCTTCTTTCTGGTCCAAGTACCACCAACCTGAGCCAAACTGCATTTTTCCGGGGATGTCCCCCTGAAAATTGCCCAGCATCGTGCTGATCACATAATTATCTGACGGATTGAGGTTATAGATAATGGTTTTCGGCAGTGCGTTTTCCTGATCCAGACGATCCAAAAAACGTTGCAGTGACCGACCTTGCGAAGTGTCGCCGATAGAATCGCATCCAAGATCCCGGCCGACGTTGTTGAACAGCCGCGTGTTGTTGTTTCGCCAAACGCCAGTGTGAAACTGATTTGTCCAACCTTTTTCCGCATCCAACTTGGCCAAGTACAGAAGCATAAACGTCGAGAATTGGTCGTGCTCTTTTGGCGTGGCTGTATTTCCCCCACGGGCCGCATCGAATATCGCCGCCGCGGTGGACTGATCACAAAAATCGTCTGGAACGTATTCCATGCCGTGATCTGAGAGTCGGGCACCACATTCGTGAAAGAAGTCGTGACGCTGTCGAAGCGCGTTCAGGAAATCGTCAAACGAATTGATTTCGACGCCCGAAACGGCGGCCAGTTTTTCAACCCAAGGATTAAATTCGTCAACACGATGAACAAACATCGCCCAGTCAGGCCGGAAAGCAGGAAACACACCGATGTCAATCGATTGGTCGTCAGCGATTGCGAGGTGATGGTTCAAATCATCAGTTGGATCATCGGTCGTGCAAAGTGCAGTGACTTTGAACTTTTTCAAAATCCCCCGCACCTGAAGGTCTTCACGATTGCGAATCTGATCGCAAGCATTCTCCCAAATCGACTGAGCCGTTTTCGCCGAAAGAAGTTCATCGATGTCGAAGTATCTTTTCAGTTCCAGATGCGTCCAATGGTACAGCGGATTGCGTAATGTATGCGGTACCGTTGAAGCAAACGCGAGGAACTTGTCTTTGGGATCAGCATCGCCGGTCACCAAACTCTCGTCGACACCATTTGCCCGCATCGCTCGCCATTTGTAATGATCGTGATCGATCCACATCTCAAACAAGTCGCCAAACTTACGGTTCTGCGCAATGTCGGCAGGCGAAAGATGGTTGTGGTAATCGATGATCGGCTGATCCGCTGCGAAGCGATGATAGAGTTCAACCGCTGTCTTGTTGGTCAGACCAAAGTCTTCGTGAATGAAATTCTTTGTCATGTCGCTTCGTGTAACCTCTAATTCCAAATGGGCAAGGCTACCACCTTGCTTGGCAGCCGATCTCGCAAGAGACTGGAGAATGTGTTTGCAGGCGATTCAAAGTCTTACGACTTCGGCTAGGCAGAATCAGGACTTACGCCGAAGCAAGTGCCTGCTGGTGCCCGCCGAAGTTTCTCAGGCGAAAAAGTGGACTCGTATCTAAATCGTCATCGCCGCATATCCACCGTCGACGACCGTCTCGGTACCGGTCATAAATGATCCAGCGTCACTGGCCAACAGAATCGTTGCTCCAATCAGTTCTTTCGCCTCACCGAATCGCTTCATCGGAGTGTGACCCATGATTTGTCCAACGCGCTCTGGCGTTAGAACCTTCTTGTTCTGTTCGGCAGGAAAGAAACCAGGCACCAGTGTGTTAACGCGAATGTTCTGCTGGGCCCACTCGCGTGCGAGGTTCTTGGAAAGGTTGTGTACGGCTGCTTTTGTCGTTGAATAGGTAAACACGCGCGAAAGTGGAATCACGCCGGACATAGAACCAACATTGATGATCGAACCGCCCTCGCCACGTTCGACGAAATACTTGCCAAACACCTGGCACGCAAGGAACACACCCTTGATGTTGACCTCATAGATCCGATCCCATTCTTCTTCTGGAATTTCCAAAAATGGCGTTGCACTGTTCATGCCGGCGCCATTGATCAACACATCGACCTTGCCGCTTTTTTCGACAACATCGGCCAGCAGTTTTTCCAACTGCTCACGCTTGTCAACCTCACATGGCAGAAACCATGCTTTGCCGCCAGCCGCCTCGATCGATTTCAGCCGAGCCTCAGCCTTTTCTTTGCTGCGTCCAACGAGGACGACTTCGGCTCCGGCAGAGGCAAGGCCTTCGGCCATTGCACCGCACAGCTCTCCTGTGCCGCCAATCACCACAGCCGTTTTTCCATTAAGTGAGAAGAGTTGGTTCAGATAGTCAGACATTGTTTTCTATTAAAGTTGGATTAGGTTTGGGAATTGTCGCCTTTCGCTGAGAGGCGAACATTTTTTTCTAACCCGACGCGTCAGCGAGGCCACACTAGTAATAAGCGCCTCGCTCACGCGTCGGGTTAGTCTGGCCGTAAAGCCACTAAACTTGATCTGCCAGCTTGAAACTGGCTAGATCCAGTTTCGCCAAACCGGCTTCTTCGGCGATCTCGTTAAACTCGCCAATTTCAGCTTCGCTGAACAGCAGGCCGCCGGCCGCTTCAGTTCGTTTGGCGAACGCCGCTTCCATCTGTCCCGGCAGCAAGCAATTATCGTTGCCATGTCCCAGAATGTCGTCGATGACAACTTTCACATTGTCGGCTTGCGAACGTCCAGCAGCGAAGTCGTTGCCGCTGAGTGCTTCGGGGTGGATGACTTGAAAATAGAACGCACAAGTATGCTTGTCACCGTCGTCGGCCCACCGCGATCGCAACGTCGGCGTGCTGCCACCGATGTAACCGGCCATGATTTCGTTGATCAGCGAAAGTCCGTAGCCTTTATGGCGACCAAACGTCGTCAGTGCAGTGACTTTATTTGGATCGTCCGTGAAATTTCCATCCTTGTCGATCGCCGCTTCTTTCTGAGGGATCAGATTTCCCTCACGCTTGATTTGCTGTACGCGTCCCATGGCGATCACTGACGTAGCCCAATCAATCACGATCGGAAAACCGACCGCATCGGTGGTTGGAAAACCCCAAGAATGTGGGTTGGTACCCAGCGTCGGGTGAGTACCGCCAAAAGGAACAACTTCCGTCAGCGCCGCTGTGCAATTGGTATAGGCGATGTAGCCGCGCTGAGCCGCGTCCATCACATAGCCGCCGCCCCAAAGGTAATGGAAGGCGTTGTCTACTGCCACTTGGCCGACGCCGTATTTGTCTGCCAACGCGATGGCTTCTTCCATTGCGGCGTAAGCCGTCGCTTGGCCGAGTTTCTTGTTCGCGTTCCAGGTCTTGGAGGACTCAAAACGAGCTGGAACTTCCTCGATAACAGCATTGGGCACACAACCACCAGCAGCCGAACCAAACAAATGGTCCAAGTGCAACGCTTTGAGCGCGTTATGCGTGCGGATGCCGTGTCGCGTGGCATAAGCCGCAAACTTGGCCGCCGCGTCTCCTTCTTCTTTACTGAAATTTCGATGGACGTAAGCAGCCGAGACCAGTTCGTTATGCTTATGTTCGGGGACGACAAAAAATTTATCTGACACGGTTTTAGAACCTTTGGATGAAAACAGTTTGCCGCTGGGCAAGGGGACCAACGACAAACATGAAAGTTGTGAAATTGAATTTACTCAAGGCGATGAAGAAGCACGTTCTTCGGAGAGAAAGCTATCAGCGTCTGCCGGGAGCCGGCGGAGTGACCGAACAGGTAGCCGGAGGAATGGCCACGTCGTTGACTTGAGCCAGCGGTTTTTCGCCCTTGAGCATACGCACCAAATTCTCCGTCGCCATTACGGCTTGTCTTTCGACCGATTCGTACGTGCGCGAGCCAATGTGAGGCGTCACGACACAGTTGGGAGCCGACAGCAAAGGATGATCCGCGGGTGGGGGCTCTTGATCCAGCACGTCAGTACCCAGGCCACCGACCTGACCTGATTCAAGTGCGGCGGCGATGTCGGCAGTGTTTACCATTTCACCACGAGCACAATTGAGGATCACAACGCCTTTCTTCATCGTTGCGATCGAATCAGCGTTGATCATATTGCGAGTCTCATCGGTCAAGTTGGTATGCAGCGAAATGATAT